>CATKXE010000206.1 GCA_949840465.1 uncultured Lachnospiraceae bacterium | reverse complement strand
CCTCCCAGGATCATTACGTTTCCCGCGTCCTGATACCAACACTGTAACCCTAAACCTATTAATTCAAAAATGCTAAAAGCATAGAGCATTCCTGCCTTCATTCCTGCACACCTCCACTAAAATAATCCATTTCCGTTCCATTGCCACAGAATATTTCTAAGCTTGAGAAATCACCTATGACAATCCTGTTTGCCATTTACCTTTGCTATTTACGTTTTCTATTTTATATTTTCAGATAGACAGCGCAATCCATACATAATCCTATCTGGAGCAGTTATAGCAATTTACAGATCACAATCCCATAAACCGCATCCCTGCCTATTAGCCAAATGTCCTGGAATCCAGCGATACGTCCTGGTGATCCCCGATCAGGAAATACTGATCCGGAGGCAAACAGATTTCCGGGCAATCCGGCTTCCCGGCGGCAGCTTTTGCCGTCTCCTTGCCATTCAGACAAAGCTTACCCTGATGGATTGTAATACGGTCTCCCTCTGCCGCCAAGATTCTTTTGACTACCATATAATCCAAATCTTCTATGTAAGCCGTCACAATATCGCCCTTTTCGGGAGTCCCCCATTTTCTGAATAAAATGATATCCCCTTCCCGAAAAACAGACCCCATTGATTCGCCGCTCACATATGCGATTCCAAAAAATGTACGAAATAGCGCAAGCACCAGAACCGCAATCACGACTGATTCCAAAATTTTCCTCATATCGCGCTTTCTATCTCCATCCGGCCGTCCCACACTCTCTAACCGTGTGGAACGGCATTCTTTATCTAATAAAATATCTGTGTCCCTCCTTCCTGTTCTCCGCAATATCATACATAAATTTTCCACCTATACGGTTGGATAACTTAATGACCACTCAATTCGTTCATCCCTTCGTAAAACCTGTGCTATCATTTCCACTTCTGCTATTGCAGCCATACGGGCGAAAAATTTCATTCCATATCATCAAACATTGCATAGTTCTGCATCATCAACTCCGCCTCTTCCTGATCCATTTCCTCAGTTCTCCCACTGCCCACCTAGACCAGCCTGTCACATTTTTTTTCCATTATGCCCTCCCCCGCACTTTCCCGGACGACTTCTTTTTTTCTCATTTCCCTTTCCGCAGGCTGCGCGGCGGCAGGGCACTCTCCATCCTGCAGTGCCCAGTAGGCCAGCATTGCCTTCACCACATATCTTGCCTTTTTCCTTCCACATCTGTTCAGAAATTCACTGACACGCCGGTGGTCTTCATCGGTTTCATCAAATTTCAGGTTAAAACGGTATTCATTCTGTTTTCCCATAAAACCGCCTCCCCAGATCATTGCATGCTTTTGTCATACAGATACTTTTTCTTATATCCCAGCACGTTTACTTTGGAATCATTGATCACGTAATACTCTCCCCGGTATCTCTGCCACACCTTTTCGATGATTTTGGACAGCAGGATCGAGCCGCCGCCGACAAAGACCGTCACGCACATCCGCAGGTCAATCCCGCATTCCCTGAGCAT
>CATKXE010000205.1 GCA_949840465.1 uncultured Lachnospiraceae bacterium | reverse complement strand
GTACCTTTCCTGATGAATGGAACCAGCTATACCTCAGAAGCGGGAATCAAGGTGACGGCCAATCCTTATATTTTTATCGGCTCGGCAGTATTTGCCCTGATCACAGTTTTCATCAGTGTACGCAGGCCTGCCAGAATCGCGGGAATGGCGTCTCCGATTGAGGCAATCCGGTATACGGAAAATGACCCTGGAGCCTTTGGGAAGAAGAATGCGGATAAGAAGTCAACAAAAGGGGCGAAAATTCATCGAATGGCTTTGGCGAACCTGGGCAGGAACCGCAGACGTACCGTGCTTGTTCTGGTATCCATGACGCTGAGCCTGGTGCTGTTCAATACCGTATTTACATTAACGGCAGGATTTGATATTGACAAATATATTTCAAAATTTATGGATGTGGATTTTTTGATTTCTTCTGCAGATTATTTCCAGTATCGGTTTGAAAGAAGCGAGTATGAGCTGTCGGAGTCATTTATAGAAGCGGTGCGGCGGCAAGACAGTTTTGAAGACGGCGGCCGGCTTTATACTTCGCGGATTCTGGAGGAAGCATTCTCCGCCTCCAGTCAGGCGTTTGCCAACTACAATAAGGATACTGACGGGAACCCGTATGTTGATTTGTACGGCGCGGATGAGTTTCTGCTGGATTCTATGGAGGTCATAGAGGGAACAATAGACTGGCAGGCGTTAGCATCAGGAGATTATGTTCTGTTTAATGTTGAGTGTGATGATAATGGAAACGTGATCGACAATCCGGAGGTGAATGTCGGGGACAAGATACATTTCAACCATCTGAATGTGGATGGCACACATATTTCCAGAGACAGAAGTTTTGACCTTACGGTTATGGCGAAGGTCCGCACAAATGAGAATACGGCTACTACCCGTCACACGGGTGCGTCGAGATTCTACCTGCCGACAGAACGTTTTCGGAAGCTCTGCGATACCCCTCATCTGGTCGGTTTCCCATTCAATGTGAAAGACGGCAGGGAAACGGAGATGGAAGAGTTTCTGGGCAGTTACGTGGAAAATGCAGAACCGAATATGGATTTTGATTCCAGAGGAACCTATAAAGAGTCCTTTGACAGTCTGACTTCCTTAATCGTTACAATCGGCGGTACGTTGAGTGTCTTGATCGGCTTTATCGGAATAGCAAATTTTATAAATTCCGTACTGACAAGTATTCTTACGCGCAGGAAAGAATTTGCCATGTTACAGAGTATCGGTATGACGGGGAAACAGCTAAAAAGTATGCTTTCTTATGAAGGGCTTTATTATGCGGCAGGGACAATCGCTGCGTCTGTAGTCTTCGGAGGATTCCTTTCCCTGGTGATTGTAAGGGGGATATCCTCCAGCATCTGGTTTTTCACATATCACTTTGTGGCGTGGCCGATGTTGGTTTTATATCCGTTCCTTTTCATTCTGACTGTGACGATACCGGTCGTTGTATACAGGAGGATGGTCAGGGCGAGCATTATTGAGCGGCTGCGGCTTGATTGATAGCATTCTGGTGATATGTCAAGAACTTTTTGAAAAAGATTT
>CATKXE010000204.1 GCA_949840465.1 uncultured Lachnospiraceae bacterium | reverse complement strand
TTTGATGGGCTATCGCCAAGCGGTAAGGCACAGGACTTTGACTCCTGCATTCGCTGGTTCGAATCCAGCTAGCCCAGTTATTACAGGATATTTTGGAATAGAATTTCATATTACTGCGGGCGTGTAGCTCAGGTGGTAGAGCACTTGACTTTTAATCAAGTTGTCCGGGGTTCGAATCCCCGCACGCTCATTACAAAAAACCGGATGATCATTCATCCGGTTTTTTGTATAAGAATTTAGAAAATATTGACAATCCATCTTTTTGAAAATATACTTAAAGAAATAGTGATATTGGATGAAACCAAAGGCGCTCAGGAGGCAGTGGAGTATTGTAAGGAACGGTTGGCTGTGCAGGCGGCGGCCCTGCCGTGCAAATCGGCTGTAAAATGGCAGAAAGGGGACGAAAGATGAATTTTTTAGAGGAACGGATTTTAAAGGAAGGCGTTGTAAAAGAAGGAAATGTTCTGAAGGTAGACGGCTTTTTGAACCATCAGATGGACATTGAATTGTTTGACAAGATGGGAGAAGAATTTAAACGGCGTTTCGCAGAAAAACCTGTCAGTAAAATTTTGACAATAGAGGCTTCGGGGATCGGAATTGCCTGTATGGCAGCGCGGCATTTCCATGTGCCTGTCATCTTTGCGAAAAAGACACAAAGCATCAATCTGGACGGAGATGTGTATGTGGCTGAAGTGGAATCATTTACGCACAAGTGCAAAAATAATGTAATCGTCTCGAAAAAGTTTTTGAGCGAGCAGGATCAGGTGTTGATTATAGATGATTTTCTGGCAAACGGATGCGCGTTGCAGGGGATGATCCAGATTACACAGATGGCGGGCGCCACGGTGTCGGGAATCGGGATTGCGATTGAGAAAGGATTTCAGTCAGGAGGGCGTATCATCCGTAATTTAGGCTTTCAATTAGAATCGCTTGCAATTGTGGATAGCATGGATGCTCAGACCGGAGCGATAAAATTTCGTGAACAGCTATAATATTATAGAAGGAATCGATTTCTCATAAACGGGTTTTGGTGCGAAACAGTCAGAGTTTGATTCAGGGATTATCCGGGACAGGGGAAATGGTGAGGTGGAAAAGATGTCAAAAAATGCAGAGATGATTCAACAGTTAAAAACAGTAAAGAGCATTCTGGTTTCCAGGGAACTCAGGGGAGACGACTGGGAAGAGATGCAGGCAGCGGTCGGAAAGCTGGAAGAAGTAGTATCTTATATTAATGACTGCAGTGGAAAAGGGATTCAGTTTTAATTCCCTTGAAGCAACGAGCCGGGAGGACATGTTGACATGTCCTCCTGGCGGCTGCCGCGGCCGATCATCATGGAGGTGCAGACAAAAAAGATCTGTTTGCTTCCTTCAAACTGCCCGCGCTGTTCCCCGAAGTACAGAATAAACAGGGCGGAGGGTTTCGCTTCCGAAGTCTGGGGGGCATGCAAAGAAAAAATAAATCCATCCGCTATGCTCCTGTAACCGATAGCGGATGGATTTGCTTTTTTATATGTATGGAATTATCAGGGCTTGACTCCAAAAAATATCAAACCATACTGAAATTCAAAT
>CATKXE010000203.1 GCA_949840465.1 uncultured Lachnospiraceae bacterium | reverse complement strand
ATATAATTTTGCGGCAGCATGATCTCATTCACCTTTTGCGGAGTATTCCCCTGCAAAGTCTTTTCTTCCTGATGCAGGAAATAATCCTGGTTCCCATATGCAACCGTGACGGTCTTGTTCTCCACATAAAACAGGCCGATTGCAGAGTACTCGCCAATCCATAAAACATCTTTCTTTTCAAGCAGCCGTGCCGACTGCTCGTCTGTAATTCCCAAAATGCCAATCTGCGCTTTGTTTCTCTGGGTATTTTTAAATTTTTCCTGTACGCCTGACGAGATTAAAATGATGGAAAATACCATGCAGACAGAGAGCGCAATCGTAAAGAGCAAAAGCAGCCTGCTTCTCTTATCTGCCTTCATGCTTCTGTTTGCCAGTTTCTTTACAACAGAACTGGTATCGTTCTCAAAAGGCCATGTCATGATCTGCCACCTCCCCTGCGAGGCCGCGCCCTCTTTCCGGTTCCTGGCTTCGCGCTTGCCTTCCTCCTCCAACAATCCTGCCGTCCTCGATTCGGACTATGCGGTCGGCAAGCTGGGCAATCTCGTTGTTGTGGGTTATCATCACAATCGTCTGGTTAAACTCCATGCTGGTGCGTTTCAGAAGCCCCAGCACATCGGCGCTGGTCCTGGAATCCAGATTGCCGGTCGGCTCGTCTGCCAAAATAATAGCTGGTTTGGTAATCAGGGCGCGTGCGATAGCGACACGTTGCTGCTGTCCTCCGGAGAGATTGTTCGGCATATTATTCAGCTTATCTTCCAATGCAAGCATCCCCACAATCTCATCCATGAATTTTTCATCTGCCGTATCGCCGTCCAGCTCCACGGGCAGGACAATATTTTCATAGACATTCAGGATCGGGACAAGGTTGTAGTTCTGGAAGATAAAGCCGATGTTGCGGCGACGGAAGATAGTCAGCTCCTCATCATTCTTTTTCGCCAGCTCGTCCCCGCGGACAACCACGCTTCCAGAGGTAGGCGTATCCAGTCCGCCCATCATGTGGAGCAGGGTAGACTTGCCGCTTCCGGAGGTCCCCACCACCGCCACAAACTCCCCCTGTTCCACAGACAGGCTGACGCCGTCCAGAGCCCGGGTGATGTTTGGCTCGCTGCCATAATATTTCTTCAGGTCGATTGTCTCCAATACGTTCATAATCAAATACTCCTTTTCCTGTTGATAAGGATATTGTAAAACCCAAATGTCCGCGAAATGTTACAGCAGTAAAAAAATTCATTATCTGCAGGGAAGAAAAACAGAGAATGTGGATCCCCTGCCGACTTCCGAAGTCACTTTCATGTAACCGCCCTGCTTTGTGACAATCTCACGGGCCAGATAAAGGCCGATGCCTACCCCTTGTTCCTCGTGTACTTCCTCCTCCCGGTAAAAACGCCGGAAGATGGCGGCCTGATTACTCTCCGGGATACCTTTACCGGTATCGGACACATCCAGCTTCACATACATTTCCCATTGTACCGCTGAAATGTGGATTCCCCCTCCCGCCGGAGTATATTTTACCGCGTTATCCAGCAGATTGAATAAAGCCTCCGCCGTCCACTTGCTGTCATGGGAAAGGCGAAGGCCATCCGGGCAGTCCACCGACACGGAAATGTCCTTTTTCTCCGCTTCATATACAACACCGCTGCAGGCAACCG
>CATKXE010000202.1 GCA_949840465.1 uncultured Lachnospiraceae bacterium | reverse complement strand
CGAGAACCTGATCACAGACGGATGCTGCGGAGTCCGGGAGCTGATCTCCTGGGTGCAGTCCTTCATGGTCTGCGGGGATATCCGGGAAGCCGCCCACTACACGATTCTATCCTCTGTTTCGGCAGATGCGGAGAGCAGACAGGAAGTGGAAAACGGCTGTCTGGATTCCATCCTTGCGGCGTAAAGGGGGGCATGTTATGAGGGATTATCAGATTACAGAAGAAGAGATGCGCAAGGTCTTCGCGGCCAATCTCTCTTATCTCCGGAAATCCAAACGGTGGAGGCTCTCCCAGAAAACACTGGCAAAAATTCTGCACGTACCGAGGAAAGCCATCATGAATTACGAATCCGGCAAAGTCCTTCCGCCAACCTATATCACTTACCGTATGGCGCTGTATTTTTGCTGTACCATGGAAGAACTTCTGACGGAAAAAGTGTTTTAAAAATAATGAAAAGAAAGGATGAATGAATTTTGAACAGCAACCAGAAAAAACTACAGCAGATGATCAAGGATCAGACACTTACCCTGACGGATGAAGAACTGTTCCTGTCCTCTGCCTACCAGAAATACCTGTCCTCTATGGCGAAAGCGGCTACCGGCCGCTACCGCCAGGGACTGCAGACGCTGATGGAGTGGGACGATTTCGCTGGCGCCGGGCTTGCTTATACGGATAACTATAAGATCCACATCAATGCCGGCAACTCCATTACCCAGAGTTTCCCGTCCCGGATGCTGCGCTCCGAAAGCCTCGTGGGAATGAACGGACATGAAACAGCACATCTGTTATTTACGGACTTCACAACCCTTGGGTTGTATCTGCGTAGCATGGAAAACTGCTCTTTCTATCCAGAAGAACCGTCTTTCAATGACCAGTACCAGGAAAGCTGTGAGGAAATGCTGGAAGCCGCGCATGAAAAAGACAAGGCTGTATGCCTGACGCTTTCTGAGTGCGCCTCCCATATCAGCAATATTTTAGAAGACATTTACATTGAAGCCCGTATGTGTGACGCCTATCCCGGCATTTTTAAGCAGGGGATCGAGCTGAACTGCCTGCGGATGAATGAACTGATGCCGTCCCTTCAGAGCCAGATTGACAATGGATTCTCGGATTTTGCTATTGTGGCAAACCTTCTCCTGCAATACTGCAGGGCAGGTACAGTTAATAATCTCCACGGTTACACCGGTCCCTATCTGGATTACCTGGAGGACTGCGTACCATATGTGGAAGAATCTATCTACTCGGATGATGTGAAAGACCGGCTCCATGCCTCCAACCACATTCTGGGGATTCTCTGGGAGTATATCAAACCAATGGTGGAGGACACCAGAGAAAAGCTAAAAGCTGCTTCGGAAGAGGATGTGAAAAAACTGCTAAGCGAAATTCTGGGCGACCAGATCCAGGGCGGCACTCCTCTGCCTTCCGGGAAAGGCGGGGCTTTGCCGAAGCAGGCGGAAGCCGGGAAGCAGATACAAAGCTCCGGTTCCCTGCCTCAGTTTTCTCCACAGGCGCGCCAGAATGCTATGTCTGGTGTACAGGATGTAGTGACTGAAGAGGGCGACCGGATCCAGCTTGCAAAAACTTCCACAATTTTAGAAGGACACAATCCAGGCATTACTTATAACCACCAATACCTGGGTTCCGGTTATGAGAAATCAGCCAGCGACCTCTTCCGTATCCT
>CATKXE010000201.1 GCA_949840465.1 uncultured Lachnospiraceae bacterium | reverse complement strand
CTAACGCTGCTCTATATGGATTCTCCCCATCCTGAGATTGACCTGACCATTTAATAGTTATGACTCCTCCCCTTGTACAGAGCAGTTTGGAGTATCTTGTCAGCCCTTCCCGTTTTCCATTGACTGTATCCCATTCCATCGTTTTATGATGTTCCTGTATCGGACAATACGTTGGCTCATCCAGAATTCTGCCTGCACCTGCCGCAGTGAAATTATCTTCATGAAGTCCCGCTAAATTCTCTACGCAAATAGGATTTGTCCATTCGATGACTGGTTTCATGAGACAATAACATGTTCCGAATAATTTAGCTTTTTCTTTTCGAGTTTCTATATCCAATATATCTGACTCTCTTAGTATCTTACAATTTCCCGTACTAATTATACTTGCCTCCTCCTCCAAACCGTTCTCCTCCTTATCGCGCAGGCAGATACTATCTGAAACTGTCGCAAATGCAAGGCCATTACTGGTCTGATTTGTTGCATGGACCGCAGATAATGTCCTTATTACTTCTTCGCCTGCTTCATAAGTTTCCTCGTACCCTTCCTCATATTCACCCTCCGTCACTTCCTTACTAATTTCTGCCCCTGCTACACTCATTTTCAATTTTCCATTTTCATATTTTATTACAACAGGCTCTTCGCTCATGTTATCACAACGAATCACTGCCCCATCTACTGCATAATTTTGATCATCACTAATAATTTCTGCCATGATCGCTGCTGTCATTTCTTTCACAGCCTCCACCAGATCCGCACTTACTTCATCAGGTATCTTACACATTCTCCGCTTTCTCCTTTCTCTCCCTTTATACCAGGTTAACTTCTTCTAATGTAATTCCCTCCACGCCTCTCCTTAATATACTTTCAACAAAGTCCAAGCGTCCTATCACATATGGGTGTGTATATCCTGCTATCCTGAATATAGGTTTCGCAGCAACCTTTTCTTCTTCCATTACAATTTGAACCAGTCCTGTGCCACCATGGTTTTTTATCGTTTGATCTGATAAACAATCCACCTCCTCTAAAAAGGGCATATGATATATAGCATTCACACCGCTTTCATACTCAAGCAGAAAAACAATTTTAAATATTGTTCCTGGCACATACATATCTATAACATTCGCAAAAACTCTACTTGTCAGCAAAAGCGGGCCTATAAGCAGATCGGGAAAAAATGCTTCCATGGGAAGCTGCATGTCAACTACACATCCATCCGGTATTTTATAGGAATGCCGCCTGTCCGTATACCGGATATCAATTATCCTGTTTTTATTAATGGAATAGGGAATGTGATTTCCCTTATCTGTACCTAATAGAAAAAACTTCATGATTCGCTCCTCCCTCACTTTATCTTCATAAACGCCTCGAACATGTCTGTCACGTCCAGCGGATTTTTCCTGTTTTTGTCCGCGCCGTTTCCCGAAGCCTGTTTTCCGTTCTGCTGGTCAGCCTGAAATGAAAATCCGAAATAGCGCTCCATATCCCTTGTAAAATTACCAAAGCTGACGCCCTGCGCGGCGCCTGCACTGCGTGCGGCTTTTTGTGCTTTGGGCTCTGTCCCCATCGTAGCAGACGCTTGTATCATATTTGCATCATATTTCCTGCGTTTTGCGGGATCGCCCAATGTCTCATACGCCTCGACGATATCCTTGAACCTTGCCTCGGCTTCGGGGTTGTCTGGATTTAAGTC
>CATKXE010000200.1 GCA_949840465.1 uncultured Lachnospiraceae bacterium | reverse complement strand
AATTTCCTGACGGTAGATAATAATCAGCTCCTTTCGGTGAATTGATTTTGACAACTTAATTATACCATTTAGGAGCTGGTTGTTACTATAAATTTGAAGTGATAAAAGAGGTTGCCATGCCTCGCAAACCCGCATAAATACTGGATGTGCGGAGTTTTGCTCATGGCTAGAAGTGAAACCTACAAAAGAGGGGATGCAAAAATATCTTAACCTTGCGGCGATGCTGAAACCCATGCTCACAGGGTTTGAGGGGTTTATCCGTGCGGAGCGGTTCACCAGCCTGAATGAGGAAGGGAAACTTCTGTCTATGAATGTGTGGACGGATGAAGCGGCGGTGGAGCGCTGGCGTAATGTGGCGGAACACCGGATGAGCCAGAAGGAGGGGCGGGAGAAGCTGTTCGAATCTTATAAGATCACGGTGTGCCGGAGCATCCGGGAGTATTCGGATACAGAGCGGGAACAGGCGCCGGAAGATTCCAATGCTTATTTTGGATAATATACAGGGCAGGATAAAAGGAGGGTGGATCAATATGAGCGGGACAAATATAAAGGAGATTCAGGAGTCGTTTACAATCCAGGCGGGTAATTTCAATGATGCGTCCATGAACTTCTCGGAAGAGGAATACCTGGCTTATACGGTGTCGGAGGCGGCGATCTCAAAAACGGACCGCATTCTTGAAGTAGCAGCCGGAACCTGTGCCTGCGGGCGTGCCATGGCGCCTCATGCGGCATCGGTGACATGCCTTGATGTGACCCCGGCGATGCTGGAATCGGGGAAAATGGAAGCAGACAAAAAGCAGCTCTATAACATGGTCTTTGTGAAGGGCGAGGCAGGCAGCCTTCCTTTTCTGGACGGAAGTTTTGATATTGTCATTTCCCGCCTTGCATTTCATCATTTTACGGATGTACAGAAACCTTTTTCTGAGATGAAGCGGGTGCTTCGTCCCGGTGGAAAGCTGATTCTGATCGACATGGAGGCGGCGCAGGAAGAACTGCGGGGCAGGGAGGATGAAATTGAGACATGGCGTGATCCGTCCCATGTCAGAAACCTGAGCCGTGAGGAAATCAAGGGACTGTTTCTCGAAAATGCTTTGGATGTGGTGAAGTTTGAAAGCACTAAAATACCGGTGAACCTGCAGGCATGGATGAACCTGACGAAAACAGCAGACGCCATGCAGGAAAAGATTACCGGATGCATGATGGATGAAATAGCGGGAAAGGATAGGACGGGCTTTATGCCGTATCAAAAGGATGGGGAAATCTACTTTGACCAGAGGTGGCTGCTGATTATTGGAAAAAAGTAGGAAATGCTGGTATCCCATAACAGTAAAAGTGAACAAAAGCGATACATACATTTTGGCGGGCGTGCTGCTTTTCACGATGAATGTGGATTGCAGTGCGCCCGCTTTTTCCAGTTACGGCAAGTAAAAAGATAAACTACGGCACACACCCGATAAAGGCAGCCAGGACGGCTGCTTTATGCTGGGTGTTTTCTATTGTTCAGAGAAAGGACAGGCCATCCGGCGGAACAGCCCCCGCAGGGGTTTACCGCCGGATGACGCCGGCAGGCTGCCGGGGAAGCCGGAACAAAATGCTGTCCCCACGAAAGGGGACATTATGGCCGTTGCACGGGCTGGGAACGGATTCCCGCCACCCTCAGACAAACTTCATATTTTTTCTATACATACCGCAGTT
>CATKXE010000199.1 GCA_949840465.1 uncultured Lachnospiraceae bacterium | reverse complement strand
CACGGAATCCACACCACGCTCCACCACGCACTCAAAGCAGCAAGAGACCAGGGACTCATTCCTGTCAATCCCGCTGATGAGGTGGAGCTGCCTAAGGTGATTCGTCAGCCGATGAAGATTCTGAATGAAGAACAGCTGAATATCTTTATGGATGTGATCCGGAAAGACACAATCTGGTACGACTTCTTCTACACCGAGTTGACCACCGGTCTGCGCCGAGGTGAGATCTGCGGACTCATGTGGATCGACTTTGATGAGCGTGGCGGCACCCTGAAAGTCTGCCGCACTCTTCATCGGGAAAGGGTGGCAGGCTGGTGGCAGGAGATACCAAGACCTACGCCGGCACACGGAAGATTGTCCTGCCGCCCAGCACAGTAGAACTGCTGCAAGAGCGAAAGTGTAAATCCTTCTCTCCCTGGATCTTTCACGATCCACTTCGGCCAGAAGCACCTATAAACCCCGCCAGTGCCTACCGACAGCTTAAGAAATTTCTGACGGAGACGGGATTGCCTGATATTCGTTTCCACGATTTACGTCACCCTTATGTCAAGTACAAGGCAAAAAATTTTTTAAATTTTTTTGCAGTTCCTGAACCAATAGTTAATTGCAATTATAATCCGATGCTGGTATGTTAGGAGTACAAAAAAGCGGAAAGAGGGGATTCTACAATGACCGCAACCGCAGCAGCAAACTATCTGCTCTATATCATGGGTGAAGCGTTCGATGACCTCACCAACATGAAGCTCAACAAACTGCTGTATTTTGCCCAAGGGTACTATCTGAAAAAGTACGGAAGGCCGCTCTTTGATAATGCAATAGAAGCGTGGGAGCATGGACCTGTTGTCCCAGAAGTATATTCCGCCTATAAGAAATATGGCGATAAACCCATTAAAGAATATGACAGCAATATGATTGCTGAGATTACGCCAGAGACAGAAGACCTCATCTTCGACGTTGCCCGGCAGTACGGCCGGTACACTATCAGTACACTTCAGAATATGGCATGTGTTGCAGGCTCTCCATGGGACCAAGTTTACCATGGGGAGCATTCACACACCGAGATACCGTTGACAGCTATCCAAAGTTATTTCGCCAAGGCAGAAGACCTGGCCCCGCCGGTGAAACAGTTCAAAGAGAGTGATTTCATCGGCTATCGTGATGAGGACGGCGTCCTTGTACTGCCGCGGGAATGGGATGACGGAGAGGAAGGCTGCTAAGGCGGGCGCCACATTCTCTAATAAAGAAAGTGGAACTGACCAAGCTTATCAGCGCAAGGACATATAAATTTCGGCTATTCCAATTTTATGGTGGATAGCCCTTAAATCAATCTTTTTTTACTGCTTCCAAAATGCCGGAGATGAATTTGAGATTTCAAAGCATCCTGCAACACCTGCAAAAAGTTGATATTGCGTTCCAGAGCCGCAGCATTGAGCCAAGCGGGTAATGCTACAGTACGATTCACAGACCGATTAACTTTCGTCATGCGGATAGAGGGCATGTATACATCAACCAGCGCAGCCCGTTCATTCTCGGCGGTTGTTATATTGGACAACGGCGTAGGTGCGGGAATTTCCTCATTATCTTCCTCCATGCCATAGAGGGTACAGCCCAACAATTCTCTTGCGGACAACAGCGCATCGTTATCATCTGTGCCACTGGTAGCAACATCCAAGTCGGGAAAGACAACGGCGATTTCCTGACCGGCTTTAGA
>CATKXE010000198.1 GCA_949840465.1 uncultured Lachnospiraceae bacterium | reverse complement strand
CGCATAAACAGAGGGTTTCCAGAGTGTACCGTAGAAATGGAGAAAGCCCGACTAAGGGCATTGACACAAACCTACAAATATTTCTTTTTAAAAATGTCTGCCCTGTAGAAATGGAGAAAGCCCGACTAAGGGCATTGGCTAAAACAGAGAAAAATATATGCTAAAGAGCATCCGGAAGGGTGCTTTTTATTATGGATTTTTCTGTAAAATAGGAAAGAGAGGGATGTGTAATGAAGATAAGGGCAGAACCGGGCTTATTCTTGTAGATGTAGCAAAAAAATATAAAAATAGGGAGAAAAGACATGGAAGGAAAAGAAAAAATCGTATTAAATGATGGCACGGCCTATCCAATTGAAAACGGCGCTTCTGAAAACCAGGTGCAGGTCGTCATTCAGAACGTGGACGAGTTCCCGGAAGTATTTAAAAAATTCACGGAGTCTAATCTGGAGAGTTACCAGATCAAGAACGCCGAGGGGCTTACATGCACGACCAGGACAAATAAATACCTGGCTGATGCAGTTGTGGAAGAACGGGAATCTGATCTCCTGGTAACGTTCCATCTGGCGGATGTGGATATGGTTCATAAGCGTCTGGATGCATTGGAAACAAAAACAGATGTACACGATGACGCAATATCGGATTTAGGGGAAACTGTAAGCGGATTAGCGGAGGAAGGAGGATTTGCGTAATGGGAAGATTTTATGGGCTTAAAGTCAAAAACGGGGAAATCACGTTTGAGCAAGTGCCTAAACTGTGGAGAAAAGCAACCGCGAAATGGCTTTCCGAAAATGAATAAATAACAAACAAAAGGCTGAAAAAGCAGAAAGGAAAAAAGTAATCATGGAAGATAAGAATATTACTGTTACAGAACACGGATATCAGGAATCCGAGGATATGGGGACAGAGATAACCGTGGGGGAATTGCTTGAGAAATTAAGGCGGGAGGAAAAGTAAATTGAGTATTTGCGGAGGAATCGTAGGAGCGAGAGGAAGGAATCCGAACAGTATCTTCATTCACAACGACGCAGGGAGTCAGGCGTCGAATGCAAACCATTACAATGTGTGGCTCAGGACTCATCCGTTAGGAAGTGGCTTCGCTCATTACTATGTGGCGGATGATTATATCTTGCAGGCAGAGGATGACGGCAATTGCGCATGGCATTGTGGGAATGACTATTACAATGCAAATGCGCTGTCAATCGAAGCATGCCAGAGCTTCGGGGACAAGAACATCTTCCTATCAAACGAGCAAAAGGCATTGAAGTTAGCGGCACAGAAGTGCAATCAGTACGGAATCGTGCCGTCTGAAAGCACGATCAGGCTGCATCAGGAAGTATTTGCTACAGCCTGCCCTCACAGAAGCGTGGAACTGCACGGGGGCGCAAAGGCAACGAAGCAATATTTCATTGCAGAGATTAAAAAGTACATGGGTAACGGGGCAACTATTGATTATGGACAAGGACTGCCGGGAATCAGCCCGGAAGAAATGGAGGCAGAAGGCATGGAATATATTTTTGACATTGAGGGAGTTGGCTGTGTGTTCTATTTTGATGGACAGAACATCAAGGCGTTTGCACATGGGGATGAATTAAAACTTATCTGTGATATTTACAAAGCAAACCACGGAAAAGATATCACAGCGCGGCATTATACAAAAAAAGCGCCGTGGTATCAGAGACTGCTTGAGTTTTCGGCAAGGAAGCCAGTTACCAGTTTTAAAGGATTTGGACTGTAAAGCGGCCATTTACCACTGAGGATGTTCTGGAAAGGCATCGGGCGGCGGTGATGAAGGGACTGGCGGCATGGGAGGTGCGGCATGCGGATCAGGGCGG
>CATKXE010000197.1 GCA_949840465.1 uncultured Lachnospiraceae bacterium | reverse complement strand
CTCTTACCGTAACTTCATTATACTAAAAGCGTGTTTACTTTTCAATGGGTGGAATATCCGTCACACTTTTTTCCCAAAGAAAATGAAATCCTGTCCACAAGATACAGCGGAACCGTAAGCACCTTCCCATCCTTGGAAATCCCGCCTTTGGTATCTCCTTTCAGCAGATACAGGTAATCCAGCTTTCCATCCTCTAAAAGCTTCATTGCCGTCTTTGCCGCCGCATCCGTACTCTTGACTTCTATCCCATAGTTTTTATAGTCAATGAGGCTTCTGGCAAAGAAGTCCAGTTCGCCTTTCGTTTTCTGGTACAGGGCAAACCAAGGGGCATTGCCGGCAAGCTCTTTCTGTTTCTGCAGCCTTTTCCGCAGGCATAGATAAACATAATTTTCTGCCAGCAATCCCCGGATCTGCCTTGGTTCCGCGCCCGTTGCCTTTAGAAAATGGTATGCAATCCCTAAGTCTAAAAAATAATACCTGCAGTTCTCTTTGATCTGCAGATGGTCGCAATCCGTACTTTTGGACGCATACCCGATGATATGGGATTCCTGGAGCCAGCTGATCGCACGGTTTACCATCTTTTTTGTAGTGCGCCCGCTCTCTTCCTGATATATGATCCTGCTAAGCTCTGTTGGCAGCTCACGTACCCCCTGCTTCTCACGCAGCATCAGGATCGCAATTGCCTGGAACAGCTTTGGGAAAACGTCTACATCCGTGATATCCGTAAAATAACGTATCGACTCGCTCGTAAAAATATCCATCAGCCGACCGATCAGGCTTTCGCATTTTGCGATGTCACGGTGCTCTGCATAATAGGACACCACCGCCGGATATCCCCCGATGTACTGGTATGTCTCAAAATATCCTTTCAGCCTTTCATACACATCGGGCTGTGAGCCGCCGTAAAGGCCCGCATTCCTGTATAGTTCGCCTTCTCCCAGGGCAGCCAGAAATTCTTCAAATGACAGTGTTCCCATCTGGAGCTTGTCCGTATCCCCGGCTGGAAGAAAAAATTCCTTCTGCAACACCTTTCCCAGATAACTCCCGGTTACGATCACATAAGAATCAAATTCCCTTGCAAGGGTACGGATCTGGTTATAGACCCTTGCCGATTCCTGAATTTCATCAATGACAATGACAGTATCCCCGCTATCCACAAACTTCTGGTCATACAGCCGGAATGCTTCTTTCAGGACGTGGTATCTGGGCCTTGGGGTTCCCGGCGTCCATTTTGCGGCTTCCTCCAGGCAATTCAGAAAATCCTTTCCGCTCTCTTCTGCCATACTGATATAAAGGCAATGCCGGAAATTCTCTTTTGCAAACTTTTTCAGTATATAGGTCTTTCCCACCTGCCTTGCCCCTTGGAGTTCCAACACTCTGCCCGTGTTTTCTGATTTCCAGGCAAGCAGGTCTTTATAAATCAACCGTTCCAGTTCCATCCATGTCCACCATCCTTCTCAAAACTGCAAGCCGACATATCCATGATCCATACTTCCATTATCATAACAGGGCATGAATTACTCCATGCCCACAATATACATTTATTTCTTTCTGCTGATTTACCGGGACACTCAGGTTTTCTGCCGTCCGGAAGGACATTATCATTTCATCTCCCTGAGCTCAACTAATCTAAGGTCTCAGTAAAACGGTTTTCTTTCATTTTCAATCGTGTCCCACATTTTTCTCTAAACTTTCGGAACCTGGTATTTTGAATCTTATGTGTCTTAGCCTTACTGCATACAATTCGATAGAAAAACGAATATCCTTCCAATTCCGCTTTACACTCTCGTTCTCCAGCCTCTAATTGATTTACAGCCTCATCTATATTCCCACCCTTTAATTCAATGAAATATGCTTTTTTTCTACTATCATTGATCAGTAAAAAATCACAGCATGTTTTCCGTTTAATTAATACCCCATCAAGTTTATAATGCCTTAAATCGAATTTTCTCTGTGGGTTATTCGCCCGATGTTCCCTTTGCGCGCCTTTGTCCCTTGAAACAACAATGGCCTGATTTTTTTCACACAAAGATTTCTCCGGAGTAAGAAG
>CATKXE010000196.1 GCA_949840465.1 uncultured Lachnospiraceae bacterium | reverse complement strand
TACCAGTTTTTTACTCATAATCTGTTCTTCCTTCTTTTCCGGTTTTAATAGACAGAACATATGTTCTTCCCGTTAAAACCGCAGGTTCTGCTGCCGTGCCTGCCCATATCCACAGGCTGCAATTCCATTTTATAGAAAGCGGTTGTTAAAATCAAATACTTTTCATTCGTCTACGCAGGATTTTTATGGTATTCTTAGTGTGGTCTCGGAAATTAATAGCACAAATTGGAAATCCGGGAAAAAATATGGGAATATCCAGAAAAGGAGCAATCCAGCAGAGGCTACACATGAGGAACGTAAGATTGCTTCCCTAAAAAAGGGCGCACGAGTCCCTTGATTCGAATATCTACAATCCAAACAAATGTTCTTTGCGGGTTATATGATTTTTTGAAGCAGTTTATCCTGCCATGTTCTGTTTTTTGTACCATGCATCCAGATGAATGCATATTCCGATGACCATAGTCCAAAAGGCGTAGTGGTCATCCCTGTGGATTTTAAGATCCTGTAGATGGTAGTCATTTAAAACCCGGTTATTGACCCTTTCGCAGGCAGTTCTTTCTTTATATATAGATTGATACTGCTCACTGTCCCTGGGAATTCTGGGATGAAACCGCAGGTCGGAGTCATTCTGTATATAGACGGTACGCCCATAGGAGCTTGTGGAACATTCCGCGGCGTATGGGCATTCCGTAATCCGGCCGCAGGCCAGGGGGCAGCGGAATTTATGACCCTTGTTTTTGTCGCAGCCCCAGCTGCACATCCGGAAGCCTGCCTGGCAGAGGGGATGCCCATCCTTGTCCAAGGAGATGTCCTCCGGGATGCCCTCCATGGTTCCCCGTCTCTTATTGAGGTCGATCAGTGCGTTGATGTCCCAGCGTTCAAGCAGACGGTAGGTAGGAAGATTGTCGTGGGCGGAATCCAGGCAGAGGTTCGTGGGCGCGATGCCGAATCCATGAGAACCAAAAGCGTCTATGGCATACAGAAAGTTAATGCTGTCATGACGCTTGGCACCGGTAAAGTTCATCAGGATGGGGAGCTCTGTTTTTAAGTCAGAGTTCCGGCAGCAGAGCATATACAGGGTGCGCCCATAATACCAGTTTTTTTCATGGCTGTCCCATCCCCACTGAGCATCCGGGTCAGAGAAATGGCGCATGCCGCGGATGGATTCCTCCGGATTTTTCGGATGCTTTGGTTTCCGGCCAAAGGGATTCGCATGGACAGGCACAGCAGTCCCATCCCCGGAAACCGTGAGGTTTTCTTTTGGGATGAGCCCGTTTTTGAAGGAAGGCAGGACGGCGGCCAAATAAAAAATATCCTGGAAGGCATCCTGGTAGCCGTTAGAAAGCGATATCCCATTGAGGATAGATTCCGCCAGGTCCTTTGTGGCATACTTATCAGGCTCGGGTTCGACCAGTTTGCCGTCAGCGCCCAAATCCTTCTTTGGTTTCTTTCCATTTTTTCCCTTGGGAAGAAGGGAGGAACGGGTATAATGTTCCCTGGAGCCGCCCCAAAAGCGGTCCATAAAATCGAAATAGGAGCCGAGGGGCGGAAGGGAATCCACGCTGACGCATCCAATGAGAGCAAACAACACGGGATCTTTTGGCAGGACCTCTTCCACCCAGGAAGTCAGGCTGAGTTTGGCGTCGGTACGGTTGAAGAGCATTGCGAACAGGAGAAAAGAACGCAGGATTTGAGCCTGATTTTTAGCGGGCCGCCCGGTGTTGGAGTAGTACTGAGAGAGATATTCCCCAACGGAGTCCAGATTGAGTGACATGAGTTTTTCCCGTTCCTTAGAGTAATGGTCCCAAAGAAATACGCGCAGCTGGGAAGGGAATCGTGCCTTTAAATTTTTAAAATTGATGTGATACTCTGTATGGCTTTGCCAAGAATCAGGGTTGAACATAAATATGCCTCCTTTGTCGTAGTGAAGTTTGAAATGTCTTATACGACAAAGGGCCGCATTTGGTGTTGCGTATTTTCAACACCAAATGCGGCCGCACATTTTAGCCGGTTTGTCAAGAGAAAAATGAAAAAATATCATTTTTTTTAGCAGAAAAGTGGCAAGATGTTACAAAAGCAGGGGTGAAAGTGCAGAGGGATGAAGCAAAGAAAATGAGGAAATTCAAGTGGTTTGAGTTTCCGAGATCACACTCTTATTCTGGGAGGTGGA
>CATKXE010000195.1 GCA_949840465.1 uncultured Lachnospiraceae bacterium | reverse complement strand
CCATATTCATTTTATAAGAACCACCTGCACACCAGCTTTTCTTCCACTTGTTTTTAGCAAAACCCACTTTACTAACAATTCACTTCCGTGAACATTTCCGTCAGGTTGGACGTTACCATCCCGGTCAAAAGCTCCCTCATCCACTCCTCGATTGCCTCAAAAATGCTATCGAACATGAGTGAGTCCCCTTTCCATGATTAGCTGAACAGGTTTCCAAGAAGCGGGATCAACTGTGTGCCGATGAGGACAACCCCACCTCCGGCCATAAGTTGCTTGATTCCCTGCGATTTGGCTCCCGGATTATCGTTTCCATAACCCTCCAGAAGATTGATCACTCCCCATACTGCAAGCCCCGCTCCGATAGCTACTACCAATGTCTTTAAAATACTGATTGCTGATGTAAAAAATGCCATAAATAATCCTGAAACCCAAACCGGAAATAAACAGAATTATCTGTTTTACACAAACAAAAAACCGCCAGTATCTACTGACGGCCCGCCCTTTCCAGTTTGGCTTATCCTTTCTTTTTTATTTTGTATTATTTTTATTGTGCAATGGGCTGTTTCCTCACCAACACAGGCTCTGCCCTGATAGGAGGCAGAATATGCTCCGATTGCATTGCCCGAATATTATTAAAAATCATTATCTCCCCTTTCTGACTTTGCGACACGGTGTCGCAAACTTTTCTGTGCTTCATAAGATTCACTTTGCGACATCGTGTCGTAAAGTTTCCTTCTGTCAAATCTCAAAAGAATATTTCTGCATGGAACCCACTTTACGACATCGTGTCGCAAAGTTTCAACCGTAACATACAGCAAAAAGAATAGCTTCCCTGTCTATGCCCTCTGCTGCTCTCCATCTTCTGGTTCAAGCATTTCCTCTGCAATTTCCTCACTTCCGTCTACTTCATATAGATCAAATTCCTCCTTCATCCTGATTTTTAACTGGTGTTTCATATACGCCTCCACATCAAAGGCATTCTTCTTGTCATAATCCGATAACTGCTTGTACCGCTTATGCCTGGTAATATCAAACTTATCACTCAGGAACGGGCGCACCCCACGGAGCTGCAGGATACATTTATTCCCATCCATGACAGCAAGCTCATCCCGGCTCATTAGTTCCTTCCCGGTTTTCTGGTAGTTCAGCCCGTAAGAGCGGCTCTGCCCACGGGTATCTGACGTGTTGTAAAGATCTATGGTCTCCTTCCCTAAATTTTCAGAAATCTCTTTTAAGGTAGAACCTTCCTTACCTCCAAGAAACAGCATGGTGTCGCAGTTGCCCAGGATTGTCTCGGCTGCATCTTTATAGATGGTTTTCAACTGACTCTGCGACTGTAAAATAATGGACGCTGATATTTCCCTGCTTCGTATGGTTGCAATTAGCTTGTCAAACTTCGGGATCTGCCCGATATTGCTGAACTCGTCCAGCAACAGCCTTACATGGTAAGGAAGCCTGCCCCCATGCACATCATCCGCCCGGTCGCACAGGAGATTGAATAGTTGGGTATACATAATTGCCACAAGGAAATTAAAGGTATCATCCGTATCGGAGATAATGATGAACATTGCCGTTCGCTGATCCCCAATCATATCCAGCTCCATTTCATCGTAAGAGGTCAGTTCCCGCAGTTCTGCGATGTCAAATGGCGCTAATCTGGCCCCACAGCTAATTAAGATCGATTTTGAAGTTTTGCCCGCCGCAAGCTTGAATTTCTTATATTGCCGTACTGCAAAGTGTTCCGGCTTCTCTTTCTCCAATTCCTCAAATAATTCATCCACGGCATTTTTAAATTCCTCGTCATCCTCCCTTGTCTCCGAAGCGTTGATAAACTCTAACAGTGTAGAGAAATTCTGCTCTTCCTCCGGCGCTTCATAATAGATGTAGCCAATCAATGCGCAGTACAAAAGCCGCTCTGCCTTCGTCCAAAAATCCTCGGAAGATTTTTCTCCTTCCCCCTTCGTATTTGCAATAATCGTGTTCACCAGCTTCAAAATATCTTTCTCCGAGCGGATATACCGGAATGGATTGTAGTGCATACTCTTTTTAAAATTGATGGTATTTAATACCTTGATCTTATACGGATCATAAACCACTTTTCCATTTTTATCCCGTACCTCTTTCCCGTCTTTCATCTTCGGTGTGCCACGCCTTAGCATCTCCCCACATTCGACCAGAATTGTGCCTTTTCGGACGATATGTCAAGGACATAGATCAAATCCCCTCAAAAATTCATTCCTGACAGGTCATTTTCCAGTAACCGCATGACT
>CATKXE010000194.1 GCA_949840465.1 uncultured Lachnospiraceae bacterium | reverse complement strand
TGCCTGCGCTAATTTGATTTTTTCCATTTTGTTTATTTCCTTTCTATGATATTCACTTAACAGAACATCAATAAAAAACATCAAAAGATAAATTTAGGTACAAGTATTCGGCCTGTCAAAAAGGCAGGCTTTTCAAAGCTTTTATTTCAGGTGGCTGTTAAGAAGCTGCTAAATCTGGGTATAGTTTCCGTTTCGTTTCAATCAATGCTCCCATGATGCGGCGTCCCTTATCTGTCACAAGATATTTTCGGGAATGGGGGATTTTCCGTATCAAGCCATGCGCACGGAGTTTGGACAGTGTGCGGCTCATTTTTCCACGCACCTTCTTTTCAGTATGGATTTTGGGGTACAGAATGGCCCGTATATCCTTATTTGTAAAGCCGCGGATGAGATATTTCCCATCCGAAATTGTCTCAAACAACTGCATGGTTTCTTTCGACCAGACATTGTAACCGGTGACGGTTTTCCCGCGGACAGTCTTTTTCCCACAAACTTCATTGATCTCCCGTTCAATGCTGCCTGCCGGGACGATGTTCCGCAGGGAATCCAAAAATCTTCTGTTTGCAGCTTTTGACACTTCAGCATACCGGTACAGGTTGGAAATGGCTTTCCCCATGGGAACCCAGCGTTTGGAGACCGTCCCGTCCTGATGGCGGACATCCTTATAAACCTTAAATTCCCTTGGGTCATTGATTGTCATTTCCACACGCAGGCAGCTGAATTTATCATACATCTTGATACTGTTTGACTTCATTTTGAATTTTATCCTCCAGCCAGCCGGACGTTTACGGTAATCGGAGACTGCTTCTCCCTGAAACCTGGGGTCAAGTTTACGCCCGAGAAAGGAAAAAACATCGGTGCATTTGAAGTCGTAGAATGCGTGCCCAACCAGGGATGGATAGATATCCTCCAGAGCCTCACGGCTTTTAAACATGACATCGGTTGCGAACTCGCATTGATCTACACACCAGTAATAACCCTGGTGGAATGTTTTTTCGATGGTATCAAGATAAGGGTTCACTTTATGTGCAAAGAGATCAAGCTGGCGGCAGAGGGATTTGGAATCAAACTTGTCTGCAAGCTCCTGTGCTTTCGCAATGTCACTGATCTCGTAAAAAGAATTATCATACATCTTGTACGTGATCCCGTTTTCATCGAAAACATGCTTCATCATTTCACGTCCATTGATGTAGACCTGGATAAGGAACGGAAACCATGTCTGCAGTTTCACATGCATGAAGCCAAAATGCTTATCCAGGTAATATAAGTAGTAGTATTTGCATTTTCGGTCGACACTGCGCAGCTCCAGCCTGCCATCCCTGTTCTTAATGGGCTGAAGTGTCTGGCAGTATTCGACAACAGAAAGAATACAGACTAATCCCTCTTCTACCGGGTCATCCTTTAAAATCCCCATGGCTGTCTGTTCCTTCGGGATTTTTGCGGAGGTAAGATACCGCAGGGGGCGGTGCGTTTCCTCAGCCATTTTTTCAACATAGGCAACAAGATCAGAGGTCACCTGGCTGGCATAGGCGGAAAAATCTTTCAGCAAAACATTTTGTTCCGAAAGGAAAAACCCTTTGCCAGAGGCAGAGAAGAACTGACGGATATGACCTTTGATGATCATTCTGTCAAAAAATGCAAATGTGCCATTGATTTTATCTTTAAATTGTTCTAATATAGTGTTCATAGGATCATCCTTTCGTGTGAATGCTACTGGGGAATTTAGTTCCCGATGAATGATTGGTACACAGATACCGTAAATGCATTATAGCACATGCATCAGCAATAGGATGATCCTTTTGTTTGGAATAGACTTAAAACGTTTGATTGCAGCTATAAGCTGCGCTATGGTATAATGCTGAAAAGAAGGTTACGATTCAGTTACTGTTCACGCGGTGCCGTGCGCTTGCTGCTAACACGATTCACAGACGGACAGACTGTGAAGCGTAACCGGACGAAACCAGGACAGGGAGAGTATCTATGGCAAATGAGCATAAGATCCGCTCCGTCCAGCCCGGGAGTATTGCCTGGGAGATGGGCATTGAGCCGGGGGACCGGCTGCTCTCGGTGGACGGACAGGAGATCGAGGATGTATTTGATTATCGTTATTATATAGAAGAAGAGGAAATCCTGCTGCTGATCGAGAAGCCGGACGGCGAGCAGTGGGAGCTGGAAATCGAGAAGGAGACCTGTGAGGACCTGGGGCTGGAATTCGAGCAGGGGCTGATGGATGAATACCGTTCCTGCCGGAACAAGTGCATTTTCTGCTTCATCGACCAGATGCCCCAAGGGATGCGCAAGACGCTGTATTTTAAGGATGATGATTCCAGGCTTTCTTTCCTTCAGGGAAATTATGTGACGCTTACGAATATGAGTGACCAGGATATCGAACGGAT
>CATKXE010000193.1 GCA_949840465.1 uncultured Lachnospiraceae bacterium | reverse complement strand
CAGCAGTGGCCGGTAATCTTTCACCCTGTGGGAAGCATCTGCAAGCAGGTAATTATGGTTACAGATCTGGAAATGGATATCCGCATTCTTTGCCCGCTCCATATAATTCCGATATCGGCATGCGGTTCTCTCCGGACAATTCTTCGGGCAGAACCTTGGAACACATACGAGTCTCTGGTCGAACCCGCTCAGTCCATGGACTTGATCCATGTCATAGCGTGTTTGAAGCGCCAGCAACGCACTCTTTTGAGCCTCATTTTTCTTCTTGCCACTAATCGCGGCAATCCGCTGTTTCAGGCGGCTGTCGCATACGAAATGTTCCTTGCCCTTGCGAACCACAGCCTTCAGCGGTACACGGATGAGTTTTTCTTCCAGCAGGAGCCTTGATAAAAATGGGATGTATTCCCGTATGAGAGCTTCTTGCAGCGCAATACTGGAGGTGGAGATTACCGCTGGCTGATTCCTGCGTCCTGTAATTGCCCCAAACCTTCCCCCGTATTTTTCCATCATGATACATGCCACAAGATATGCGTATGTCTTGCCGATCCCTACCCCTGCATCGCAAAGGGCAATCTGCCTGCCCCACAATGCATCCAACATTTCATGACTCAGCTTAAGCTGCTCTTCCCGAACCTTCAAGCCGTTCCTTGGGAGCAGTTCCCGGAAAATATATTCGATTTCCTTATGCGCTCTCTGCCTGCGGCTGCCTGTTTTCTTTATCGTCTTAACATTCCCCATATATCCTTCTCTTCTTCCGGCATCTTCCCGGATCTTCTTTTTTACTTCCACATTCTTCATTACACAATCCATTTTTCAACCCATCTTCCAGATGAACCAATTGATTATCCTTGTTCTCTCTGCTTTTCAATTCCTTTTCTGGGCGAATCAATTTCTTATCATCTGACGTTAGAATTAGCTTGTTCAGGAATCTTATATTTTTCAATATATTTGACAGTCAACGCTTCGCTTAAGGAAACAAAGTCTTCTCCCTTCACTCCGACCACAAGGAAAGTTCCTGCGATCACGTCGCACAGCTCTCCCTTCCCGTCATAAAGCCCTCTGTTCCGTGCAAGTCCCTGATACTTTCCATCGTTATTCAATATGATTGCTACCGGATCATCAAACGGATATATTACCTCTATATGCCCGGTCACTTCGTTTTGGAGCGTTTTTAATCCTCTGCTGATTGTCTTGGTATATGGCTCTTTTCCCGGCTCCACAACTAAGACGGTAATTCTGCCTCTTCCTTTCCGTCCTGCTCCCTGGCTTCTACGATTGTTATCCATACTAAACCTTCTTTCACGCATGACGCTAATATCACATGAATGCGGCCGTAGTCTCCCACAGCCGCATGGTATCTGATATCAACGGCACACTTCGATTGATTTCATTTTTTACTTTTTTGACACTCGTATTTGACCTCGTATCCCCGACTGCCAGCCATCTCATGCAGAATTGCATAGTGGCAGGGAACATTACAGGCAGGCATCTGGCCGGATGCCATTCACGGATGTCCGAAAGGTCTTGCTGATTACAACCCAAATTCCATCCCTTGCTCGTTGGCAAATATGTGTATCATTATCCCCCGCGCATGATCCTGGCGAAAAGCCTGCCATGGCTTATTTTAAGTATAAGGAATCGCTCGAAGCAGAACTGACTGCTGCAGTTCCGTTTGTCCTGGCGCTTATCTTGTCACGCTTCTACTTGCGGGAACGTACCTGTAATGCTGGTATAAAATTATCAATGTGCAGTTGAAGCGAAAAGGTTACAATCTGCCATTCACATATCAATCTGGTATATGTAAAATCATGAAGAAAATCGTAACAATATTTCCCCTTCTACTTATTAGCCACCGAAACTCACATTTTTTCTTCACTTTCTGAAAACTTTTTTATTTTTTTCTTTAATCGATCCATCCGGGTGTAGATTGTCTTTTCCGGAAGACCCATCTCCCTGGAAATCTCATTGATTGAAAATCCCATCATTTTCAGAAGAATAATCTGCAGCGTCTTCTTATCCGACTCCTTCAGGATACAAAAAATCTTCCTGTCACTTATGTTATCCAATAGTGCGTCGGTCTCTATAATGTCCGGTTCTGCATGCTCCACGGTCTCCCACTTAGGATATTCTGGATAGTCTGCCCGATGGTTCTGATAAATCCGCTCAGCCTTGAAGTCTTCCCAATCACTTTCTCGTAATTTCTGAATAGAATCTTCCCCCATTCCGCAAGCTCTCAGCTGCTTTTCTTCTTTTGCTTTCCATTGTCTCCATTTCCGTTCTTCTCTCGCTTTGTTATAAGCCATCTTCCTTACCTCCGATTTGAATTTTTTTGAAATCAAATCGAAGTAAGGCGGTGAACGTGACTTTTTACCGAATCCTGTTATTAAAAAAAGTAGCACAACCTTATTCAGGATTGTGCTACTGCTCGTATTACCAATTCGTTTTAAAGTTCTAATTATTACAATCTCAACTTTTTTCTTTCGT
>CATKXE010000192.1 GCA_949840465.1 uncultured Lachnospiraceae bacterium | reverse complement strand
TGCAATCACATTTCTTAAACCCGCTTCCACACTCTGCGCCTTTTGGGGATCGCTTACTATATTCCACGAATAATCGAAATTCTCAATTTCAGGGAATAATCCCTGTGCAAGGTCTCTGGAAAGAAAAACCTGTGTAGAATCCATCGCCAGACTGCCATGCCCGTTTGTAACTTTCTTTGTATCAAAAGTACCTGCTAAAGTAACCGGAACGGTCTTTTGTTCTACCGTAAGTTTTAATGCCTGGCCTACCTTGATATCTGCGGATCGTCCAAGGTATTTATACACACTTTCAGCTATTAAGATTTCATCCTTATCCGCCGGCATACTGCCTTTGACCAAAGCCAGTTCTGCCTCCTGTTCATTTCCTTCATCCAGAATATCACACATACTGGCAACAGGCGTGGCCTCTGAAACAGCAGCCTTCCCTATAAAAGCTTCCCGTTTTTCAACGACATCGGCCACTCCGTCAATGGACAAAATTTCTTCTTTCAACCGGGCATTGAACGGATTTCCCCTGGTCATAAGTTCAATTTCAGATTTTTCGGAGTCCAGATAAATTTCATAATCCCCGTCAGGAAAAAACTGCCGCGCATACTGCTCCGGTGATCTTGTCAAAAGAGCAGACGCAATGATCAGCAGACAAATGCCGCCTAAACTTAAAGAAGCCACAATAGCGATTGTCTTTTTGGGGTCACCCATGAAGTTTGCGATTCCCATGGAAACGGGACCCGGCCTGATGTTTTTCCTCCGCCTGTGTATGGCATCTGGCTCCGGCGAAAACCGAACCGCCTCTACCGGGGAAATGCCGGAAGCTATTTTCATCGGCTTACGGATAGAGACGGACACCATAAACCAGCAGACTGCTGCCGCCAAAACAGCGGCTATCGCATAATACAAGGCATGAAAACCCCTGGGAAATAAGAGTAATCCGCCCCATACTCCCAACACGGTTCCCATCAGAATCCCGATAGTGCCAGACTCACGTCCCTCGCGCTTCACGATCTGTTTGATCTGTTTCCTCGTTGCGCCAATCATCCGGAGCTGCCCGAAGCTTTGTATTTTGTCATTGACGGAGATACGGAAAATGCTCTGGATCACCACATACCCGCCAATCAGGACAAGTAATGCCATACCGCCGACCGCCGTAAAATCTATAGTTCTTTTATAATAAGTAAAATATCTGCTGTTCATTCCCACCGGCGGCAGCCCGTATTTTTCCGTAATCTCGCGGCAACAGGCCGTCATGGCCGCCTCATCCATCCTCGTATCATTCTTAAAATGCACATATGCACGGTATCCCGCAGGGGCGAATCCTGCCCACTCTGTCAATGCAGCTTTTGACAGGACAAAGGGACAGGTATTCATCTCTTTTTCACCTGCGCTGTCCATAATTCCGGTAACGATATAACCGCCATGAAAACTCTCTGTATCTAAGGTCACCGTGTCCCCAATCCCGGCATGATTTCCATAGACGGAAAGGAAGTATTTACTTACAGCAACTTCGTTTGCTTTTTCAGGAACCCGGCCCTCTGGCAGCTTCATCTGGCCGCGGGCGGTATACATCATTTCCCTGTCCATATACACATAGGACGCTGTATACCCTTGTCCGGAGGGTTCCTGGCCGATCATATAATAGCCGCCCACACGGGCAAATTCCGGCTGTCCTTTCAGGATTTCAAGATCCGTTTCCTCAATTCCCTGCCAGACCGCCTCATACGTATCCGCAACCTGATTACGCTGCATTTGTGCCAGAGAAGCAGACGCAGTTCCCACAAAACAGAGCAGGAACGCCGCCAGGGCGACAGCGATTACCACCATCAGATTCCGGCGTTTTTCGCTTCTCATGCTTTCTTTTGCCAGCTTTTTTGTAATGGCGCTGGTGTCGTTTTCAAAAGGCCACGTTATGATCTCCACCTCCTTTTTTCACTCTTCCCTGATCGCAGACAGTATACTTGTTTTCTTTAGTTCCGATCTGGTATACACAGAAAAAAGCAAATATATGACCGCCATCACAACCGCCAGAGCCAGCAGAAATATCCATGGCAGTTTCAGAGTAATGCAGTGATTCATCCTATCCAGCCGTCTGCATACAATGACGCTTAAAATGCTGCCGCAAATAAGGGATATTGCCAGCGAACCGCCAAGATAGATCCCAATTTCTCTGTCCAGCATTTTATTTAGCTGGTTCTTCGTTGTTCCCACAACCTCAAACAGGCCAAATTCACATTTTCTGCTCTGGAAATCAACCAGAAACATGTTCATCAGGCTGATACTTCCAAAGATAAATAAAATGGCTGAAATCATATACATCGCCCGGATTGACGAATGATATCTGTACTGAATGTTGGCAATCGTCTGCTCAACCGCATTTACCTCTATTGTCCCGTTCCTGTCCGCTATCTTGCGGACTGCATCCAAAACCTCCTGAAAATATCCGTCGAAAGCTTTCACGGCGAGGATGCCTGTCTGCTCTGTGATTCCTGTCAGTT
>CATKXE010000191.1 GCA_949840465.1 uncultured Lachnospiraceae bacterium | reverse complement strand
GCAAAGACAAAGGAGAGCAGAACAGGGGGATCCGGGAAGAGAGCGGGCGTTGAACAATGAGAGAGGATCGACAGAGAAGAAACGAACAAAACAGAAATCAAAATTCGAAGAGGTTCCAAAACAAAGAATTCGCTAGGATCACGTACTTTTTTGTGCTGCTTTTTCTGGCATTGATAGGATATATCGTTTATTTTACCGCAGTGCGGGCAAAGGATATTGTAAACAGCCCGTATAATGCGCGGCAGGACAATTTTGCAGAGGTGGTCATCCGGGGCAGCCTTGCGGACAGGAAGGGGAATGTGCTTGCAGAGACTCATGTTGGGGAGGACGGTACAGAGAGCCGATATTATCCATATGGGGATGTGTTTGCGCATGTGATCGGATATAATCACGCGGAACTGGGAAAGACCGGCCTGGAATCCATCGAGAATTTTTCACTTTTGACTTCCAATGCGTTTTTTCTGGAAAAGCTGAAAAATGAATTTCAGGATCAGAAGAATATGGGCGACACGGTTGTTACAACGTTGGACGCAGAACTGCAGCAGACGGCCTATCAGGCTCTGGGGGACAATAAGGGGGCAGTGCTGGTGATGGAGGCTTCCACCGGAAAGATTCTGGTGATGATGTCCAAGCCGTCCTATGATCCGAACCAGATTGAAGAGAACTGGTCTTATCTGAATGAAGATGAAGAGAGCAGCCCTCTTTTGAACCGGGTGACCCAGGGGTCTTATGCACCGGGTTCTACATTTAAGGTCGTGACGCTTCTTGAATATATGCGGGAACACGCGGATTATGAGAACTATACGTATGAATGTGCAGGAGAGATTACCAATGGCGAGACGACCATCCATTGCTTTGACAGTATTGTACACGGAACCGAGAATCTGAGATCTTCGCTGGCCAACTCCTGCAATGCGTCATTTGCAAATATCGGACTGTCCCTGGACAGGACGGCTTACCGGGATACGGCAGAGGAATTGCTGTTTAACAAGAAGCTGCCGTGCGCCGTGAACTATACGAAAAGTTCATTCACCGTGGATCAGGATACGAAAGACCCGGAGATCATGATGACGGCCATGGGGCAGGGAAATACTCTGGTCAGCCCTTATCATATGGCTCTGATCACAGCGGCTGTTGCAAACGGAGGCACACTGATGGAGCCTTACCTCGTGGAGAAGGTGACCAACCATACGGGGAGGGAAATCAGCAAAAATGTGCCCAAGAGCTACCGCAAGCTTATGTCGTCAGACGAGGCTGCGAAGCTGAAAGAATATATGCGCGCGGTCGTGGATGAAGGAACCGGGATGCTATTGAGCGGACAGGTTTATACGGCTGCAGGGAAGACCGGAACCGCGGAATACAGTATGGATGATGGTGAGAAGACGCATTCCTGGTTCATGGGATTTACCAATGTGGACAATCCGGAACTGGTCATCAGCGTGATTGTAGAAGGGTATGACGGAAACGACGGAGCCAAGGCTGTTCCCATCGCAAAGCAGATTCTGGATTCCTACTATTATTAGATATTCGAGCCTGTGTTGTATAAATTGTTGCTGTAGGATGAGAGGGGCAGCAGTATTTATTCATCCTGTCTGGATGGAATGAAAAAGGAAGAAATCATGCGGATAAAGTGTTATTGCGATTTGTATGTAAGTGACGGTTTAAAGAAAAAGAAGCAAAAAGTGATCAGGAAATTGATGGAGCGCTCCCTGCAGCCGAGCCTGTATGTCATGACGCTGGCGCAGGGAGAACAGAACCATCTGGAATTTTTTCCTGCATATCTTTTACAGCAGCCGGCGTATGACGACGCGCTTGTATTTGTCATTGGGATTGCAGAGGGATATGATGCAGCAGCGTATCTTGTGGAGGAGATCATCCAGGAGGTTCTGGCACGGACAGGGGGAACCGATATCCGGCGGTTCCTGACAGGAAGGCAAAGAGAGTTCGAGGAAAGGCAAGCATAATATGTTGCATATTATTTTGATGATTTTGAGAATCGTAGGTTGGATTTTACTGGCAGTACTGGCCTTGCTTGTGCTTGTATTTTTGTTTGCGCTTTTTACGCCGCTGCGCTACAAGATAGATCTTGGGTGCGGGGGGAAGCTGTCTTCGCTTAAGGCTAAAGTAAGGTTCCATATTCTGTTCCATCTAATCGACGGCGCGGTGTTTTATGAGGATAAAAAGCTTATCTGGAATATCCGGGCCGCATGGATAAAACTGGGGAACAGTGAAGTGCCGGAGAAGGCAGAAGAAGATGCAGAGAAGGTGCAGGAATCTGCCGGGGAAACAATCGGGAAAGCGCAGGAATCCGCCGGGGAAACAATCGGGAAAGCGCAGGAGTCTCCCGGGGAAACAGCAGAGAAGGTGCGGGAGTCTGTAGAAAAAACAGCAGAGAAGGTGGACCAGGCTGTAGAAGAGGCGGCTGGGAGGATGCAGGAGTCTTTGGAGGAACAGGCAGAAAAAGCCGCGGAAGTTGTACCCGAAAATACGGAAGAAAAAGCAGAGGAAACTTTGGAGGCGGAAAAAAAGAAAGAGGAAGGGACAAGCACGGAGGAAGA
>CATKXE010000190.1 GCA_949840465.1 uncultured Lachnospiraceae bacterium | reverse complement strand
GCCCTGGCCGTTTCCATCGGGGAGCGGGCAAAGGTGGACGTGCCGTTTATGGCAGGACTATCCGGAAAGACAGAATCCGAAGTCACGGAGGAACTGGCGGGGGTGATTTTTAAAAACCCCCTAACAGACCAGTGGGAGGCGTCGGATGAATATTTATCCGGCAATGTCCGGGAGAAGCTGGCTGTCGCAAGGCAGTTTGCAGAAAATCATCCGGAATATGAAATCAACGTGCAGGCGCTTACACGGGTGCAGCCGAAAGACCTGGAGGCATCGGAGATTGAGGTGCGGCTTGGGGCAACCTGGGTAGACCCGGCTTATATCACCGAGTTTATGGGGGAGCTGTTCCATACGCCGAAGCATTTCCTGGGGAACCAGATTGACGTGAAGTATGCGAAAATTAACGGCCAGTGGAATATCTCCGGGAAAAGTGCGGATTCTTATGGAAATTCCCTTGTCACAGCTACCTATGGGACACAGCGGGCAAATGCTTACCGTCTGTTGGAAGATGCGCTGAACCTCAAGGACACAAAAATCTTTGATACGGTTGTGGAGGACGGCAAGGAAAAACGTGTCCTGAACAAAAAGGAAACCATGATCGCACAGCAGAAGCAGGAGATGATAAAGGAAGCCTTTAAGGAATGGATTTTCCGGGACATTGACCGGAGGGAGGACTTATGCAGGAAATATAACGATTTATTTAACAGCGTCCGTCCCCGTGAATACGATGGGAGCCATATCCAGTTTGCAGGCATGACGCCGGAGATTACATTAATGCCCCACCAGAAAAATGCAGTGGCGCATATCTTATATGGAAACAATACGCTGCTTGCACACTGCGTAGGGGCTGGCAAGACCTTCCAGATGATCGCGGCCGGGATGGAGAGCCGCAGGCTTGGACTGGCGCAGAAAAACCTTTATGTCGTGCCGAACCATCTGACCGAACAGTGGGGCAGCGATTTTTTACGCCTGTATCCGGGGGCAAATGTCCTGGTCGCAACGAAGAAAGATTTTGAGCCTGCCAACCGGAAGAAATTCTGTTCCCGTATCGCAACCGGGGATTACGATGCTATTATTATCGGACACAGCCAGTTTGAGCGTATCCCCCTTTCCCGGGAAAGGCAGATTGCAAGCATTGAGCGGCAGATGAACGACATCACAAATGCGATTGCAGAGCTGGCAGAAGAAGATGGCACACGCTACACCATTAAGCAGATGGAAAAGACAAGGAAAACGCTGGAAACAAGGCTTGCAAAGCTGAATGACCAGAGCCGGAAGGATGATGTGGTGACGTTTGAGCAGTTAGGCGTGGACAGGCTGTTTGTAGATGAGAGCCACAACTATAAAAACATGTTTTTATACACAAAGATGCGGAATGTTGCCGGGATTTCACAGACAGACGCACAGAAAAGCTCCGATATGTTCATGAAGTGCCAGTATTTGGATGAGCTGACCGGAGGAAAGGGCGTCACGTTTGCAACCGGGACCCCCGTATCAAATAGTATGGTCGAATTATATACCATCATGCGTTACCTTCAGTATGACACTATACAGAAGATGGGCCTGGGACATTTCGATTCCTGGGCGGCGGCTTTTGGCGAGACGGTGACAAGCATAGAATTAAGTCCTGAAGGGACTGGATACCGGGCAAAGACAAGGTTTGCCCGGTTTTTTAATCTCCCGGAGCTGATCGCATTATTTAAAGAGAGCGCCGACATCCAGACAGCGGATATGTTGGAACTTCCTGTTCCCGAAGCGGAATATATCAACGAAGTGCTGAAACCAAGTGAGGAACAGCAGGATTTAGTCAGCTCCTTTGCAGAGCGGGCAGAAATTGTCCGTGCCGGGAATGTAGATCCATCAAGGGATAACATGCTGAAAATTACCAACGATGGGAGGAAATGCGCCCTGGATCAGCGGCTTATCAATGATATGCTGCCGGATGCGGGGGAAAGCAAGGTCAACCGCTGTGTAAACAATGCGTTTGACATTTGGGAAAAGACTTCTGCAGACAAAGGGACACAATTAATTTTTTGCGACCTGTCTACGCCGAAAAATGACGGCACATTCAATGTCTATGACGATGTGCGGGAAAAACTGGTGGCAAAAGGAATCCCCAGGGAGGAAGTGGCGTTTATCCATGAAGCCGGGACGGAAACAAAAAAAGCGGAATTATTTTCAAAGGTGCGCTCCGGGCAGGTGCGTATCCTTCTCGGCTCCACGCCGAAGTTAGGAGCCGGGACAAATATACAGGACAGGCTGGTTGCCCTACACCACCTGGATGCGCCTTGGAAACCGGCCGATTTGGAGCAACAGGAGGGCCGTATTCTTAGGCAGGGCAATCAGAATGACAAGGTGCAGATCTACCGATATGTCACCGAAAATACATTCGATGCCTACATGTGGCAGATCCTGGAGAACAAGCAGAAGTTCATCAGCCAGATCATGACCAGTAAATCTCCGGTACGTGCCTGTGAGGACGTGGACGATACGGCGTTAAGCTATGCGGAGATCAAAGCCCTGGCGACAGGCAATCCCTACATCAAAGAGAAGATGGATCTCGACATCCAGGTAAGCAAGCTGAAACTTTTGAAGGCAAACCATACCAGCCAAAAGTACCGCCTGGAAA
>CATKXE010000189.1 GCA_949840465.1 uncultured Lachnospiraceae bacterium | reverse complement strand
GATTTTCACAAGTGCAGGTAACGCTGCCCCCGGCGAAGCTGATATACTAACACCAAAAATTACGAATACCAAAAGGGTAAGTGATAGGCTTTCCTGTTGGAAACTGCACACCCAACCTCGACAAACGTTCATATTCCAAATCCACAACAGCGAAGCTGGGCAGCCAGAGAGCAATTTCAATAAACTCACGCCTACACGCACTTCTTTTCCATTCATTATCATTATCCCCTCTATACTACAGCTTCCCCAGGGCAATACCAGTCTTATGATAGATATACGCTCTTGTTTCCTCCTGGAAATCTTCATTCCTTTCCATCTGCCACTTTTCCATCATATGGAGCAGAACACCCGTTTACCGTATTATACACCTGTTTTCCCTAAGATGAAATAAATTTTTATATTTCGTGTTCATCAAAGCGGAACTTGAACAGGGGCGTTTGTAGTCAGGCCGTCCTTGTTCGCCCACTATCCCCCGGAAGCGTATCACCAGCGGCTTTCCCGGATACGCAGGAAAATGGCTGATTTTTTAAGCGAATACTGCAGAGAATATGGCGGCGGCAGATGTAAATGCAGGGACAGGGTGAACTATGTGAGTACAATGGATATAGCAGAAAAAACCAGGATCGATTGTCATGAACTATATTTCAACGAGTAAAGCCGCCAAAAAATGATGATTCTCCAAACGGCGGGCAGCAGGCCTTTACAAAGAGAAACCATATCGAAGGTGTACAGAAAACCACTCCGACATGGAGCATACTGGATACGGCAGAAAAGCTAGCTGACGCATAAATTAAGAGCGGAAAATATATCAAGAAATGTGGGGGGACACGGCAATGCCTGAAAAACAAAATACAGAATGGAAAGAAATTTGGAACGATGAGTATCTTGCATGGATTTGTGGCTTTGCAAATGCACAAGGCAGAACCCTTTATGTAGGCAGAAATGATAAAAGTGAAGTCGTAGGGCTTTCAAATGCCCGTAAACTTCTTGAAGATTTGCCAAACAAAATCCGAGATGCATTGGGAATCATTGTGCCGGTTAATTCAATTTCTGAAGGGAATAAGGAGTATATTGAAATTTTTATCCAATTGCTATTTCCTACAAGGGTATCTATTATTATCGTAGCGGGAGTACCAATCAAAGACTAAGTGGATTGGAATTGGAAAGTTTTCTGCTCCGTAAGCAAGGTGCAACCTGGGACAATCTCCCTCTGCCCGCTTTTACCATCCGGGATGTAGATGACAACGTCATAAAGCGTTTCAAAAAATGGGCTGCCAAAAAGAGCCGTATTGAGGAAAACGCACTGGACGAACCAAAAGAAGTTCTGATGAAAAAACTGCATCTGATGAATAACGGCTACCTGACTAATGCCTCAATGCTCCTTTTTGCAAATGATCCTGAAACCTGGCAGCCTGGAGCTTTTACCAAAATCGGATTTTTTGAAAGCGATTCTGAACTTCTCTATCAGGATGAGATCCACGGATCCCCTGTTTTTCTCCCAGAGGCGTATGGAGCGTCACGGCGTCCCCCGCCCGCCAGCGCATGCCATCCCGACAGGACACTAAGATATCCCCGGTTCCTCCCGAAACAACATCGGTACTCCCCTCGTTCAGTTCCTCTTCCGTCCATCTGAACTGGTTTTCTTCATAGGAAACCAGTGTAGCCGTGCCGGTTCAAACATCAGAGGAAACGATAATCCGCCGTATTCCATTCTCCCAAAAGCATGCTTCACACCCTTGACTGCTTCAATCTCTTCTATCACAGAAGGCTTAAGCTCCGAGTCAGACGTCACAGATACGTCTCCCGCCCAGGGCTTCCCTCCTTCATCTTTTCTCTGCTTATCTATGTATCCTGCCGCTGTCTCCATACAGACGCTTCTTTCAGCAGGCATTCTATTAATTCATGCTTACCTACTGTATAACTCCTTCGGTCATTTGGAAATTGTAACGCCAGTTTTTTCTTACAGACATCATATAACATTGCTTTATCAGGATGACAGTTCAAATAATCACGAAAATTGATATAGTTATTCCATTCTGCTCCATTCCATTTGACTGCATGGATATGATGTGTACGCGTATCTTTTTCAAAATCACCCATTGCAAATAACAGTTGTCCTTCAACATCTTCGCCGCGGAAAACAAAATCATGCCGCTTCAACAGTTCCACATAGGATACCTTATCGGACGCCAGTCCGCCCGCCCCGTCAGGGGTATGTATTACAGTATGCCCGAATGGGTATACAATATCATTCAGATCACGGACACCTATCACAATATCAATGATTGGTTTTGCATAAATTGAATCAATAGCAGTGCTTCCGACATGTTGAATATCAACAGCGGCATCTCCTAAAAGTTGTTTTAATTCCAAAATTACATTTTCAGCGTTTTTATTCCATTCCTCCTGATGGGATATCAGCTCCACGCTTCCTCTTTTTAATCCTATCATACCTCTCCCCGGCAGCTCCTTCGATTTATTGTTAATTTTCATAGCAACATTACTTTATATCCAATGATTTGAATCCAAAATGCACGGCAGTCAGACCTGCCAGTTCACCCAAATCCGTGTTTCCATCATTTATGACTGAAACATAATTCTCTTTATGGCACTGCCTCCTCACTTCCTGCGCAA
>CATKXE010000188.1 GCA_949840465.1 uncultured Lachnospiraceae bacterium | reverse complement strand
AAGTGGTCTTTAGACCACAACAACCCACCGTCTTCAGACGGTGGTAGTTGAGTTTTTTCAGATACGCATTGATTTTGCGTTCCTTATTGAACTGATTATAATATTCAGCGCCTAAGTCCTTGAAAGCTACACCATCCTTAAGGATATGATAAATTGCTATCAGCATAGAGTGGGCGACTGCAACGTAGGCTCGTTTTTTCCCCGGTGTGAACTGATCCTCATGAACTGCGTATAAAAATAGGATTTCTTATTTTTGACGGCTGCATGCGCACAGGTAATCAGGGTGGTACGAAGAAGAGCATTCCCCTTCCTTGTTTTTCCTGATTTTCGCTTCTTTGCGCTCTCATTGTCGCCGGGACACAGGCCCGCCCATGAAGAAATGTGAGAATCCGTAGGGAATCGTTCCATGTCGGTACCTATGACAGAGATAATTGCCTGGGCGCTGGTATTTCCAATTCCGGTAACGTCCTGAATGGCGGCTGATGCTTTCTTTTCCTCCGGCTTCATGAAATGGTCAATCTCATCATCAAGATTTTTGATGTGGATATTCAGTTCATCCAGATGGTTGAGAAGCTCTTTCATCATTCTGCGCTGTAGTGGCGACATGATACCATTGAGGTCATCCACGATCTGCTCCTTTGTTGCTTTGAGATTATGGGCAATGATCTTTTTCTCATACATCTCATCGTACTTTGCGCCGTCAATAGATTCACCCGTGAGCAGATATTCAAGGATACTGCGCGCACTCTTCCCATTAATATCGGAGACGGTTCCGGAAAGCTTGATATTTGCACCTTCCAGCATCTTTTGGAGCCGGTTGAGTTCGCTGGTTCGCTCTCCAACAAGGCTTTTACGATAACGGACAAGTTCCCGCAATTCACGCTGGTCTTTATCCGGAATATAACTGGGCCGTAACAGACCGTGCTGAAGGAGGTCCGCGATCCATTCCGCATCTTTTACATCTGTTTTCCGACCGGGAACTGCTTTCATATGGTGAGCATGTACCACCATGGCTTTCAAACCGGAAGATTCTAGGATGTTATACAAAGGCTTCCAATATGAGGCAGTACTCTCCATTGCGGTCATTTCACAGCCGCCGTCCTTGAGCCAGTCTGCCAGTATAAGAAGTTCCCTGGTTGTTGCACCAAACTCCCGTACCTCCTGCCTGTTGCCCTTTCTAAAGCAGGCAACGATGAGTTTTTTGTGCACATCAATACCACAACATTTGTCGTAAATTCGATCCATAATGACACCTCCATGGAAATTTACGGCATGGTTTCCTGTCTGTTATCATTTTACTATACGTCCTTTTGTCAGAAGAGACTGGACAGATGGTGGTGCAAATGAGGAAACCCGAAATCAGTTTAGTTAACGGGCTGCAAGCCCAAAAATAAATCGATCTTTGCCGTTAACACCAGTATAAGCCGTGGTGAAATTAAATTCAACATCCCATCGCCTACACAGTTTCATTTATGGTGGTGTCAAGCGTGTGGACATGGGAGTTTAGTTATTATAGACTATTTTGAATGATGCATCAATTCTTAAATTGACGATATTAAACGGTTATGATATAGGATGCCGTAAACACATCCAACCAACAGGAAGAAAAAGCTGATTACCGCTTGGGCAATCAGCTTTGTAAATAATGGTTTTGGCATGGTTCTCCTTTCAAAACTGCTGGAATGAAATCTGTTTATTAAGGTACAGGTTCCCGATTGCCTGCAGCACCGGGTACTGGATATGGAGAAGTTGTGCTTCATCCGCCAGTGACTCGTAGGTCGCATCCGTATCTTCGTAAAGCAGATCCCATACTTCCTTCGGATTTTTGGCTTTTGCCCCCTGCTCTACACAGGCGAGTAGTTCTGCGGTGGTGAGTTCCGTCGCTTTAGCGAGTTCCAGGACAGTCTCTTCCATTGGATCGCACTTCTCTTTCTTCAGATACCGTCCGAAATCACGGATTTTTATTGTCTGTATAATGGGGTTAAAACCCTCGCCTTAAGGCGAAACCTTTAGGTCAACCCCATAACCTCAAGTTTAGAAAAAAGTAAAAATAGAAATACTAAACGTGAGGTGAAGAATATGGAGAATTATAGAAAATCGTCACATTGCACGTATGATATCAAGTATCATCTTGTATGGATAACCAAATATAGGAAACCAGTGATTGCAGGGAAAATAGCAGTTCGGACAAGAGAACTGATCCGAACCATATGCCAAAGAAATGAAGTGGAAATCTTGGCAGGGCATGTTGGAACCGATCACATCCACATGTTAGTGTCGGTTCCGCCGCATTTGTCAGCAAGCAAACTGGTACAGTATATTAAAGGGGCAACATCAAGGAAACTGCAAATGGAATATAAAGAATTGAACAAACAATTTTGGGGGCAACATTTATGGGCAAGAGGATACTTTGTAGCAAGTAGTGGAAATGTGACAGATGAAATTATCAAAGAGTATATCCAAAATCAAGATTTACAAGAGAAAACAAAAACGGACAACTTTGAGATAAGTTAAGTAAAAAGGGAAATAAGTAAAGTGGCGACAACTTTAGGCTGCTTCAGCAGCAAACCGAACCTACCGGCTTTAGCCGGTAGTGGTTCAGTTGTAACCGCAATTCCTCCGTGCAGCACATTTATAG
>CATKXE010000187.1 GCA_949840465.1 uncultured Lachnospiraceae bacterium | reverse complement strand
TGAAGGGGAGGCCTTTAAGGTGTACGGCAGCCGGCTTGGGGAAAGGATCGTGGAGCTGGAAAAGGAAATCTACGAACTGGCAGGGGAGACGTTCAATATCAATTCTCCCAAGCAGCTTGGGGTGGTCCTCTTTGAACATATGGGGCTTCAGGGGGGCAAGAAGACAAAGACCGGCTATTCTACGGCGGCGGACGTGCTGGATAAGCTGGCGCCGGACTATCCGGTGGTGGCGAAGATTTTGGAATACCGGCAGCTTGCAAAACTGAAATCCACTTATGCGGACGGGCTGGCTAATTTTATCGGGCCGGACGGGAGGATCCACGGGAAGTTCCACCAGACCATCACGGCAACCGGAAGGCTTAGCAGCACAGATCCGAACCTGCAGAATATTCCCATCCGGATGGAATTGGGACGTCTCATCAGAAAAGTATTTGTGCCCAGAGAGGGATATGTGTTTGTGGATGCGGATTATTCCCAAATCGAGCTGCGCATCCTGGCTCACTGTTCCGGGGACGGGCAGTTGATTCAGGCATACCAGGAGGCGCAGGATATCCACAGGATCACGGCTTCCCAGGTGTTCCATGTGCCTTTCGAGGAAGTGACAGACCTGCAGCGGCGCAATGCCAAGGCGGTGAATTTTGGGATTGTGTACGGCATCAGTTCCTTTGGGCTGAGTCAGGATCTGAGCATTACCAGAAAAGAGGCGGCACAGTATATAGAAAATTATTTTGACACCTATCCGGGAGTGAAGCATTTTCTGGATGAGCAGGTGGCCCATGCCAGGAAGGAAGGCTGTGTGGCGACTCTGTTTGGACGGCGCAGGCCTGTGCCGGAACTGAAGTCCGGTAATTTTATGCAGCGCAGTTTCGGGGAGCGGGTGGCCATGAACGCGCCCATCCAGGGTACGGCGGCGGATATCATTAAGATTGCCATGATCGGGGTGGCAAGGGAACTTAAAGGACGGGGATTGAAGTCCAAACTGATCCTGCAGGTACATGACGAACTGCTGATCGAGGCATACAAGGAAGAGTTAGAGCAGGTCAAAGAGATTTTAAAGGAGCAGATGGAGCAGGCGGCAGAACTGAAGGTTCCTCTGATCGTGGACATGCATACCGGGGACAACTGGTATGAGGCGAAGTAAGGAATTCAGACAAGTCAGATGCACAAGTGATTTTGACACTGTTCCTGAGTAATCTCACAAGTGATTTCAGAACAGTTTTTAAATATATAAGGTGATTGAGATGAAAATACTGGGGGTCACAGGCGGCATCGGTTCCGGGAAAAGTGAGGTTTTAAAATATCTGCATCAGGCATACGGGGCGGTTATCGCCCCTTTGGATGATGTGGCAAGAAAGCTGCAGAAAAAAGGGCAGCCATGTTTTGTGCGGATTACGGAGGAATTTGGATCTGGGATCTTGAGGCCGGATGGGGAACTGGATCGGGAGAAGCTTTCTAAAACCGTGTTTTCCAGCCCGGAAAAGCTGGAACTTTTAAACAGCCTGGTCCATCCGGAAGTGAAGCGGTGGGTACGCCGGGATCTCTCCCGGAAAGAGAAAGAAGGCATCCCGTTCTATGTCCTGGAATCAGCCCTGTTTCCCAATGTAGAATACAGAGATCTTTGTGGGGAAATGTGGTATATCTATGCGCAGGAGCCGCTCCGCCGCCGGCGCCTGATGCTGTCCCGGCATTATACAGAAGTGAAAATACAGCGGATACTGGAGTCACAGCCATCGGAACAGGCATTTCGGGATATTTGTACAGCGGTGATAGATAACAGCGGTACATTTGAAAATACGAAAAAACAGATAGGAGAATTGCTATTATGAGAATGTGCAGCATCGCCAGCGGGAGCAGCGGGAATTGTATTTATATAGGCAGCGACAATACCCATCTTCTGGTAGATACGGGAATCAGCAAAAAACGGATCGAAGCGGGCTTAAAGGAACTGGAGATCAAGGGGGAAGAACTCAAGGGGATTCTGGTGACCCATGAACACTCGGATCATATCCAGGGGCTGGGGGTATTCAGCAGAAAATATGAGATTCCCGTTTATGCAACCCCGGGGACGATCGAAGGCATCAAAAGCTATTCAGGCCTGGGCAGGATGCCGGAAGGGCTGCTGCACCCCATTCAGACTGACCAAAGATTTTCGCTGGGGGATATTACCATCGATCCCTTCGCCATTTCCCATGACGCCAATGAACCTGCCGGCTACCGGATGGAGTGTGGAGGAAAATCTGCGGCCGTGGCCACGGATCTGGGAATCTATACGGATTATGTGGTCGGGAAGCTTCAAAATCTGGATGCCGTGCTCCTGGAGGCGAACCACGACGTACATATGCTGGAAGTGGGGGCGTATCCTTACTATCTGAAGCAGAGAATCCTGGGGGATAAAGGACATTTGTCAAATGAATTGTCAGGACGGCTTCTTTGTGATATACTACATGATAATTTGAAACATATTGTTCTGGGACATCTGAGTAAGGAAAATAATTATGTGCGTCTGGCCTACGAGACGGTGAAGCTGGAAGTGACGCTCTCAGATAATGTTTATAAAGGGGAAGACCTGGATATGGCCGTTGCGAAGCGGGATGAGATCTCCACGATCTATACATTTTAAGGAATCGCAGAAAAAGGGCTTTTTGGAAGGGGGATTTCTGGATCAGTTTTTTGGCGCCATCGATGGACGCAGAGGCTTTTCAGGGATTATTGGTGAATAGGCTCTCGGAATCTTGAGCCTGCTGACCAAAGCCCAGCGATTAGCTGAACA
>CATKXE010000186.1 GCA_949840465.1 uncultured Lachnospiraceae bacterium | reverse complement strand
TACGACACAGGATGATATTTTTGCGGTGCAGTCTGATTTTATGAAGAGGGTCGTGAAAAAAGGGAGCTGTGTGATTGTAGGGCGCTGTTCCGACTATATTCTTTCGGATGAAGAACATGCCCTGCATATTTATATTTTTGCGGAGTATAAGGCGAGACTGAAGTATTGCATGGAAGTACTGGGGCGGAGCGAAGAGGATAGCCGCCGGGCTCTGCGTGAGATTGACGATATGCGCGATTCCTATTCCATGGAGTATTCAGGATATCTTGCGGAGGATAAAGAATATAAGGACATATTGATTGACAGCAACACGATGGGAGTGGAGGCTACAGCCCAATATCTGGCAGTGGCGGCCCGGATGAAGTTTGGATTGCAGGATGAAAAGGACGGATGAGTCTGGAGAGGAAGGATGCTGCTATGATCAAGTTGATTGCAAGCGATCTGGATGGGACATTGCTGCAAAATGGAGCCCAGCAGCTGACGCTGCGTGCACTGGAGCTGATCCGAAGGCTTACGGACAGGGGGATTTGTTTTGCGGCGGCCAGCGGGCGGCAGTATGATAACGAGGTTCGTCTTTTTGGAGAGGTGGGAGACAGGATTTCTTATATTGCAGAGAATGGCTCTATCTGTATCCACAGGGGGGAAGTGGTTTCGCGTACTGTGATTGACCAGAATCTGATTCAGAGGATCATTGATGAGGTTAAGAAGGACGGGCGGTTTGAAATAATCATATCCCGGGAAGATTCCTGCTTTATCGAGGGGCGCGATCCGGTTTTTGTAAATCATATCGTCAATGTCCTGAAAAATACGACCCGGATTGTAGAGGACGTCCGGGATGTGGAAGGGCCGATCCTGAAAATTGCGATTGGAAAAATGGAAGCAGGGCCTAATATGGTAAAAGAATATCTCCGGTATCTTCAGGGGAAGTTCCAGAAGGAGATCAGGGTGGTGACATCGGGGAATGTTTGGATTGATTTTATTGCCCCGGGAACCAATAAAGGGACTGCGCTGCTGTCGCTTTTGGACAGGCTGCAGATTAAACCGGAAGAATGCATGGCATTCGGGGATCAGTATAATGATGTGGAGATGCTGCAGGCTGCAGGGGTCAGTTATGCGATGGCCAATGCAGTGTCCGGAATTTCTGAGTATGCTGATTATGTGACGGATTCGGTAGAGGATGTACTGGAGGAACTGCTTCATTCACAAAATATATAAAACATGTCCGCCGCCCAGGCGTCCGCATAGAATGCGGTTATCCGGGCGGCGTTTTTAAATGTGCACCATGGACAGTAACGGCTTTAACCTGACGGTTTCTTTCTAATTACATTATAAACTTCACACTTTAACCTGACGACGTCCTGTCTATGAAAAAGATGGTTGAGAATCTACTTAAAGTGTGATAAAATGGTCACAGCCATAGAACGTATGGCGGGGTTCTGTACAGCGTTTCTGTCTGTACGGCATTTTACCTGTTTTTTTGCATGGAGTTTCCATGCAGATCAAGGCATTCACAGTGATTATCCACATGAATTCATTGGAATTTACGGAAAAGAGGCTGGTATGACATTGCGCAGGAGGCGCTCGGTCCGTCGGTCAATGCATTGTTATGCGGGCAAAAAGGATATGCCTGTCCTTATGGAAAGGAGGGATGGCAGAAATGGATTGAAAAAAATATAGATTTGTTGTTGACAATTTACGTTAAGTATAATAGTATATCAGTAGAACGAACAACTGTTCGAGATGAAAAGGAGAATGAAGTATGGCAAATGTAGCTGAAGATAAGAAAAAAGCATTGGATGCAGCGATTGCGAAGCTGGAGAAGGATTTTGGGAAGGGGACCGTGATGAAACTGGGCGATCCCAGCGCCCGTGCCAGCGTGGAGACGGTGCCTACCGGCTGCTTAAGCCTGGATCTGGCCCTGGGACTGGGGGGAGTGCCAAAAGGGCGTGTGATCGAGGTTTACGGCCCTGAGTCCAGCGGTAAGACCACCGTTGCATTACACATGATCGCAGAGGTACAGAAGAGAGGGGGCATTGCTGGTTTTGTGGATGCGGAGCATGCCCTGGATCCGGTATATGCGAAGAATATCGGCGTGGATATTGATGAGCTTTATATCTCACAGCCGGACAGCGGAGATCAGGCGTTGGAGATCGCGGAGACCATGGTGCGCTCTAATGCGATTGATATCATTGTCATTGACTCGGTTGCCGCGCTGGTACCCCGGCAGGAGATTGAGGGGGATATGGGAGACAGCCATGTGGGACTGCAGGCGCGCCTGATGTCTCAGGCGCTTCGGAAGCTGACTCCGGTGATCAGTAAGTCGAACTGTGTCGTGATTTTTATCAACCAGCTCCGTGAGAAGGTGGGCGTGATGTTTGGGAATCCGGAGACCACCACCGGAGGGCGCGCCCTGAAGTTCTATGCGTCGGTCAGGATGGATGTGCGCAGGATCGAGACCTTAAAGCAAAGCGGTGAGATGGTGGGGAACCGTACAAGGATCAAGATCGTAAAGAATAAGATCGCACCTCCCTTTAAAGAGGCGGAGTTTGACATCATGTTTGGAAAAGGGATTTCCAGGTCAGGGGATATTCTGGATCTGGCCGTAGGCATTGACATTATTAAGAAAAGCGGTTCCTGGTATGCCTATGAAGGGGAGAAGATCGGGCAGGGCCGTGAGAACGCCAAGTCCTATCTGGAGGCCAATCCGCAGGTGATGGAGGCGGTGGAGAAGAAAGTCCGGGAGCATTACAGCTTAGGGGAGGATGCGGAAGGGAAAGCGTCCGAAGATCTAAAGCTAAAGCCCAGGGAGAAGCCCTCCGGAAAGGCCGGGGACAAAGGCGCGGCAAAGCCTG
>CATKXE010000185.1 GCA_949840465.1 uncultured Lachnospiraceae bacterium | reverse complement strand
AAAGAGGAACGGGACGAGGAGATCAAATCGGGAAGCGGCAGCGCAGCGGCTCCGCAGGAGAAGGAATCGTCAGGATTCTATGTGTACCATGCCAGCGCGGATTCGAGCAGGCTGGTAAAGGAAAAAGTGGAAGCCCAGGAAATAACCCCGGAGGCTGTGCTGAAAGCGTTGACTGATCAGGGCGTCCTGCCGGAAGATGTGAAAATCAACAGCCTGCAGGAAGGAGAAAAGGACGGGGAAAAGGTACTGGATGTGGACTTTTCCCAGGAGTTTGCGGCATATGCGGGCAGTATGGGCTCTACGGGGGAATACATGACCCTTGGCAGCGTGTGCAATACGTTTCTGGATGCCTATGGATGTAAAAAGATCCATATCACGGTGGACGGCGGTGTATTCGAGACCGGGCATAACGACTATCCAGGGTATCTGGGATTTCATGAATAATGGTTTGGGAGCCGGGCAGAGATACGAGTGAAAACGATTTCTGTGCGGCTCCTTAATTTTGCGCAGACGCAATTATATCAAAGGCTCAGGGAATATCAATCGCAATACGGGCTGAAATATGTGGATTAGATAACAGCACAAAATCAGAAACGTAAATAACCGTCATGTAAGAGGTGTAATATGCGCTATAATAAAAACATTATTCTGGAAATTCTGCAAAGCAATTTTGAAGACGAGATAGAGACCTTTATTGATTGCTATGTAATGGACCTGGAGGCATATGAATTGCTCAGATTGTTCGAACATACGGCAGATTATGCAGAACTGGGATCCATAAACGAAATGCATGTTTTGGATTTTCGTGTTGAGAGGGAAGAGGATGAAGAGATCATTGACGGAATTTTTTTTGTGCAGGCGTCCATTGAAGGATATGCCTATTGGGAATATGAACATATTTATTTGGGCAGCGAGGATGCGGAGTTCGAATTTCATTTTTCATTTCTGGCACGTCGGAATCAGTATTATAGTTTCGGGATGTACTGAAGTTATGATATCCTCAAAATATAGACAGGGGAGCGGTAAGGCTCCCCTGCTATTTATATTTTAAAGATTTTCCGGTTACCCCAGTCCTCCACATAGAGGAATGTATACAGGATCAGCCGGACTTCGATCTTCAAATAGGAGAGGAGACGCCGGAGCTTAAAACGGACCTTTCTGCACTTCTTTAACCCGCGGATCCCTTCTTGCAGGCCTTCCAGATAGTCTTTTCCAAACCCGATTTTACAGAAAAAGATCCCTTTGATGAAAAAACCTGCCAGCAGGGGAATGAGGTTGAGAAGCAGCTGGAGAAAGGGCATGTTTTTATAGACCAGCCAAACACTGTTTCTGGCGGACGTCCTCACTTTGAAGCTGTTGTACTTGGAACCGCTGGTTCCGCTGCCTACATGATGGACGATGGCTGTGGGGCAGTACCGGTTCTGATATCCATAAATCCTGGCCCGGTATCCGATGTCGATATCTTCCAGATATGCGAAGTGGGATATATCAAACCAGCCGATCTCTTCAAATACGCTCCGCCGGTAAATGGCGGCGCCTGCGCAGGCGGAGAAAACTTCCCCCGGCGCGGTGTAATTGCCTGCCGGCCTGCCGGCTCCCCTTGCAACGCCCCACCCCAGCAGAGTATATAAGTCTCCTGCGCCGTCGATGAGATCCGGATGGTGCATCTGGAGCATCTTGCTGCTGACGGAAAAGATTTTGGGAGACTGCTCAATGGCTTTAAGCAGTTCTTCCACAAAACAGGATTCCACCCTGGTATCATTGTTCAGCAGAATGACATAAGGGGTGGCGCTGCGCCGGATTCCGGCGTTTACAGCGGCGCTGAATCCGTAATTTTTCTTAAGCGCAAGGAGCCGGACATTCGGATAATGTGACCGGATATACTCTATGCTGCCGTCCGTGGAATGGTTGTCCACGACCAGGATCCTGAAGTCGGTACAGCTCTGCTCTGCGAGGGATTCCAGACAGGGCTTTAAAAAGCGCTTTCCATTATAATTCGGAATGATGATTGTTATTTTCATAGATAGCCTCTATTCTTTTTTTGATAATAAAAAAACATGATATTGCAGTTTGCAGCCGGTCAGGCTGTAAACTGCAACATCATTATAACAGATGTACGCAGGAGTTTCCAGCCCTTTATCTTGCAATATCACTTCCTTTATGCTAAACTTTATAGGATTCTTGTGCCATGCGGCCATGTGCCGTATCACATGGCATGCTGCGGCACATGGCCGCGCGTAAAAAAGACGTTGGGAGAGGGGAAGGGGCAGCGGCGATGGAGAAGGCAGGACGGAAAGGGAATTTTTCGAATAATGTCATTTGGTATAACTTTATATTGTGCATTCTGGTCGTTTTTATCCATGCCCGCAATGACGGCGTATTCACGTCTCCGGTATGGATTCTTGGCGTTCCCGTTTTTAATTGGGCAGAAGCTTTTCTGGCCGCGGATATCGCAGGCGCGGCTGTTGGAGGATTTTTTCTGTGCTCAGGCTACCTCTTTTTCCGCAGCTATTCCTGGAACCGGGTTCTGGACAAATATAAGAGCCGCGCGCAAAGCCTCCTGGTTCCCTACATCTTATGGACCCTGATCTACTATTTTATCCATGCAGCGATTTCGCATATTCCTGTTCTGGCAAAGGCCTTTCATGAGCCGCCCCTTGAGATGGGCTGGCAGACGGCAGTGGATGCGGTTCTCAATTACCGATATTGCGCTTTTCTGTGGTTTTTACAATTTTTAATCCTGTATGCAGCGGCTTCACCGGCAGTCTATTTGCTGATACGCAGCCGTTATGCGGGAGCGGCGGCGATTCTCGTGGTATTATTTACAGCCTGTACGAATATAATAAAAAATGAGCAGGCAGCGGCGGTTACGAACTGGCTGGCGCTCTATATGCTTGGGGGATATATAGGGGTTCACTGGAAAAATGCCATTGAATCAAAAATGACGGGCACAAAAGAGCTTGTGGGAACACTGCTTTTAGCAACTGCGGCTTTTTGGATCAACAAAAGGT
>CATKXE010000184.1 GCA_949840465.1 uncultured Lachnospiraceae bacterium | reverse complement strand
TTGCTGCGCTGGAAATTTGATGCCCCGTCAGCTTGCTGCGGGGTCTTTGACTGGTGAGACTTTTATTGCATTTTGCATGCAGTAGGAGTTTCTTTTTTATTGTTACAGGGTATCATAATAGAGTATTTTCCAGATTTTTATGAGGCATTTAAGAAAAGCGGGGTAAAATAGTTATAAGCTGATGATTGTGCAAGGGATACATTCAGCATGTAACCAATTTGCCGTGCAAATTGGTTGCGAATTGAAGGAGGATTTTGTATGAGTGAATATTATCAGTTGTCAGGCGGGGAAGTCATGCAGAAAGTGAATGGCTCAGACGAGCCGCTGACATCTGCGCAGGTCAGGGAACACCAGCAGAAATATGGATTGAATGAACTGATAGAAGGAAAAAAGAAGACCATCCTGAGTATTTTTCTGGAGCAGTATAAGGATTTCTTAGTCATTATCCTGATCATAGCGGCAGCAGTATCCGGCCTGCTCAAAGACGTGGAGAGTGCCATCGTCATTCTGGTGGTGATCACTATGAACGCCATCCTGGGGACAGTGCAGACAATGAAAGCGGAGCAGTCTTTAGACAGCCTGAAAAAGCTGTCCGGGCCGGAGGCCAAGGTTCTGCGGGATGGGAATGTAGTTCAGATTCCGTCTGCGGAAGTCACGATCGGCGATATTGTGATATTGGATGCCGGAGACTATATCCCGGCGGACGGGAGGATCCTGCAGTGCGCCAGCCTGAAAGTGGATGAAAGCGCCCTGACAGGGGAGAGCCTTGGAGTAGAGAAGGGCATAGAGCCGATCCACGGCGAGGTGCCTATCGGAGACCGGTATAATATGGTGTATTCGGGGACATTTGCTACTTACGGAAGGGCTTCTTTTGTGGTGACCGGTATCGGTATGGACACAGAGGTGGGCAAGATCGCAAAGCTCCTGAATACTACATCGGAGAAACGCACGCCTCTGCAGATCAGCCTGGATCAGTTTGGAAAGAAGTTGTCCGTCATCATCCTGATCTTTTGTGCGGCACTGTTCGGAATTCAGGTCATGCGCGGGGGCGATATGGGGGACGCTTTCCTCTTTGCCGTGGCTCTGGCCGTTGCGGCCATCCCTGAAGCGCTCAGTTCGATTGTCACCATCGTCCTTTCCTTTGGGACGCAGAAGATGGCAAAGGAACATGCCATCATCCGGAAGCTACAGGCAGTGGAGGGACTGGGAAGTGTGTCTGTGATCTGTTCCGATAAGACGGGAACCCTGACCCAGAACCGTATGACGGTGGAAGATTATTATGTGAGCGGAGCCCGTATCAGTGCAGATCAGATTGACGTCACAAATCCGCAGCAGAGCATGCTTCTTTTGAGCAGCGTCCTTTGTAACGATGCCACCAATGTGGACGGCGCCGAGATCGGGGATCCTACGGAAACTGCTTTGATCAATCTGGCAGACCGGCTCGGCATTCAGGCCATGGACGTGCGGGAAAAATATCCGCGCCTCGGGGAGCTTCCCTTTGACAGCGACCGGAAGCTGATGTCCACGAAGCATGTTATGGAGCGCAGGACAACCATGATCGTGAAAGGCGCGGTGGACGTCCTGCTGGGCAGGATGATGTATATCCAGACAGACGAGGGAGTCCGCATCATTACGGAAAGAGACGAGAAAAATATTGAGGCGCAGAACCGGGCGTTTTCCAGAGAAGGCCGGCGTGTGCTTGGATTTGCGTATAAAGAGATCCCCATGAACCATGAATTGACTTTAGAGGATGAGGATAACCTGACCTTTATCGGGCTGATCGCGATGATGGATCCGCCCCGGGAAGAGTCAAAGGCTGCTGTGGAGGAATGTAAGCAGGCCGGAATCCGCCCAATCATGATCACGGGCGACCATAAGGTGACCGCGGCAGCGATCGCAAAAAAAATCGGTATCTTAAAGGATGAGTCGGAAGCCTGTGAAGGCGCGGAAATTGATTCTATGACGGATGAGGAACTTCAGGATTTTGTGGAAGATATTTCCGTTTATGCCCGTGTCTCCCCGGAGCATAAAATCCGGATCGTTCAGGCATGGCAGGACAAGGGGAATATCGTGTCCATGACCGGGGACGGGGTGAATGACGCCCCGGCGCTCAAGCAGGCGGACATTGGCGTAGCTATGGGAATCACAGGAAGCGAGGTGTCGAAGGATGCAGCTTCCATGGTGCTGGCGGACGACAATTTTGCCACCATTGTAAAAGCGGTAGAAAATGGACGGAATGTATACCGGAATATTAAAAACTCGATCCAGTTTTTACTGTCCGGCAACTTTGGAGCAATCCTTGCCGTTTTGTACGCCTCTGTCGCAGGGCTGCCGGTTCCCTTTGCACCGGTGCATCTGCTGTTTATCAACCTGCTCACAGACAGCCTTCCGGCAATCGCGCTTGGGCTGGAACCGCATGCAAAGGATGTGATGAAGGAAAAGCCCCGGCCGGTGAAGGAATCTATTTTGACGAAGGGATTTTTGCTGACGGTGGGCATCGAAGGCCTGTGTATCGGGGTGACAACGATGATTGCATTCATGGTCGGATACCGTTTGGGCAATACGCTTCTGGCAAGCACCATGGCATTCGGCACACTGTGTGTGGCGCGGCTGGTACATGGATTTAACTGCAAAGACGATAAGCCTGTTGTCTTTAAAAAGAAATTTTTTAATAATATTTATCTTTTCGGCGCATTTTTCCTGGGGCTTGCATTGATCACGCTGGTATTGATGGCTCCTGTGTTTAAAGGGGTATTCAAAGTGCAGGCGCTGACCTGGATGCAGCTGCTTGCGGTTTATGGACTGGCATTTGTGAACCTGCCTGTGGTGCAGATTTTAAAAGCAGTCAGGCGCAGAGATAAAAAGAAATGAGGAATCCGGAAAAAAAGGCTAATGGAAAATACCTGTATTTCCACAATATATGCCGTATCTCTTTGAGAAGCGCGGCAGAATGTTGTGCAAAACCGTATTTTCCGACAGCCTTTTTTCCAGTATAACATATTAGGTGTACCGTTTGATGGTTTCCTTTAATACATATTTTTTGTCGCTGTATCTGTCCACGATATAACGGTTGGCTTTGTGTTCCAGTTTGTCA
>CATKXE010000183.1 GCA_949840465.1 uncultured Lachnospiraceae bacterium | reverse complement strand
GTATTGAAAGTGCTTTTCTGTGCGTCCTTATTTCGTTTTCATTATTTTATGCGCCGATTATATGCACTTTTAATTCGTATTTCTATCATACGTCTATTTTTCATATTTGTCAACAAATATTTTTCGTTTTACGCACTTGCAATTCGTTTTATTTTGTGTTATATTGTACATGAGGTGAATAAAACATGAACAAAACGGAATCTTCAACAATCGGAGGGCGTATTAAAACGCTCCGAAAAAAGAGAGGGTATAACCAGAAAGATTTGGCAAACCTTCTGGGGAAATCACTCCGTACTGTCCAGAAATACGAAAGTGGGGAGATTGAAGTGTCGATTGCTATGGTAAATGAACTGGCAAAGATACTGGATACCACCTCCACCTATCTTCTCGGCCATCAGACTGGCGATTTTAAGTTTGACTGTCTTTCTGATGTGATGGAATGCCTGTTCCAGTTGGAAAAAATCAGCGGCCTGCATTTTTCCATAGGAACAAAAAGACCGCCGCACCATGACGGCTGGCAGTGTTCCATAACATTTGACGGGAAAGACAAATCTGCAGACCAAAACGCCGATATTTGTCTGTTTCTTGAAGAATGGGAAAACAACCGGGAATCTTTCCGTGATTATATGATTTCTAAAGAAACGTATGAAAACTGGAAAGATAAGACGCTCGCTTACTATGCGTCCCAAGGCGTGGAGATAGCAGAGCCGGATGAACTGGATGAAACGGAACGGTTAAAAAGAAGGAATGCACGCTTTTCTGGCAAATAACCCCTTACCATACATAAGACGAGTTTTAAATTCGTATGGAAAGGAATGATGCAATTTGTCAGTAACAAAGGATACAACAGGAAAATGGATGTCGCAGGTGCGTGTAAAAGACTACACCGGAAAGACGATCCATAAGAAAAAGCGTGGATTTGCCACGAAAAAAGAAGCTCTGGAATGGGAACGGGATTTTCTGAACAAAGCAACCGCAGATGTGGGAATGCTGTTTCAAGATTTTGTCGATCTGTATTTTGAGGATATGGGGCATCGGCTGAAGGAATCTACCATTATCAGCAAGCGTTATATGGTGGACAAGAAAATTCTCCCGGTATTTGGAAAAATGCCGCTCAACGGAATCACACCGAAGGATATCCGCAAATGGCAGAACCGTTTGACCGCTTACCGTGATAAAAATGACAAGCCCTATGCCCAGACTTACTTAAAAACAATCAACAACCAGCTAACCGCCATGTTTAATTACGCAGTCAAATATTATGACCTGGGTGAGAATCCATGCACGAAAGCTGGCAGTATGGGAAAAAGTCAGGCAGAGGAAATGAATTTCTGGACAAAAGCAGAATTTGAGCAGTTTCTCCCGGCTGTAGAGGATAAACCTGCTTCCTATGCGGCATTTATGACAATGTATTATACCGGGATGCGTGTCGGGGAATTATGTGCCTTAACTCCGTCAGATGTGAATTTTGAGAACAATACTATAACCATCAATAAAACATTTCAGCGGATCAAAGGACGGGATGTCATCTGGCCGCCCAAAACGCCAAAGAGCAACCGGGTAATTACCATCCCGCAAACGCTCTCGGAATGTTTGAAAGAGTATATGGCAAAATGCTATGAAATTCAGCCGAATGACCGGCTGTTCCCCTACACGAAAAGTTTCCTCAACCATGAAATGCTGCGTGGCTGTAAAAAATCGGGAGTAAAGAAAATTCGTGTCCACGATCTCAGGCACTCCCATGCCAGCCTGCTCATTGAAATGGGATGCCAACCGCTTCTGATTGCAGACCGTTTAGGGCATGAAAAAATACAGACAACCTTAAACACTTACAGTCATCTGTATCCGAATAAACAGTCAGAAGTGGCGCAGCAGCTTGAAAATATCATTAACGGAACAACCGTCCCGGATGGTAGCCAAATGGCAAGTGTAGCCAATTTGTAGCCAATAAATAGAAGCATCCTCTGAAAAACCCGTAAAACAAGACTTTTCAGAGGAATAGTGTCTACTCGAACTCAATCGTCCCGCACGGCTTCGGCGTGAGGTCATAAAGCACCCTGTTCACTCCTGCCACTTCATGGGTAATCCTCTCCGTTATATGCTCAAGCAACTCAAAAGGCACATTCTCCACAGTCGCCGTCATGGCGTCCACCGTATTCACTGCCCGAAGGATCACAGGGTACGCAAACGTGCGGGCGCCGCCTGACACACCGACAGAACGAAAATCCGGAACCGCTGTAAAGTACTGCCATACCTTCCCTTCCAATCCATTCTTCGCGAACTCCTCCCGAAGGATGGCGTCTGACTCACGTACAATCTCCAGGCGCTCGCGGGTGATCGCTCCGAGACATCTTACACCAAGCCCGGGTCCCGGGAAAGGCTGACGGTAAACCATGCCGTCCGGCAGTCCAAGCGCCTTTCCTACTACGCGTACTTCATCCTTGTATAAGAACTTCAAAGGCTCAACCAGTTCGAACTGAAGATCCTCCGGAAGTCCGCCTACATTGTGATGCGCCTTCACCCCGTCGCTCTCTATGATATCCGGATAAATCGTTCCCTGTGCCAGGAATTCAATCCCTTCCTGCTTGCGTGCTTCCTCTTCGAACACGCGGATAAATTCCGCCCCTATGATCTTGCGCTTCTTCTCCGGCTCTGCCACGTCTGCAAGCTTGTCAAGAAATCTGTCCACCGCATCCACATAGATCAGGTTCGCATCCATCTGGTTGCGGAATACCTCCACTACCTGCTCCGGCTCGCCCTTTCGCAGCAGGCCGTGATTCACATGCACGCAGACCAACTGCTTCCCGACGGCCTTGATCAGAAGAGCCGCAACGACAGAAGAATCCACGCCTCCTGATAATGCCAGCAGCACCTTCTTATCCTTCACCTGTGCCTGGATCTGCCCTACCTGTTCTGCAATAAATGCATCTGCCAGTTCTGCCGTCGTAATGCGCTCCATACTGTCCGGTCTCTTGTTGTTCTCCATAACATACCTCCGAATTCATTCTGTGATTGTGATTGTCGTAATAACTGTTTCCATCTTAGCAAATACGACCGTTTTCGTCAATCACTAGTGTACTGACCACATTATATCTGGCGAAACTCCGCAGGATATTCG
>CATKXE010000182.1 GCA_949840465.1 uncultured Lachnospiraceae bacterium | reverse complement strand
ATACGTATCCACAGCATGATAAGGGACGCCGCACATGGGTGCCCGTTCATCCAGACCGCAGCTTTTTCCTGTCAGGGTAAGCTCTAATTCCCTTGAGACCGTGACTGCATCCTCGAAGAACATCTCATAAAAATCTCCCAGCCTGTAAAATAAGATGCAGTTCTGGTATTCCTTTTTTGTATCCATGTATTTCTGCATCATAGGTGTTAATTCTGCCACGTTTACCCTCTCTTTCGTATCTATCCAAATTGTTCCGCAGTGAATCTCAGGAGCTGTCATGACAGCTCCTGATTTTTATGCTCCTACTCTTCAGAGCACATGGAAATGTGGTTTTTCTTCCCCGTAGATCCAGTGCAGCAGATAACCGGACATCAGGATCCCAATAGCGCATAACCCGGAAAACAGAATCAGGAAAGGAACACAGACCTGACCGAATAACTGCAGGGGTTGATCCGAGTAGTCCCACACATTCCATTTCATCCATTTATTCACGATCATCCCGGTAAGGAACTCTCCCGCGCCTACAAATAATGTACACCTGAGCACCTGTATCCAGAGTGGATCCCTCCACCCGAGTTCCATGCCCTGCCATCCAAAAAACAAAAGGCAGAATCCGCCTAATATAAACATGGACCAGTGCGAAAAGCCACGGAATGCAACTTCAATCGAATAATAAAGGATTCCACCCAAGGCCCACATAAAAAGGTATTCACTGACTCTTTTCACCAAAAAACGTCCTCCTGTATCTCACATTCATTGAACCAGGCGCCCTTTTTCGCATGTCCGGCCATTTTTAAGGGGTTCACCCATATAATAGAATCCCCTGCACTCCTTAAGCCTAACCGAAACGAGAGTCCCCACCAGAGACGGACTGCCCGGGAAATGTACCAGCAGATTATTGCTCATACGCCCGGTCAGGAGCGATGCATCCTGTTCATTGACAGATTCCACCAAAACTTCCTGGATGGAACCTGTATGTACCTTACAGACCTCCGTGGAAATTGCCTGCACTTCCTTGAGAAGCCGTTCAAAACGTTCCTTTACCACCTCCAGGGACACCTGTTCTTCCATGGCGGCGGCAGGGGTGCCTGTTCTTTTGGAATATTGGAAGGTAAAGGCCGCGTCATAGCGCACCTTCCTTACCACATCCAGGGTTTCCAGAAAATCTGCTTCCGTCTCCCCGGGAAAGCCTACGATAAGATCGGTGGTCAGGGAAATATCCGGGACTGCGCGCCGGATATCTTCCACCAGTTTCAGGTACTGCTCTTTCGTATACCTGCGGTTCATCTTTTCCAAAATTCTGGAACTTCCCGACTGGATGGGAAGATGCAGGTGCCTGCATATTTTTTTTGACTGTCCCATAACTTGAATCAATTCTTTTGACAAGTCCTTTGGATGGGAAGTCATGAACCGGATCCTTTGGATCCCGTCGATTTTCTCAATTTCCCTAAGAAGCCCTGCAAAGCTCATGGGACGCTCCAAGGTTTTTCCATAGGAATTGACATTCTGTCCCAGAAGCATGACCTCCACTACGCCCTCTGCGGCAAGGCCTTCAATCTCCCGGAGGATATCCTGCGGCTTCCGGCTCCTCTCCCGGCCTCGGACATAGGGGACGATGCAGTAGCTGCAGAAATTATTGCAGCCAAACATGATGTTCACGCCGGACTTAAAGGAATACTTCCTCTGGCTTGGAATTTTTTCTACTATTTTATCCGTATCTTTCCAAATGTCAATGACCATCCTTTCGGAATCAAGGCTTAGAAACAGCAGCTCCGCAAATTTATACAGATTGTGGGTTCCGAAGACCAGGCCTACAAAGGAATAACTTTTCTTTAATTTTTCCACTGCCTCTGACTCCTGCATCATACAGCCGCACAGTGCGATCTTCATATCGGGATTTTGTTTTTTGGCCCGGCCAAGCTGTCCCAGCCTCCCGTACAGGCGCTGGTTTGCATTCTCCCGCACCGTACATGTATTAAAGATAACGAAATCCGACTTTTTTTCATCCTTTTCCTCTTCATAGCCGATCTGCCGCAGGATTCCCGCCAGCTTTTCCGAATCTCTGGCGTTCATCTGACAGCCGAAATTGACGACACAGGATTTGGGTAAGCGCCCGTTTTTTTGTTCAAAATCTTTTACCCACTCCCGGCATTTCGCCATATAATAATACTGTTTTTCAGGTTCCACTGTGGGTGGTTCTGAGTGAATGTCTATTTGATCTAAATGAATTTCATGATACATTTCTCTTGACTTTTTCCTTTCTTTTAAGCCTTCCGTGTGTTATACAAACTGATTTTCTTCTTCCACATACTCGTACCCAATCTGCTCAAGTTTTTCTTCCAGTTCCTTTTTTGAGACTCCCAGATCCTCACAGAGAGCGTCCAGCGTGGGATAATAGTCCCGTAACTTTGTATTGGCCACGCTAAGCAAAATCATGGGGTCTTTTGGTAATCCGTTCTGCATGCCATAAAATTTCCTTTCTCTGTAATCACTGCTTCCACGCGGACGTCATGAGGGTCTGCGGGAATTTTTTCCACGCATTGGATCGAATAGGCCAGCCCTACCTTTGGGCAGCCAGGATGCGCCCTCAGATATCGGTCATAAAAGCCTTTCCCATAACCAAGCCGGTTCCCCTCCCTGTCAAATGCGGCTCCCGGCAGTATCATGAGCGTATCTCCACGTCCATATTCGGGCAGCGCAATCTTTAACGCATTTTTCGCAGGTTCCGGGATTCCCTGATATCCACGGGACAATTCCAGGGGGCTGTCTATGTAATAAAAATCCATCTGTCCCTCGTCCCTGACACACGGAACCGCGACCCTTTTACCGGCTTTCCATGCTTCCTCCATCAACCGGCCTGTGCCTGCTTCCTCACGGAAAGAAGCATAACAATAAATCTCCCGCGCACTCTGAAAAAGCGGGTGCTCTACGACCAGACGGCAGATTGTATGGCTGTATACATTCCTTGCCATTGATGGCAGCGCCCTGCGTTTTTCCAGTGCCCGGGTCCTAATTTGCTTTTTTGTTTCCAAATTTTTCACCAAGATTTGTGATCGTCCCATCCTTTTCCTGAATATCGATCCGGTTAAGCTGGCTTTTAAGATTTCCCCGGATGGCCTCAAGATACTCTGCCCGAA
>CATKXE010000181.1 GCA_949840465.1 uncultured Lachnospiraceae bacterium | reverse complement strand
ATCGGATCACGCATTTGGAGGAACGCAATCAGGAAATAGATGAACTGATGACACAGGAAGATGTGTATTCCAATTCCGTACGCTGTCAGGAGCTTGCAACTGAAAAATCAGAAAACGAAACCGAATTGGAAGGATTATATGAATTATGGGCCGAACTTGAAGAATGATTGTTCCGCAAAAATATACGGATTCCTCTGCCCGGCCCTTTTATTTCCGCAAAACAGCCGCCAAATGAACAGGTTTGCATGTCCATTTGGCGGCTGCCGCGAGGGGGGAGCAGCGCTTGATCAGCAACAGCCGAAACAGAGCGCAGGAGAAATCTCCTGTCGGCTTGCTGCGCGGATATATGACTTCCGGCGGAGAGATCATCTGCCGTTTCGAAACTGTACCGGCGTGAGCTGGTACATCTTTTTAAAGATCCTATTAAAATGTTCTACATTCTGGTATCCGACGGACTCTGCAATGCTTTCTACAGTAGCATTGCTGCTTTTGAGCATGGCTCGCGCTTTCTTCATGCGTACCTTTTTCAGGATATCCCCGAAGGTCTCCCCGGATTTTTCTTTGATATATTTGGAAAGGTAGGGCTTAGAAAGGAAGAATTCCTCCGAAAGCTCATCCAATGTCACGGTCTTATAGTTGGCATAAATATAATTGGTAATCTGCAGCAGTCTGGAATCCTTACTCTCTTCGATATTCCGGATCTCCTCAATCTTGTTGACCGCAACCTCCAACGCCGCGATGGAAGCCTTGATGATATCCGGGTCAATCCCCGCCCCCCAGTATTTCTTCTTATTACAAATGATTCCCACATAAGCCACAGCCTTCGAGGAAGACCCTCTTGTCAGTGAATGTTCTTCATAGACAGACAGCTCGTAGCTGATGTCAAAATAGTGCTTGATCGCATTGCTGACCGCGTCCAGACGTCCATTCCCCACTCCTGTGATTTCCTGCTGTCTCCCGCCGTGGCCGATGGTTGCCCGGGCGACGATCCCATCTCTCTGCTCAAAATGGCACTCGTCGATCGTAAACAGATTCTTTGCATTAATATAATGATCCTCGAAAATCTGATATACCCAGTCCGGTGACAGCTCCTTATGCGCTTTGTCGGACACATCCTTTACAAGATACCCCACCTCCTCGCGCATCTTCTGCGGAAGGCTGATACCAAAATTCTGCTTCAGGATATAGTTCACGCCGCCTTTCCCTGACTGGCTGTTGATCCGGATCACATCTGAATCATATCTCCTGCCCACATCTTTAGGATCGATCGGAAGATAAGGCACGCACCATTTTTCTGTCTTTCCTTCTTCCCTCCATGACATCCCCTTTGCAATGGCATCCTGATGTGAACCGGAAAATGCAGTAAATACCAGTTCTCCGGCATACGGCTGGCGTGGAGAAACGTTCATTCTGGTGAGCCTCTCATACACTTCGCTGATCTCACTCATGTTCGAAAAATCCAGCCCGGGGTCAACGCCGTGGGAAAACATATTCATTGCCAGCACAAGGACATCCACGTTTCCGGTCCTCTCTCCATTGCCAAACAAGGTTCCTTCAATCCTGTCCGCCCCTGCAAGGATGCCAAGCTCCGCGGTCGCCACACCGGTTCCCCTGTCATTATGGGGGTGAAGGCTGATGATCGTATTTTCACGATGGTTCATATATTTATGGAAATATTCCACCTGGCTTGCAAATACATGCGGCAGCGCATTCTCCACGGTTGCCGGAAGGTTGATAATGGCCTTGTTTTCTGCAGTGGGCCGCCACACATCCAGCACGGCGTTGCAGACCTCCATGGCATATTCCATCTCTGTCCCTGAAAAACTCTCCGGACTGTATTCAAAGGTAAAATTCCCTTCTGTCTCTTCTGCCAGTTCTTTTAAAAGTTTCGCACCATCAATGGCGATCTGCTTAACCTCTGCCTTATCTTTTTTAAACACCTGTTCCCGCTGTGCCACGGAAGTAGAATTGTATACATGTATAATTGCGTGTGGAGCTCCCTTCACCGCCTCGAACGTCCGCTTGATGATGTGTTCTCTCGCCTGAGTAAGCACCTGAACTGTCACATCGTCAGGAATCATATCCTTTTCGATCAGCGTACGCATAAACTGGTACTCCGTCTCAGAGGCCGCCGGAAATCCCACCTCGATTTCCTTAAATCCCACGTCCACAAGAAGCTGGAAAAATTCCACCTTCTCATCCAGGCTCATAGGCTCGATTAACGCCTGGTTTCCGTCCCGCAGATCCACGCTGCACCACACCGGCGGGTGGTCAATATAATCCTTTTTCACCCAGTCATAGCATTCGACCGGCGGCATAAAATACGAACGCTCATATTTCTCAAAATTATTCATGGCATATCTCCTTATATTTTATCAATTTGGTTGTTCTTTTTTGTCTTTGTCTATACTAGCATATATAGTTGCAAGAATCCAGTACCTATTTTAATCATTTTTATTGATATATTTTAAGATCATGCTATACTCCCATGAAAAATATACCGGCTATTTTTTTCACACACCAACGGAGGTCACGCGTCTTCACTTCCCCGTCGGTGACAATCTGCTGGGTAAAAAGCACCTCATCCCCCAATAAATAGACCACCTCTCCAGCCGGTTCTCCCTTAGATACCGGTGCATTTAATTTTTCATCCTTTTCCACCTCCACCCGGACAGAGTCGTCATCCCGCAGCAAAATCCTCTGCCCGGAAGGCTGAGGATTATCCGCTCCTTCCTCCTGCCCCTGTACTTTTGGCTTTTGATTCACTGTGGTATGCACCGATGAGCCGCCGCAGAGCCGGTTTCCGTCCGGAATGCCGTCCAGCACAGGGATAGAGCCCGGTTCCACCTCCTGACAGATATCCTGATAATGGAAATGGTCGATTCCATAGGCCATCAATTTTCTGGTGTCCGCCCATTTATACGCTTTATTGTTGGGCCAGCCGCATGCCAGAAGACTTACGATGAATGTCCTGTCATCCCGCCTAAGCGCGCCCACATAGCAGTATCCGGCCTCTCCGGTAAATCCGGTCTTCCCGGAAATGGCTCCTTCCATCATACTCAAAAAGGCATTATGGTTGAAGCAGGAAAAACTCCGGCTACCGGACAGGTTGTGAAAGGTATGATTTTCAGTCTGCGTGATCTCTAAAAAAGCTCTCCTCTGGGGCGAATCCATGATACAGTATTTCATAATCCGCGCTAGATCCTCTGC
>CATKXE010000180.1 GCA_949840465.1 uncultured Lachnospiraceae bacterium | reverse complement strand
CCTCCACGGTCTGTTCCTCCCCGGATAGATGCCAGATGTTTTGTTACTTTTCACACCCACGCCAGTAATAGGCTTTTTAGAAAGTGTTGGTAAATGTGCTGAAATTGAAAAAATTTTTATCCACAGTAAATGATACGTTTGAGGACAAAATGTTAATAATATTTTGTCCTCAGGTATTTCTTGTGGATAACATTTTCTCCTTTCTGTTTTTCGTCTTAAAATCCCCTTCTCACATCTTTTTCTGCGTGGTTTGATATCCATTTGTCTTGAAAAATCAACGATTTATCCCTGGCAAAATGACGAATACCAGATTTCCTTCATTCGCTTTTTTTCCAGATTTCTGCTATACTTTTTTTATTACAAGTGCGGAGGCAGCAATGAGTAAAGAAACATCACTTATAAAAAAATATGAATTACAGATCTCTAAATTGGAGAATGCTCTTAAAGAAGCAGAAAATGTAATCCGAATCCAGGAAAAATGCATTCGGACTTCGGAAGAGCTTCTTGAACAGAAAGAAGAATATATTTCCATGCTGACATTACAACTGGAAGAGACAATAGAATTAAGCAGAACGATGGCACAGGTATTAGATTCCCGCCCCTAATTCATCAAAGGAGAGTACAGATGAATCCATTTGAATATACAAGTGCATTACAGTACAAAGTGAAATCACTGGCACAGCAGATCGCCGAATTTAAATCCGGCGAGAGATACCGGAAATTAGAAGAAGAATATAAGAGCATTATTCGGAAACTTGAAAAAAATATCCGGGAATTAAAACAAGAATTAGCACAGGCACGTAAGGAGATCCGGTCTGTCCGGAATCAATGGATGGAAGCAAATGATGATCTTTGTTACTATTCACAGTCGGTTTGATGGATCGACAAATAAAGCGGAGCTGCAACACCGCTTTCAATGTTCTGATGTGTTTTTAGGAAGATTAGACCGAGAAGATTTCGGCAACCGTATAAGGATTCCCTTCGCATAATCGTTGCAACGCTTCGATTTCATTGATGCCATTACGACGGCAGGTTTCGATGTATGTTCGGTTGAGCGCATGGTTATCGGCCGCTGTCTCTGATTCAAACTGTCCCGATATTTTCATGTGGGATTTTACACCTCGAAGCCCGCGTTCACTGAGATTATTGGTGGTCGGCAGACTGAAATCCTCAACCCACAGGAAATAGTTTCTGCGGTATTGGGCAATTCTGGTAAGCAGAGTCCGCTCAAAGGATGCCCCGTAGTTGTTTGGATCAGACTCATTTTCACTCCATCCGTTTTTAAGGTATTCATCTATTTTATGATGAAACTCGTTTATGCAGGCTTCGCTGAAAGAACCCTCGCCCCGGGCTATGGCATCATTGCGATCCTTGATGGTTGCGCTGATATGCTTTTTCAGATCATCAGACCATTGATGGCAGGTATCATCCGTATTCTTCTGGCAGTCACGCTGAAGATGCTGATTACACTCGATATTCTCAAAGCTGTACTTTTCATTGTAGTTTACGGTGTTATGGTCGTGCATGGTTTTGGTATCCGATGTCAGGAGATTCAGTACATTGTCGTCATCAAGGCTTTCCATGTCTTTGTGTGCATGCGCTGTATAGTAGGCAATAGACTCGTCTCCATAAAATCGGAAACATGCTCTTTGCGCAAGAATGAAGATGACCGTGTCGTCCCAGTAAACGATCTTTCTTGTGATCAGGACAAGCTTCAGATCCTGGCGAAACTGGCGGAGCCCATTTGCGGCACGGGCCTGGAGTTTCGCAATGTATCCCTCACAGGGCATTAATTCACCGCCGGTGATTCCGGCAAGAAACATGGATGCTTTGTTCATAGCGGCATTGACGGTATTTGTGAGTGATAAAGCAAAAGCCTGCAATCCGCTGCCATACTGAACCTTCTCCTTGAGGTTTGGGGGTATCTGTGACCGGAATACAGTGCCGCAGTTGCTGCATTCGTAATAAAAGAATTCGTGTTTGATCTTAACGACTTTAATGCGTACATCGTATTCAAATTTAACTTCGGACTCGCCGGTTGGGGCGCAGTCTGTAAGCCCGCATTTTGGACAGCATTCATCGTCCTGTAATGGGTGCCCAACGGTATCTGTGATCTCAGATTCCTCCGGCGCTTCAAGGGCTGCTTTGGGATGTCCAGGCTGTCCGCCTTTCTTCCTGCCTGAACTGCGGCGGGAGTTTGGGATAACCTTGTTTTTATTTATCGGTGTCTGCGATGTTGGGGTACCGGTATTGCTGCCATCATGGTTAAGGAGAGCCTCCGCATGGGCAAGACGGTTCTGCAGTTCCTTGATAATGGCATCTTTTTCAGCGAGGGATTCCTGATAATTCTTTTTATGGAAATCGTTGGACTGCTTAAGGCTCTTAACTGAAGCCCGTAGTGAAGCTATCTGCTCCTGGTATCCCACGATGCGGTCTTTGAGTTTCGTGATTTCTGCCGTTGCTTTTTCAAAGTCACAGCGCAGATCGCCGGTATATTTAATCATAGATCACAGGGGCCTTTCTTAAAGTATTGGAGATGGAAGTGCATACTTTTTCATATGCCCTGATAGTAGCTTTTAGGGTTTTCACCTCAGACTGTAAAGAGGCGATTTCTGTTTCTTTCTCGGAAATGATTTTTTGAAAATCTCTGTTCCTTGCAGAAGCAGTATCTTCTTCCGTGGTGGTAACATTTTTCGAAGATGCTGTTCTGCCCCTGCGACCGGAAGATGGGATCAATTCCTTTGTTTCGGGATCGAGGGTACCAAGATATTTCCTCTTCGGTCTTGATTGCTTGGTAACAGGGTCATAGTGGGGAGTAGATTCGTAAACCCGGGTCTTTCCTGATTTTTTATCGAAGTGTTTAACAATAGTAGGCATAACGGTTTCTCCTTTCAATAGTGGCTATATATATTATATTACAACCACTACAAAAAGTCAATATGTAGTGGCTATATTTATTAATAAATAAAACCACCAAAAACAGTGCATTATGCCAATAAAAAAGCCACAATGGGAATTCATGAAACATCAGAAATTAAAATGGCTATGAATGGTAACAAAAACAAATCGGAGGGATACAGACCGTAGAATCTGTATCCCTCAATTTTATTTCCCCACCAGCGCCGCCAACTCCTTCAATACCCCGGACAGCTGCTCCCACAGCTGGGTGGAAAAAGACCCCTGCTTGGTGTGGCAGACCATGCCGGAGATACGGGGGGTCCAGTTGGGGCCGTCCGGCTCGAAGGTCCGGGTCCGCAGGGCCTCCTCGAACTCCCCGCCGGCGTCCAC
>CATKXE010000179.1 GCA_949840465.1 uncultured Lachnospiraceae bacterium | reverse complement strand
GGATATAAAGTGGCGATCTGTGAACAGGTGGAGGATCCCAGGCAGGCGAAAGGCCTCGTCAAACGTGAGGTTGTCAGAGTGGTGACGCCTGGGACGGTCATGGATAACCAGGTCATGGATGAGACAAGGAATAATTATATAATGTGCATCGTCTATCTGGCGGATCGGTATGGCGTGTCTGTAGCGGACATTTCTACCGGAGATTATTTTGTGACCGAACTGCCGGACGGTGCAAGGCTTAAGGATGAGATCTTTAAATTTACGCCTTCGGAGATCATCTGCAACGAATCCTTTTATATGAGCGGTCTTGACCTGGAAGATCTCAAAGAGCGTCTGAAAATGGCGGTCTATTCTCTGGATTCCTGGTATTTTGACGATGCTTTATGCAGGGAAAAGCTGCAGGAGCATTTTAAGGTTTCTTCTCTGGACGGCCTGGGGCTTGGGGATTATGACTGCGGCGTCATCAGTGCAGGCGCGCTTCTGCAATATCTTTTGGAGACGCAGAAAAACGACTTGTCCCACATGACCCATATTACCCCGTACACCACGGGAAAATATATGATGCTGGACAGCTCTACGAGACGGAATCTGGAGCTGTGTGAAACCTTGCGTGAAAAGCAGAAGCGGGGTTCTCTTCTCTGGGTGTTGGATAAGACCCGCACTGCCATGGGGGCGCGCACCCTGCGCAAGTATGTAGAGCAGCCTCTGGTCGGGCGCACAGAGATCGAGAGGCGTCTGGACGCAGTGGGGGAATTAAAAGAACAGGCCATCTGCCGGGAAGAGATCCGGGAATATTTATCCCCGGTGTATGACCTGGAACGGCTGGTGACAAAGATTACCTATGGTTCCGCAACACCGAGGGATCTGACTGCATTTTCCGGCTCTCTGGAGATGCTGCCCCCTATCCGGTACATATTGGATGAGATGCATTCGGAACTTCTGTCCCAGGTGCGGGAGGATTTGGACCCCTTAGAAGATCTGTGTTCTCTCGTTAAAAACGCAATCGCGGAGGATCCGCCTCTGGCAATGAAGGAGGGGAATATCATCCGCGACGGCTATAATGAAGAGGTCGATACGCTGCGCCGCGCCAAGTCTGAGGGAAAAGGCTGGCTTGCAAAGCTGGAGGAGGAAGAGCGGGAAAAGACCGGGATCAAGAACTTAAAGATTAAATATAATAAAGTGTTCGGATATTATCTGGAGGTCACCAATTCCTATAAGAATCTGGTGCCGGATTATTTTATGCGCAAGCAGACATTGGCCAATGCGGAGCGGTACATCACCCCGGAACTCAAAGAACTGGAGGACACCATCCTGGGAGCCGAGGACAAGCTGTATGCCCTGGAATATGAATTGTACTGTACGGTCCGGGATACCATTGCCGGGGAGGTGGCCAGGATACAGAAGACAGCCAGGGCGGTGGCCAGATTGGACGTCTTTTCCACACTGGCCCTGGTGGCGGAGCGGAACCACTATGTACGCCCCCATATCAATGAAAAAGGCGTCATTGATATTAAAGACGGACGGCATCCGGTGGTGGAGCAGATGATCCCTGACGGCTCCTTTATCTGCAACGATACATTCCTCAATGACAAAAAGCAGCGGATTTCCATTATCACCGGACCTAATATGGCCGGAAAGTCTACCTATATGCGTCAGGCGGCCCTGATCGTCCTGATGGCCCAGACCGGTTCCTTTGTGCCTGCGGCCAGTGCGGATATCGGCCTGGTCGACCGGATCTTTACCAGAGTGGGGGCTTCCGACGACCTTGCCTCAGGGCAGAGTACCTTCATGGTGGAGATGACGGAGGTTGCCAATATCCTTCGCAATGCCACTTCCAAAAGCCTGCTGATTCTGGATGAGATCGGACGGGGTACCAGTACCTTTGACGGACTGTCCATTGCCTGGGCGGTGGTGGAATATATCAGCGACGCAAGGATTCTGGGGGCAAAGACTTTGTTTGCTACCCATTACCACGAGCTGACGGAACTGGAAGGAAAAATCGAGAATGTGAACAACTACTGCATTGCCGTGAAGGAAAAAGGGGATGACATTGTATTTTTGCGCAAGATCGTGAAGGGAGGCGCAGATAAGAGCTATGGAATCCAGGTGGCAAAGCTGGCCGGAGTGCCGGAAATGGTCATTGACCGGGCAAAGGAGATCGTGGATGAGTTAGTGGACGGCGACATTACGGTGCGGGTCAGCGAGATTGCCTCCAGGGGCGTGCAAAAGCCGAAGAAAAAAGGGAGGGCCGTGAAAAAATATGATGAAGTAGATCTGGCGCAGTTTTCCCTGTTTGATACGGTTCAGGATGATGACGTACTGGAGGAACTGAAAAATATCGATGTGGGGAACTTAACGCCGGTGGATGCACTGAATACGATTTACCGACTGCAGAATAAATTGCAAAACCGGTGGTAGTGTACCGGCAAAAAAGTTCAGATTCACATGGGGAAGGGAGAATGCATATGGCACATATTCAGGTGTTGGATCAGGTGACCATTGACAAGATCGCCGCAGGGGAAGTCATTGAACGGCCGGCCTCGGTGGTGAAGGAATTGGTAGAGAATGCGATTGATGCAGGAGCCTCTTTTGTAACAGTGGAGATTGAAGAAGGCGGGATTTCCATGATCCGGATCAAGGATAATGGCGCCGGGATTGTGAAGGAAGATATACGGAATGCTTTTTTAAGGCACTCTACGAGCAAGATCCACTGTGTGGAGGATCTTGCCCACATTGCATCCTTGGGTTTCCGCGGGGAAGCGCTGTCAAGTATTGCGGCTGTGGCAAAGGTGGAACTGGTCACAAAGCCGAAGGAGGAGACGTTCGGAACCCGGTATGTGATTGAAGGGGGAAACGAGGTTTCTCTGGAAGAGACAGGAGCTGCGGACGGAACGATTTTTCTGGTGCGGCAGCTTTTTTTTAATATGCCTGCCCGCCGGAAATTTTTAAAAACCGCTGTGACAGAGGCCGGGCATGTGCAGGATCTTCTGATGCGCCTGGCGCTGTCCCATCCGGAGGTGGGGATCCGTTTTGTAAATAACGGACAGGAAAAATTGAGATCCCCGGGAAGCGGGAAGCTGGATGAAGTGATCTACCAGCTCTATGGGCGGGATGTGGCCTCTAACCTGATGAAACTCTATTTTGAACAGTCCGGAATCTGTATCAGCGGATATATCGGAAAGCCGGTGATCGCGCGGGGAAACCGGAATTTTGAGACCTTTTTTGTAAATGGCCGGTATGTGAAGAGCGCCATAATCTCCAGGGCTCTGGAGGATGCCTACAAAGACTTTTCCATGCAGCATAAGTTCCCATTTGCGGT
>CATKXE010000178.1 GCA_949840465.1 uncultured Lachnospiraceae bacterium | reverse complement strand
TGATGCCATTATTTTTCGCCCCCGGAACAATCCTCACTTCCAGACTTCCACCTGCTTTTTCTTCCACTCCCTTTAATTATTATTCTTTAGATTATCTACATCCCAAATCACCGTTTTTATCCAGATTAGTTGAATCTACGGATGTATCCAGCCAGGCGGAGAATCCGTCACTTTCTTTACATCTGCATTTTCTGTGTTATCATACCTTTGTGACCCGATTAAAAAAGCAGGAGCCCCAACCGTCCAAAGTTAAGCTCCTGCCATCATCTATTCGCGGCTTGCGCCGCTTTATTACATGCTTATGATAACCTTATCCGTTGAAATGCGCAACCCTTTAAACCAAAAAGGCTATGATGACATCCTTTCCTCCATCCAGTTCCACCAGCTCACATGTACATGCGGCCATTCTGCCTGCCTCTCTGTCCATGGCTATTACCTGCGTGGTCTGAAGACCCCTGACGGCATCATCCGGCTGCGCATCTGCCGTCTCCGCTGCCATGAATGCCGCAGGACGCACGCACTCCTCCCATCCCTCATCGTCCCTTATTCACAGGTATCCGCTCCCGACCAGGCCGATATCATCCATTTTTTCCCGGATAAACACGCACTCCGTTCCCTTTTGGACCGCATTCCCTGCATTGATGAGAACAACGTCAAATATATCATGCGCTCCTACCTGCGCCACTGGAAGCAGCGTCTTCTTTCCTGCGGCATTCCCATCTGTCCTCTAAAGAAACTCGTTTCCCTCTGTTTTTCCGCCTACTGCCTCCAGTTCATGCAGGTTAAACGCACCCCGAATATCTTATTCCCACTGACCACATAACCTTACACGACAGCCTCTGTCCCTGCGCTTATACTGTATCCATACACTTTTATAAGGAGGTTTTTTACATGACACAGGATGAAAAACACGCTGTCGCCCTGATGCGCTACGGGGCTATTGCCCCTTTAATAAGCGGCACGAAGGATGATTTCCAGAGTCTTGACGATTATTACAGGGAGGCGGCCGAGAAGTCTTATCCGGCTCCAGACGGCTCCACAAAACATTTTTCCGCCGCTTCCATCGAAAGATGGTACCGCTCTTATTTAAAAAACGGTTTTGACGCACTCATGCCAAAAAGCCGTTCTGACTCTGGCAAAAGCCGCTGCCTGGATGATGAATGCCAGGAATTTATCCGCCACATGAAGGAACGCTATCCCAGGATGCCCGCATCCATGATCTACCGCGCTCTCCTTGATAACGGACTCATCTCCAGGACTTCCGTTTCCGAATCCTCTGTCTGCCGCTTTGTGAACCAGCTTATGGCTGAAAACAGGATGACGAACAATAAGGACATGCGCCGCTATGAACGCCCCCACATCAATGAGGTCTGGTGCGGCGATTCCAGCGTTGGTCCCAGGATGATCACGGAAAGCGGAAAAAAGAAAGTCTATATCATTGCGCTGATCGATGACGCAAGCCGTTTTATCACCGGCATTGACATCTTTTTCCAGGACAACTTTGTGAACCTCATGTCCGTCATGCGCTCTGCCGTCTCCAAATACGGCAGGCCAAAGGTATTCAACTTTGACAACGGCAGTTCCTATAAGAACAGGCAGATGGAGCTTCTCTGCGCAAGGATCGGCTCCACGCTTAATTACTGCCAGCCTTACACACCCACTGCAAAGGCAAAGATCGAACGATGGTTCCGCACCATGAAGGACCAGTGGATGGCTTCCCTTGACATGCGCGCTTTCCATTCCCTTGACGGACTGCGCGCCTCCCTGTACGCATTTGTCAATGCTTACAATCAGGCGCCCCATTCCTCCCTCGGCGGAAAGTCCCCGGTGGACCGTTTCTTCTCCGAACCTGATCATATCCGCCGGCTGGATGATGCGGAAATCGAACGGGCTTTCCTTCTGGAAATTGAAAGAACAGTATCCGCAGACAGCGTCATCGTTATTGACCATACGGAGTACGAAGTCGATTACCGTTTTGCAAAAAGACGCATCCGGCTCCGCTATTCCCCCGATCTGAAAGAAATATTTGTTGTGGAGCAGGACTCCTCCCTTACGCCTGTAAAGCTCCTGCACAAACACGATAACTCCATGATCAAAAGAAATAAGACTTATCTTTGCAGAGGCGATCACCTCCAAGGAGGTGATGAATAATGGATTACATTGCACGTTTCGGTCTGGAATTCAACCCGTTCCTAAAGAATTCCAAAGAAATCCTCGTGGAGAATGAGGAATCCCACGAGGTGCGTTTCCGCCTGAATTATCTTGTAGAGACCAAAGGCTTCGGCCTCCTGACCGGCTCCCCGGGACTGGGCAAGACAACGGCGCTTCGTTCTTTTGCTGCTTCCCTGAACCCTTCACGCTATAAGGTGGTCTATTCAAGCCTTTCCACCCTCACCGTACAGGAATTCTACCGCCTTCTGGCTTCCTCCTTCGGGGCGGAACCTGCATCCCGCAAGATAGACAACTTTAAGCTCATACAGGACTCGGTCAACTACCTTGCCCTTGAAAAAAGGATCACCCCGGTCATCATCATCGATGAGGCCAACCACATGAACGGAGCCGTTTTAAGCGACTTAAAGATACTGTTCAACTTTGAGATGGATTCCAGGGACCGGGCTGTTATCCTCCTTGCCGGACAGCCCCAGTTAAACAATACCCTGCGCCTGAATGCGCATGAACCGCTCCGCCAGAGGCTTGTCATGAATTACAACATGGAGGGCCTCTCAAAGGAGGAAGGACGCATTTATGTCACGGAAAAACTAAAAGGCGCAGGATGCAGGCAGACGGTCTTTGAGGAAAATGCCCTTGAGGCAGTCCTTAACTCTGCCAACGGTACGCCGCGTGTCATCAACCGTATCTGCGATGCCTGCCTGCTCATTGCTGATTCCAAGGAGCTTCATACAGTAACTGGTGAGACCGCCATGCAGGCCATCAATGATGTCCAGCTTGGGTAAGCATTCGCAAATCCTTTGTTTTGCGAATAGTTAACTGACAGCAGACAATTCAGTATCAGCTGATGAGAACAGGGGATTTAAGAGTACAGAAAATCCCCTGTTTTCTGAATTATATCCGGAAGCAGTACAATTCACTCGGGACATCTTCCCATGAACACTTTAAATTGTACTGACAATACAGATGCTGTTTCTTTTTTCCCATGCGATAGGCACCGGAAAAAGGAAACTGGCTGGAATTGTTTATACAATACTGACCTTAAAAAAGCTGCGCAAACAGATGCAGAAATTTTGAATGTTTATCCATACCATCTGAAATACAGGCGCATTTAATGTGAAGAATGTAGGTGCAGATAATTTGCCGAACAACACTTTCAATCTGCCTTTGCCATTCCGCTATGGACGTTTCAAGCCCGGTCTGTTCC
>CATKXE010000177.1 GCA_949840465.1 uncultured Lachnospiraceae bacterium | reverse complement strand
GACTCACCTTTTTTGACTTGTTGGCCCCCTTGCTGATTGTAAATATCGCTGCCTTCATCTACCTGTCCCCTTTCTTTAAGCGAATGGAAAACCATGACGGACGCAGGAGCGGCCAGAGGAAGCGCTTTAAGATTCTTTAGCTGAAAATCTTCTCCGCGTATTCATTGGCTTTTCTGAAAATCTCTTCCTTCGGGCAGTCCAGATAAAATTCTCCATCCTGGTAAAGCACCTTGCCGCCTACCATGGTCATCTTTACATTCATCTTGCTGCCGCTGTAGACCAGATTTTTCTCAGGATTACGTGCAGGCTGCATGTTGGGCTGATTCAGGTCTATTAAGATCAGATCTGCCTTTTTCCCTACTGCAATCCTGTCACACTCTGTCAGCCCGCAGGCATGCGCCCCGTTGACCGTCGCCATTTTCAGCACTTCCCATGCCGGAACTGCTTCCGGATCGTCGCAGACTGCCTTCTGCAGCCCGGTCACTAAAAACATCTCCCGGAACATATCCAGACAGTTGTTGCTGGCAGCCCCGTCTGTGCCGATGGCTACCGGGATGCCCAGCTTTACATAACGCCTGATGGGTGCAATCCCGCTGGCCAGCTTCAGGTTCGAAGCCGGATTCGTCACCACATAAATGCCCCGTTTCTTCAAAATCTCATAGTCCGTATCATCCATATGCACACAATGGAACAAAGTCCCGCCGTGCTTGAACAGCCCCAGCGAATCCATGTACGCCACCGGGGACATGCCGGTTCTCTCCCTGCATTCCTCCACTTCCTTGCGTGTCTCCGAGCAATGTACGGAAACCGGAGCCTGATACTTATCCGCCAGTGCCGCGATCCCTTCCATCAGCTCCCTGCTTGTGGTGTACTCCGCATGAAACCCGATGCGGTGGCTGATCTGCCGGGATGCATCCGTATTCAGACGCAGAAAATCTTTTTCCACCTGCTCCACAGTCCCGCCGAAATTGTTGATGCTGTCACAGAACACATACCGAAAGCCCGTATCCTTTGCGGCACGCGCCCCATCGTCTACATAAAAATACATATCATACGCAGCCGTTATCCCACTGGTTAAATATTCCATGAACGCAAGCTTCGTAAACCAGTACAGGCTTTCCCCGGTGAGCTTTGCTTCTGCAGGAAATACTTTATTGTACAGCCACTCATCCAGCTTGAGGTCGTCCGCATGGGATCTTAAAAATGTCATGGCAGAATGGGTATGTGCATTTTTAAACCCGGGCATCAAAAGATTCCCCTGTCCGTCGATTTCCTTGTCCCAGTTTTTTTCTGCCTCCCGGTGCGGCCCCACATAGGTGATCGTATCATCCTGCAGCCAGACCTCTCCCTGAATGATACTGTTCCCTTCCTCCATGGTCAGAATCTTTACATTATGAATCCTTGTATTCATGGATGTTTTTTCCTCACTTTCCTATTATTGACATGTCCGGAAAAGATTATTCTTTCCTTTCCTTAGAAACTGTGTGGAAATAAGCCAACACTTTGCTTATTCAGGGACAGCCCCCTTGGAATTGCCGGATTTTTTTTATAATTTCCTGATAATCTGTGTCACCAGACGTTCAAATTCTTTTGCCCGTCTGTCGGCCGTCTCCTGCACATCCTTATGGCTTAACTTTTCCTTGGAGATTCCGCTTGCCATATTGGAAATACAGGAAATCCCGCACACACGGATCCCTGCATGGCGGGCTGCCAGCGCCTCGCCTGTTGTGCTCATGCCCACCGCATCTGCACCCAGAGAAGCGAACATACGGATCTCCGCCGGACTTTCGTAGTTGGGTCCGGAAGCCTGCACATAGATTCCCTCCTGCACAGGAATCCCTTCTTCCTCCGCTGTTTTGCGGATGATCTCCTGAAGTTCCCTGTCATAAATATAGCTCATATCCGTAAAACGTTCCCCCAGCTCTGCAACATTTTCCCCGATCAGCGGAGAAGGCACAAAATTGGAAATCTGGTCTTTAATCATCATAAAGTCGCCCACATGAAAGTTCCGGTTAATCCCGCCGGATGCATTGGTCAAAAACAGAACCTCAATCCCCAGAAGCTTCATCACCCGGATGGGGAGCGCTACTTCCTGAGCTGTATAGCCTTCATAGTAATGTACCCGCCCTTTCATCAGGACTGCAGGCACATCCCCAATATATCCAAACAAAAATTTTCCCTCATGTCCTACCACCGTGGATACCGGAAAGCCCGGAATATCCCCATAAGGGATCTCACATTCCACTTTCATATTCCTCGCGTAGTCGCCAAGCCCGGATCCCAGGATCAAGCCGACACGCGGCTGAAAATCCGTAATCTTCCTGCAATACTCATAACATGCTTTTACCTTCTCAAATTCTTTACTCATATCTGTCAACTCCTATCATCCATGCCAGAACCTGTCTGTACATTTTGCATTCCTGTCTGTGCCGTACCATTCCTGCACAGGCAAACCTGAAAATTAACGGGAACATTTAAACAGCAGTTCATCCCACCTGCGATCCACTTCGTTTTGAAATGCTTCAATCAAATATTCATTCCCTTTCCTGAACAGATGCTTAAACCGCCCCTGCTTCACCAAAAACTCTTCAATCGGAAGCTTCTTCTTTGGCTCGTAGTTCAGGATCCATTTGCCTTCCACCACTTCAAACAGCGGCCAGTAGCAAGTCTCCACGCCCAGCTTGCAAATTTCCATAATATCCGGCGTATTATATCTCCATCCGCGCGGGCATGGCGCCATAATATTTAAAAATGCCGCCCCCGGCGTATAAATTGCTTTCTCAGATTTTATATGGAGATCCTTAAAATTCTGTACAAATGTTGTCTGTGCCACATAAGGGATATCATGGCTTGCAATGATCGCCGCCAGGTCTTTCCGATTCTGAGGCTTTCCGTTGCTCTTCGTACCCACCGGCGTGGTAGTGGTATCCGCATACATGGGCGTTGCGGACGACCGCTGGATGCCCGTATTCATATAAGCCCCATTGTCATAGCATACGTACACCATATCATGGTTCCGCTCCATAGCCCCGGACAGTGACTGGAATCCAATATCATAGGTACCGCCGTCCCCGCCGAAGGTAATGAATTTGTAGGTCGCGTCCAGTTTCCCTTTTCGCTTCAGAGCCTTATATGCCCCTTCCACGCCGCTCAGGGTAGCGCCCGCATTTTCAAATGCATTGTGGATATAGCTGTCCTCCCATGCAGTATAGGGATAGGTAAATGTGGAAACCTCCAGACATCCGGTGGCATTGCCGATTACAGCCTTGTCCTCGGGCTTGAGCGCGCGAAGAACAGTTCTTACTGCAATTGTTGCGCCGCAGCCTGCGCACATTCTATGTCCCGGAGCAAGACGTTCCGGTTTGTTAATAACTTCTT
>CATKXE010000176.1 GCA_949840465.1 uncultured Lachnospiraceae bacterium | reverse complement strand
TATGTGTTATGTGCTGAGTTTTTGAGAAAGGCCGAAATCCACAAGAATGCTGTATTTCAGCCATTTATTCCAAAAACTCATAACATAATTATTTATCTTGCATTCTGAATGAAATCAGGTATATCCTGATTTTTTGGATGCGATTGCTCAAGTGTATTCGGTATATTTGTTTCCGCTTTTCTTTCTTTCAATATCTTTGAAACAGAGCCTTGATGGATACGCAGATAGATCTCTGTGGTCTGAACAGATTCATGTCCCAAAAAGTTTCTTATGTATATGAGCGGCACCCCCGCTTCAAGCATGTGAACCGCTTTGCTGTGGCGAAAACTGTGCGGGGAATAACCGTCTTCCTTAAAGTGATCCGGATGATTACCTTTTGCCAAAGTTACATATTTGCAGACAAGGTTTCGGATACATGCAGTTGTTATCCGGTCAGACCTCTGGCTTGAGAAGAGGTGTTCATCCCTGTTATCTTTCAAAGTTTTCCCTCTTTCAGCCAGATATCTTTTTATCAGTTTCACAACATCTGAAGACATAGGAAGTTCGCGTGTTTTGTTTCCTTTCCCATGGATCCTGATAGTGGAAGTCTTAGCGAACGTTATATCGCCAATCAGTATGTCGCATACCTCCTGTGCCCTTGCACCGGAATCATAGAGCAATGCCAGTAATGTAACATCCCGGCTGTCAGATTTACCTTCCGTTTCAGGAATACTCAATAAAATACGGATCTCTTCTGCAGAGAAATACGGGAAAACCGTCCTGGGAACTTTCGGGGTCTGTGTCTGGGAAACTGCATTGTAGGCACCGAGGGAGACCATCTCCCTGCCGGAAGCATATTTCAAAAATGAAGATAATGCCGATATGCGTTGTTTTTGGGAAGCCGCGCTATAATTCTTTTCATTTCGGAGCCACAGCAGATATTCATCTATGGTCTTTGTGGTGATATCCGAATAGTTGATTCTGTAATGCGGAATGCCTTTTATCTCCTTAAAAAACCGGAATAATGCTACAAATCCATCCGCATATGATGAGATGGTATTTTTAGAACACTTTTTGTTTATCGGTAAATATATGTTGAAATATTCCGCAAGCTGCTTTGTAAATAAAGTTTGTTTCATTCCAACACCTCCGGGAAAAGCCCTTTATTGAATTCCTCCACTTTATCCAGGATATCCCGGCTGTTTTCTGTTGTCATATGGAGATAATGTTCGGTTCCGTAAAGATTTTCATGCCCCATATATGTAGAGAGTACCGGTATCTCATCGTACATATCCAGGCCGTTATTATCTAACCGGCGGAAAGCTGCCACCGCAAAGCTATGGCGGAGGCAGTGCAGACAAATATTTCTGGAATGTTTCGGGAGGTTTGGTTTCTCTATACCGATATACCGGATACATTTCACAAACGCATCCCTTATCCATGAACATGAAATAGGGGTTCCTGTTCCGGAAGGAAAAAACAGATTTTCTTTTTGAGGGATTCCACTTTCTGAATATATCTTTACGCACTCCTCCAGTGTTTCGTGCATGGGTACAATCCTGTCACGGTTTCCCTTTGCATTCCGCACATGGATGATACCGTATTCCAGGTCAACATCTTTCGTCTTCAGCAGCCGTATTTCGTTTAACCGGAATCCACAACCGATATACATTCTTAGCATGACGCTAAAGCAGGCGGCATTGTGACGGTGTTTTTCAGAAGCAGAAAACACCATGGCATCTACAGCCTGTATCAATGCCACCAGATCACCTTTATGAAATAAATACGGAGAATAATTCTTGCTGCCGATTGCTTTCTCCGGTATAAAAGCATCATACCCAAGTGACTGCAGATATCTTGCAAACTGCATATAAGTCGAAATATAAATATTCACTGTATTTACGCTGAGTTTTTCCGGAAGGGATGCAATCCAGCCATCAATGACAGCTGGAGGCAGGCTATGGCCGCTAAGTCCGGCTTTCAGCAGATACTGGTCAAGTGAGATAAAGATATGGCGTATTTTCAAAACCTGGCAGCCCTGGCTTTCCCTTAGTTCCATATAAGAATTTAACTTTTCCTTCAGGCAGCTTTTAAACTGGATGGTATTTTTCATCTGTCACTTCACCGCCTTTCCTGGAAATAAGCAATCAGCTCATTGGGAAAAACAGGTACTTCTATGGCACATTCCCTCAGCCGTTCCGCTTCAACACGAATATAATGCCTGGCGGCGTCAGGAGAAGCATGGCCTAATACCTGCTGGATCTCCGGATAGGTTTTTCCATCTGCAAGAAGATGCGATGCCAGACTCGATCTCAGGGCATGAGCACCATGTCTTCTGGAAGACATATCTATGCCGGCCCGTGCAATGGCTCCGGACACAACGGCATAGATCCCCTGTGTGCTTAAAGCAGAGGCGGCTGGTCTGGGCTGCGTCAGGAATACATGAGGAAGATCGGAACCAGGCCTTGCATTGTCAAGATAATCCTTCAGGGCTTCAGCTATTTCGTTCAGTATCGGGTATTCAACGGGAATATCCGTCTTTTGCTGCATGATTCGTATAAGGCCTTCCCTGTGCCGGATGTCTTCAAGCTTTAGTCCGGCTATATCACAGGAACGGATTCCCAGTCTTGCAGCTATCAGAATAATGCAGTAATTTCTTTTACCAAGACTTGTAGTCCGGTCTATGGAATCGAGTATTCTTTCTATCTCATCTTTTGTATAGACAGAGGGAATCGGCCTATGGCGTGGGACTGTCGGGATCCATCGGCTGTTATCGTTTTCAACCAATCCGTATTTGCAGGCATATCGAAAAAACATCTTCACTGCCTTGCGGAAACCTGCTTTATCGTTTGCAGCCGCAAACCTTTCATGGATATGCTCTGCTTTAATCATAGGGAGACTGGTGATTCCTGCTGATTCCATATGCGACAGGAAGTCAGCAATTAAATGTATATGGCGCCTGGTGTTGGTAATGGTTTTTCCAGTCTGGATAAGATAAGCCTCGTATCTGGCAACAACCGCATCATAGCAGGAAGCAGCATATGGCTTTAACTTTGACTTTGCAGGCCTCCAATGAAAATCTCCGTCCAGCGCATGATTTAACCGTTCGATTGAATTTCGGTTCAAATCTGTCTGCTCCTTTGACTGGTTTTTCCTTTGGATCATCCGTATGAAGGCTTCACCCGCATCAACAGAATACATTCCCTCAAAATGCTCTTCACAATACCTTGCCAGCCTGTTGTAGATGGGCCTGACATGATGGTCCACACTTTTGGGGGAATAGCCATCCGAATACATTTCATTGAGTACTTTTTCAGATAATCCGGCGCATGGTTTCGCTTTTTCTTTCAACATAAAAATCCTCCTTAAATGATGTTGGTAATGCAATTACATCATAAAGGAGAAACTATTATTATGTTATGAGTTTTTGGAATAAATGTCTGAAATACAGC
>CATKXE010000175.1 GCA_949840465.1 uncultured Lachnospiraceae bacterium | reverse complement strand
AGGATAACTTTTTCATAAAAGGCAGATATCCGACTGCCCGGATGCAGATACCTTTGCGCAAAAAGTCATGATAACTTTTCCCGGTATTCTGTTTTCTCCGAATAAATATTTAGCAGGAAAATTTTCCTGACTTTTTATTTAAGGAGATGTTGCCTATGACAAAGCAAACATTATCTGTAACTGAAATGTTTTCCAGCATTATGGAACTGCTGGAACAGGCAGGCTATGCAAAGCATACCCTGTGGGGAAATATGTACGGCTCTATCAGGAGCGTTGTCAGTTTCTACCACGAAAAAGGCATCTGTGATTATGATCCGGCTGTCACGCTTGAATTCCTCCAGACAGTTGAGCGGCGCTACCGGGATGGCGAAATCTGCCGGGAATACTATAATGCCCAGAAGCGTGCTGCCAGAAAATTTGAAATGTTCCATGCAACAGGAACCCTCACATGGGAGTGCACAAAAAGGACATCCAAGTACCAGCTCAACGAGGAGTACAGCCGCCTGCTGGATGCCTTCCTTTCGTCAAGGGATTTCCACGAAAATACCAAATGGGATTTTGCCTGGGCAGTGCGGCGCTATCTCTCATTCTTTCAGGAAAAAGGGATTCCTTCACTGGACAGAGCTTCCATAAACGATTCACGGGAGTTTGTCATCGGTGCCGCCGCTTCCATGGCGGCGGGCAGCCTGCATAACCTTCTGTGCTATGTGCGCCAGTTCCATATATTTTTAAAAGATTCTGGTGAAAAGGCTCCTGACTGCATATCCCTGTTTTCATACCATGTGCCGCGGAAGATGCCAGTGAGGGGCTATGTATCTGATGAAGAACTTACCGCCATCATAGGCCAGGTAGATACATCCACTTCCATGGGAAAGCGTGATAAGGGGATCATAATGCTTGGGGCTACCACCGGGCTGCGGGCGGTGGATATCGCCAGGCTGAAACTGACGGATATCGACTGGATCAGGGGAGAAATCCATGTGATGCAGAGCAAGACCGGGGGCATGCTCTACCTCCCCCTCCTGCCGGAAGCCGGGGAAAGCATAAAGGACTATATCCTGAATGGACGCCCCGATTCTGATGCGCCTGAAATATTCCTGCGTGAGAAAGCCCCGTTTGTTCCCATGGCAAGCGGAGTTGGCATAGGATACATGTTTGACTGCTACTGTAAAAAAGCGGGGATTGACCGGAAGCCTTTTGACGGGAAAGGGTTCCATGGCCTGCGCCGCCGGCTGGCGAGGAACATGCTGGTTTCCGGCACCCCCGTCACCACTATTGCGCAGGTTCTCGGACACCAGAACCTTGACACTGCCAAACAGTATCTGTCGCTGGACAGCCAGAACCTGAAGACGTGCGCGTTGGATTTTTCCTGCGTTCCGCTGGAAAGGAGGTTCCCATGAGCAGCTGTTTAAAAAGCGGGCTTGCCCCTGCAATCAGGTCAATGATTGATTACAAAGTTTCCCTGGGCTATGAGGAATCCACTTATCTGCCCAGGAGCCACAGTCTGGACCGGTACTGCACAGAGCATTTCCCTGATGAAACCTCCCTTACGAGGGAGGTCGTGACCGGATGGCTGGAACGGCATCCGGGGGAATCTATTGGGTATTTCCATTCCCGTGCCGGTTATGCAAGGGGGCTTGGGAAGTATCTCGCTTCCATGGGAATCCCCGCCTTCATACTGCCGGAAAAGTTCACATCAGGGCGCAGCTGCTTCCTGCCATATATTTTTACTGACAGCGAACTGAAAGCGCTTTTCCATGTGATAGACGTACAGGGCGGCAAAGAAAACTCCCTGCAGCCGTTCCTTCTCTCCACCGTATTCCGGCTGATCTATACCTGCGGCCTGCGCCCGAACGAGGGGCGGATGCTGAAAAGGGAATCCGTCAACCTTGCGACCGGGGAAATCCTTATCACGGAAACAAAAGGCCATAAGGAGCGGATTGTTGTCATGTCCGATGACATGATGGAACTGGCGGCATCCTATGCCCGGCTGCGTGATGCGGCTTACCCTGACAGCCCGTATTTCTTCCCTGACCGGAACGGGAACTCTTATTCATCCCCGTGGATGCAGAATAAATTCAAGGCATTTTTTGCCGCTGCAAATCCCGGTGTCGATCCGGACATGCTCCCACCAGTCAGGATATATGACCTGCGCCACCGCTTTGCCTCCGCAGCATTGGGACGCTGGCTTGACAACGGGGAAAATCTTTTCAACAGGCTGCCTTACCTGCGGGCATACATGGGGCATAAGGAACTGTCCGCAACCGTGTACTATATCCATCTCCTTCCGGAAAACCTCGTAAAGTCGGCCGGTATAGACTGGGATTCCTTAAGACAGATGATACCGGAGGTGGAACTATGGGACGAATAAAAGATGAAGCATTTTTCCAGATGGTGCATGACTACCTGAAAATCTATCTTCCCAACCAGATGTGTGCCAGCAGCAATACGGTCAGGGCATATCGCACAGCGCTCGACCAGCTCATCGGGTATGCGGCTTCAGCCAGCGGTATTTCCATCAGTGAAGTCACCTTTGGCCTTCTGGACAGCGGCATGGTCAGCGGTTACCTTGACTGGCTTGTTGCAGAGAAAGGATGCTCCGCATCCACAAGGAACCACCGTTTTGCCTGTATCCGTTCTTTTTTCCGTTACGCAGCGGCAGCCAATCCGGAAAATATCGTCCTGCTGGCGGGGCTTGACAGGATTCCCCGGCAGAAGCAGGAAAAATTTTCAGGCGTGGACTATATGAGCGAAACTGCAGTAAAAGCCCTGCTGGAACAGCCTGACACAAAAACACGCCGCGGGGTAAGGGATCAGTTTTTTATGATCCTCATGTATGACAGTGCCGCACGCATACAGGAAATGCTGGATCTGCGGGTCTGTGATATACGTCTTGGGAACACGCCGACAGCGGTGCTGAAAGGGAAAGGTTCCAAAATACGCAGTGTCCCGCTGATGCCGGAAACGATAAACCATTTCCGGAATTATATGAAGCTGTTCCATCCGGACGGGCAGATGCATTCACAGCAGCCGCTTTTTTATGTGGAACAGTGCGGCGCAAGGCATCCCATGTCAGATGACAATGTCAGGAAGTTTCTCCGGCGGTATGGGGCATCAGCAAGGAGGAACTGCCCTGAAGTCCCGGAAAATGTGCATCCGCATCTCTGGAGACACAGCCGGGCGATGCATCTTTACCAGCACGGCATGGCCCTTTCGCTGATATCCCAGTGGCTTGGGCATTCCAATCTCGAAACCACCCTGGTCTACGCTTATGCGGATACCGAGCAGAAACGGAGGGCGATCGAAAAATCCATGGGGCGTGATGTGATCGCTGGGGTTGACCTGCCAAAGTACAGCGTCAGCGATGAGGAAGTTTTGAAAAAGCTGTATGGACTGAAATAGCGTCCATAATTATCCCGACTTTTTGCGTCAAAACATCTGCATTCGGGCGGTCAAATATCTGCCTTTTATGAAAAAGTTATCCC
>CATKXE010000174.1 GCA_949840465.1 uncultured Lachnospiraceae bacterium | reverse complement strand
TTGCCTGTCACGCACTTGAAGACGGTGTCAGCCATACATTTATCCAACAGTTATTAGGGCACCGAAGCCCAAACTCCACGGATGTATACCTGCAGATGACTTCCAAGGCTCTCATGGGGATAAGGAGTCCGTTTGACACCTATGAAAGAAGCAGCATGGAGGTCTGCGGCGATGGCAGGTAATCCAACTGTCCAGGATGTCCTGCGGCAGTTTTACCCTAGGTACCTGGAGAAATATACTCCCAATGCCAGACAGGCAAAGACGGCGGCCCACATTCTGAACTGCAAGACGGGTGCGTATGGGGTAAATGTTTCCAGATGCAGCCAGTGCGGCCATATACAGATCCATAACAATTCCTGCCGTGACAGATCCTGCCCGATGTGCCAGGCGCTTTCCAATGAACTGTGGATCGACGCACAGAGGGAAGGTGTTCTGGATATAGAGTATTACCATCTGGTATTTACCTGTCCAACTGAACTGAATCCCTTGATCTACGCCAACCAGAGGGAACTCTGCTCCTTGTTTTTCCATGCGGCGGCAGATACGGTCATGGAGTTTTCCAGGAACCCGGTGCATCTGGGAGGCACCCCCGGCTTCATCAGCATCATGCATACATGGGGTTCAAACCTGTCTTACCATCCCCATATCCACATACTCTGTACAGGCGGCGGACTTGATGCGGCTCGGAACTGGCATCAGAAAAAGGACGGGTTCTTCCTGCCTGGAAAAGCGATGGCCGCACTTTTCAAAGGGAAATTCCTGTCTGGACTCAAAGCACTGCATAAAACAGGGAGACTTAGCTATGAAGGAGCCGCAGCCAAATACCGCAATCCATATGAATATCAGGAACTGCTGGATATCTGCTATGGAAAAAACTGGGTCACGGACATCAGAGAGTCCTTTACCGGGGCAGAAACCGTGATGAATTACCTCGGACGTTACACACATCGGATAGCGATCAGCAACAGCCGTATCCTGCGCATAGACGAAACTACAGTAACCATAAAAGTAAAGGATTACAAAAGCGGCGGCCAGTGGAAAGAACTGACTCTGGATGGGATTGAATTCGTCCGCCGTTTCTTTATGCATGTTCCTCCGAAAGGCTTTGTCCGTATACGGCATTATGGGATCTTAAGCAACCAGAACAAGCGGAAGCTAATCCCCATATGCAGGAATCTGATCGGCTGCCGTGAGTTTCTAAGACGGTTCAAGAAAGATGACAAGGTGCAGGCAATCAGGATACTGTACAAAAAGGATGTCACCGTATGCCCATGCTGTGGCGGATCCATGGCTTATGAAGGATGCACTGAACGCGCACCCCAAAGAAGCAGCGCCTGACCCTAAAGCAACTGGATATAGGACATAAGCTTTGGGGGTAAGGGGGAAGTATACCCTAAACGGGGAAAACTTGTCAGAAATCCTATAGGAAAATATCAGAAATATCCGTCAGCCGATGGAAATGGGAGTCATTGAATTCCCATACCGGACGCGACTTTGTTCAATTCGGGAAAACCGAAAGTGTGCTGAATAAGGGGGCAAAAAGGATTGCCCTCTTATTCAACCCACCTCCGGTTCTTTCCTTAGAAATTATTCAAAGAACCGTACTAACATACTGTTATCTATACCGCTCTGACATTCCAGATGATACTTCTTCGTCTCTTTCCCCTGTATCTTAAAATTGGTATCTGTTATCCGCTCATCTTCATTACCATCCTGCTGATTCAGAAAATGCTCATTCGGCGAGAAGATTATCTTTTCCTTTCCTGTGTACTTTTCCCCGAACACTTCGTTAATCTCCGGGATGATTAAACAGCTGCAGTCATTCAGTAGTGTTCGAAACACGTCATCGTAAGGTGCGCTTGTTATCTTTACATCACCCATCTATTTCTCTCCTTTTATTATATTTTATCATGCAACGTGAGTTTACTCAACCCAAAATTCCGGCAGTCCCGGTTATAATTCGCACTCTCATAGAATAAAAGTTTTATAGAATCTGGCATGATGTGAAATGTAGCCACTTCCACTCTATTTGTGGTACGGCGCTCCATTTATAATCCGGAATCCTCTGTAGATCTGCTCCAGCAGAATCACCCGCATCAACTGGTGCGGAAATGTAATCCGTGAAAAGCTTAATGCATAATCAGACCTTTTAAGCACCTCCGCCCCCAGTCCAATTGACCCTCCGATAACAAACACGACATGGCTGTTTCCCTGCAGGCCAAGTCCTTCCATCTTGTCTGCCAGTTCCTCCGACGAAAGCTGCTTTCCAAGAATCTCCAATGTAATCACATATGCATCTCCCTTCACATGCTTCAGTATCCGCTCTCCTTCCCTGGACCGGACAGCCTCCTTTTCAGCTTCGCCGGCATGCTCCGAAGTCTTCTCATCCGCCACTTCTACAATCTCAAGTTTACAGTATGCTCCCAGGCGCTTTACATATTCTGCGACAGCATCTCTTAAATACTTCTCCTTTATCTTCCCCACCGTAATCAGCGTAATCCTCATCCCAAAGTTCCTTTCTTTATTTCCCGGCTATCCTTTCATATATCCACAGACTACTTATTCTGTCGTATGTTTTTGAATATATTTTAAAGTAACGGCACTTGATCTTATTTCCTGACGTCTCTTACCCCAACGCCACATCCAATATCATCATAAGCACAAACCCGGCCGCGAATCCGACCGTCCCGATATTGCTGTGCTCTCCTTGGGCCGACTCCGGCACAAGCTCTTCCACCACCACATAAATCATCGCCCCCGCCGCAAATGCAAGCAGGTACGGCAGAACCGGCGTAATATACGCGGCAAGCAGCACCGTGATACCGCCCGCAATCGGCTCTACAATGCCAGACATGGATCCATACAGAAATGCCCTTCCCCGTCCCTTTCCTTCGCTCCGTATCGGCAGGGATACGATAAATCCTTCCGGAAGGTTCTGCACGGCGATTCCAATCGCCAGTGCAAATGCTCCTGCAGCCGTCACATCCGCGTTGCCCGTCAGAAGCCCGGCAAAGACAGCGCCGCTTGATATCCCCTCCGGTATATTGTGGATCGTGACCGCCAGTACCAGCATCGTCGATTTATCCAGCACGCACCTTGGTCCCTCAATGTCGTCAGAACCCACATGCATATGCGGAATCGCCCGGTCGAGCGCTAACAGGAATCCAATCCCAAGTACAAACCCGGACGCCGCCGGCATAAAGGCGAACTTCCCCATATGATCCGACATATCCATGGCCGGAATCAGCAGCGACCAGACGGACGCCGCAACCATGACGCCTGCCGCAAATCCCAGAAGCGCCTTCTGTATCAAAGGCTTCAGTTCATTTCTCATGACCAGCACGCACGCCGCTCCCAGCGTCGTACCGATAAAAGGAATCATAAGTCCCCAGAAAATCATCATATCTATACACTCCTCCTACCCATTTTTATAATCCGAAATAAGTATAGCATAGATTTTCAGAACGTAATAGGCTCTGAAATTTTATTCCGACTAAGGGCAGCACAATTTATATCATACCAAACCTGAATTATTCACGGAACAGTATCTGAACTGATAACTGTACCATGAATCTGAAA
>CATKXE010000173.1 GCA_949840465.1 uncultured Lachnospiraceae bacterium | reverse complement strand
CATACCGCGCCGGACTGGGTCTTGCCCATCTTCTTTCCCTCAGAATTCAAAAGCAGCGTGATGGTCATTGCGCTGGCGTCCTTCCCCAGCTTCCGCCGGATCAGTTCTGTCCCCGCCAGCATATTGCTCCACTGGTCGTCCCCTCCGAACTGCAGGTTGCAGCCGTATTTCTGGAACAATGCGTAAAAATCATAAGCCTGCATGATCATATAATTAAATTCCAAAAAGCTTAATCCCTTCTCCATCCTCTGCTTGTAACACTCCGCGGTCAGCATGCGGTTCACGCTGAAATGCGCGCCCACTTCCCGCAACACTTCTATATAGTTCAGATCCAGAAGCCAGTCTGCATTATTGACCATCAGGGCCTTCCCCCCGGTAAAATCAATGAACCGGCTCATCTGCTTTTTAAAACAGTCGCAGTTATGCTGGATCGTCTCTTTCGTCATCATCTGGCGCATATCCGTCCTTCCCGTCGGATCTCCGATCATCCCCGTGCCTCCGCCGATCAGCGCAATGGGCCGGTTGCCTGCCATCTGCAGCCTCTTCATCAGGCAGAGCGCCATAAAATGCCCGACATGAAGGCTGTCTGCCGTGGGATCGAACCCGATATAAAATGTAGCCTTTCCACTGTTGATCAGATCTGCGATCAATTCCTCGTCCGTCACCTGTGCGATCAGCCCGCGGGCCTGCAATTCTTCATAGAGCTTCATGTTCGTCTTCTCTCCTTTTCTTTCCTGATGCACTCCCGGAATCCTGCCCCCGCCCAAAGGGTGTTCCGTAACACATGTCCCTGCGGGAAGGCGGACTTCATCCGACCAGGGATTGATCCGTGGGATTCAAAGAGTCTGTTCTTGAAATAAATTCCATGAAAAAGAGCCCTCCTGTCCAATCAGAGCATCCCCCGGAAAGTGATTTGGGAAACTTACCGGAAGTACTCAAAAAAGGACGAGGGCTCTTAAACTCGTGGTACCACCTTTATTCGCAGGCAATTCACATTGTCTGCCTCTATGAGTGTATCTGCCATACACTCCATGCAATAACGTGCATTACTCCGTCACAGCCTACTCGCCGGGATATCAAAACCTCCGCTTTGGGTGTGAAGCTCCGGGATGTATTCGTAAAGAACGGGGTCATGCGCCTCTCAGCATCCGGCGGCTCTCTGTCTTCTCCCGTTTCCCACTACTTGTTCCCTTCATTGCCTTTTTCCTGTCTGTGGATTATCTTAACGTATCCCGGCCTGGTTTGTCAAGACCACATTTTCACTGTCGGCAGCGCCATGCCTCATGAAACTGCCATTCACGGCCTGACTGGCCGCCAATGGGAACCTTATGAAAAGTCATTTTTTATTCTCTCTTCTTTTGAAAACACAGACTGGTACTGCTTAAGCCCGAATCTGCGGACAAACAGCTCGCATTTGCAAAGGAACAGATAATAAGGGTTCAGCCCCTCGCCAAACAGGCTTTCAAAATTCCCCTGCCCCTTAGCGATCACCACATCCGCTTCCGTGATAATCCGCCCTGCCTCCACGCTCAGCCTGTTTAAGACCGTGCCCGGCGCCCCGCTTCCGTTGCCTATACAGGGAACCACTTCTGTCAACCCGGTCTCCCTCGCATCGTCCATGGTAGCGTCGTTGAGCACATCCCTGCCCCTGACAATGGCCGTGATCCGCAGGTGCGGATATTTTTCCTTCAAAACTTTTATAAAGACCTTGTCCAGCACGATTTCCCCGCAGTTATCTACCAGATAGGCAAGCGTCTCTGCATGTTCCAGATCCTGAGTAAATTCCCGGTACTCCTTTTCGGGAACTTTTTCACTGCCCGCCTTCGTAAGCAATGCTTCAAACGTCTGCTGATTCACATTTTCCACGGCGGAAAAATCAATATAATTTGCCGCGCAGACATATTTGACGCACTCTTTGACCGGTTCCTTTGACTCCCGGATACGCCGCCTGATCTCCCCCTCCCGGCCAAGCAGGAGCCGGTTATATTTTTGTTTGGCCGAAGTATAATCCACGGACTCCTCCCAGAAGCTTTCGTATAACCGTTCGATCTGTTCCGCCAGCCACGGCGACGATTCAGAACGCCCGTGTTCACACAGTATTTCCAGCACCTTATGCATATATTCCGATTTCCTGTCCTCATCGCCAAAAGGCCGGATAAGCTTCTCCTGCTTTTCGACCATGCATGCCATACACGTTGCATTTGCCCTCATCTCCCTGCCTCCTTCTTTTTTGTATCATCCGGCATCGCCGCCCAAAACACATTCTCCCCGCCGACCCGCTCATAAGCCAGTTCCCCGCCCTGTTTTTCCATGATCCGAAATGCAATGGCAAGCCCCGGCCCGGTGCCCCCTTCTGACTGCCTCGCCCGGTCTCCCCTCACAAACGGGTCAGTTTCCCGCCTGTAAATCTTTTTTGTAAGAAACTGTGTACATTTTATCATTATTTCCCATAAAATACAATCCGCTCTGGAACGATTGAGTCAGGGGAACCATCACAGATTCCGACTCGGACAATCGCCGCTTGACATTCCTTCCGTTCTGTGATATTTTCAAGTCAGCACATAAACCTGGCTTTAGATTAAATGCCGAACCTATATTATGAAAGGAGCCCCATCTTATGTATACCATCGGCCAGATCTCTAACATGTTCCATCTCCCGGTCTCCACCCTCCGCTATTACGACAAAGAGGGACTTTTCCCCGATATGGAGCGTTCCGCCGGCATCCGCAGGTTCGGCGAGAAAGAAATCGAGAAGCTGCGGGTGATCGAATGCCTCAAAAAAGCAGGCATGGAAATCAAGAATATCAAAGTCTTTATGGAATGGTGCTCTCAGGGCAGCAGCACCTACGCCCAGAGGCTGGCGCTTTTTTTACAGCAAAAGGAAAATGTAGAAAACGAGATCCGCAGGATGGAAAAAGTACTGGATATGATCCGCTTTAAATGCTGGTATTATGAGCAGGCAATTCAGGACGGCAATGAAGACCGTTTACAGGAGTTGATCCCCGAACATCTGCCGGAAGAAATCCGCGAATTATACGAGCATGCGCATCAGGATTGAGTTTTTTTACATTCTGTCTCTTCAGGTTAAAAACGCGTACTCAGTCCGCAAAAACTCCTCCAATACCGCATCCATTCCCCGGGCAAAGTCAAACCCGTCCTTCCATTCAGGGGCTATCTGATCCAGAATCAGGCATTTTGCCATCCCGGTGCGGTAATATTTCCCCCGCCCTCCTTCAAATCTGCCAAGCCCCTCCAGATAACGTTCCTTATACGCGCCGTCCCCGGCCTGCATCCCGTAAACCTTTGATTCCACATAGTATGCCGTCCCCTCGGCCAGCTCACAGCGGATTTCCGCCTCCGCCGCATTCCGCGGCATTTCTGCCAGACGCTGTCTATGGGATTCGAGATATTTTAAGGCCATTTTTTGAGTTCTATGATATCTTTTGAATTCTCCCGCTCCGCCGTTTCAATCTCAAAGGCCAGTTCCGCCGCCCCCCTCCAAAAGATTCGGCTCTGTCTCCAGTTGTTTTCGTATCTCCGCCCTTTTGTCCACTTCCTCCACGATCCATTCTTCCTCGGAAATCACGGCCTGCCCTTCCCCGCC
>CATKXE010000172.1 GCA_949840465.1 uncultured Lachnospiraceae bacterium | reverse complement strand
GAGAAATATTCGGGATAACTTTTTGTGTCTGTCTAAGCTGTCAAATAGAATCCATATATGAAAAGCCGAAAAATTCGGGATAATTTTATGGTGTCCATAGAGGCATTTGCTGATAATGGTGTCAGCAGGGATTTCCCTGACTATACCAAAGGAGGCATCTGCCATGAATGAAAAGAAAGTAACCATCAACGAAATGATTGCCCGGATGGTCGCGGAAGCCAGGAGGCTCGGCTACAGTGAATCCAGCATATGGACAAACATCCAGCCGGGGCTGCGGGCCTTTGCAATCTACTACGGCAAAAAGGGCATCTCCCTCTACGATCCCGAAATCACAAGTGAATATGTAGGGTTCCAGAAGGAACGGCTGTCCAGAAATGAAATCTCAGACTATTACTACAGGAATATCCGCTCTGCCGCGAACCGGCTGAATGAGTTTTATCTGACAGGGACGATCCACCTCAAAATGCCGAAACACGGAACAAAATATCTGCTCAAAGCTGAAAACGAACGGCTGATCGACCGTTTCCTGGATTATAAGGAGTATGGCCCGAATACCCGTGACGATGTGGTCTGGGTGGTCCGCAGATACCTTTATCACTTTGAAGCCCTCGGCCATGAATCGTTAGAACTTGTCTCTGTCGATGATGTGAGGGAGTTTATATTAAAAACTGCGGAAGAGGTCAGGACATCCAGCCTGCACAACATCCTTCTCTATCTTAAATATTTCCATATCTTCCTGAAAGAGACAGGGGTTCCGGCTCCGGACTGTGCCGGCCTGTTCTCCTATAAGGTCTACCGTGACATGCCGATACAGGGCTATGTGACGGATGAAGAGCTGGACCGTATCCTTGCGGTGATCGATACAGAAAGCGACATGGGAAAAAGGGACCGCGCCATCATCCTGACGGCTGCGACAACCGGCCTGCGCGCCTGCGACCTTATCCGTCTGAAACTGTCCGACATCGACTGGAGGAAGGGAGAGATCCGGCTGTGCCAGAAAAAGACCGGCAGGACGGTCTATGTCCCTCTGGTAAAACAGACCGGAGCTGCCCTACAGGATTATATCCTGAATGCACGCCCTGCTTCTGACTGCCCGGAAGTGTTCCTGAGGGCCGTGGCTCCCAAAACAGCCATCGCCAATGCGGTCTGCATCGGAAGTATGTTCCAGCAGTACCAGAAGAAAGCCGGTATTGCCAGGCATGCATTTGACGGGAAAGGATTCCACGGCCTCCGCAGGCGTCTTGCCAAGAAGCTGCTCGTTACAGGCACGCCCCTCACAACGATTGCCCAGATCCTCGGACATGACGACCTGAAATCTTCACGCCAGTACCTTTCGCTTGACACCGGGAACCTGAAAGAGTGTGCACTTGATTTCAGAGGAATCCCGTTGGAAAGGAGGGAGCTGCTATGAGCCGGGGATTTACCAGCATATTTGCAGACGACCTGGACAACCTGATCAGCCTGAAAGTATCGCTCGGCTATTCAGAGAGCACTTATCTTGGGAGGGCACGCCAGTTTGACAGGTACTGTTCTATGAAATACGAAAAAGCAGACGAGCTGACAGAAGGCATCGTCCTGAACTGGCTGAAACCTGAGCCGGGAGAAGCCGGAAGCGTGATCCATGGCAGGGCCGCTTTCATTAGGGGATTCGGCACTTATCTGAAATCCGTTGGAAAGAACGCCTTCATCCTGCCGGATAAGTTTACTGCTGGAGGAACAGTTTTTGTTCCGTACCTGTTTGGGGACGATGAACTGGCGGCGCTTTTCCGGGAGATTGATACATACAGATATCCCAAAGAGCCATTTCGTCCGCTCCTGCTCAGCGCTTACTTCCGCATGACTTATACCTGCGGGCTGCGTCCGAATGAGGGCAGGAACCTTAAGAGAAATGAAGTGGACCTGAATACCGGGGAGCTGCGTATCATTGAAACGAAGAAGCATAAAAGCCGCAACATCGTCATGTCAGATGAAATGAATTTTCTGGCAAAATCCTATGCGGCTGTCCGTGATGCGGCGTTTCCCGAAAGCGAATTTTTCTTCCCCTCGCCATCCGGCGGCCCCTACTCCGCCGGATGGATGCAGGGAAAGTTTAAGAGATTTTTTGCCTTATCGAAACCGGATGTTCCAAAAGACCTTCTTCCCTCAGTAAGAGTATACGATCTCAGGCACCGATTTGCCACTGCTGTTTTGAACCGGTGGCTTGACGAAAAGAAAGACCTCGGTTCCCGTTTGCCTTACTTACAGACATACATGGGACACAGGGATCTGGAAGCGACGGCTTATTACATCCATCTTCTCCCGGAAAATCTGATAAAATCGGCAGGGATTGACTGGGAAGGCATGAACCATCTGATTCCACGGGTGGAACTATGGGAAAAGTAAAAGACGAGCAGTTATTCACACTTTTGCGTGATTTCCTGTTGGTCTACCTGCCGAACCAACGGAAAGCGAGCAGTAATACCGTAAAGGCTTACAGGACAACCCTGAACCAGTTCCTTAAATATACAGCCGAGCAAAAAAATATCTCTGTACTGTCCGTCACCTCCGGGATGGTCACATATGAAATGGTGAACTCGTATCTTGACTGGCTTTCAGCAGAGAAGAACGCCGCTCCGGCTACGCGCAACAACAGGCTGGCGGCCATCCGGGCATTTATTTCCTATGCCGCAGCCTGCCGCCCGGAATATATCAGCATTGCAAGCGGGCTGGCAGCTATCGGAATCCAAAAAAATGACCGGTTTGCGAAAGTGGATTATATGTCGGAAGAAGCAGTAAAAACGCTTCTTGCAGAGCCGGACACCAGGACGGAGATCGGCGTGCGGGATCAGTTCCTGATGATCTTTCTGTATGATACCGGGGCGCGTATCCAGGAAGTTCTGGATGTGAAAATCTGCGACATTAAAGTTGACAGGACGCCGACTGTGACGCTTCATGGGAAAGGGAAGAAAACCAGGATAGTCCCCTTGATGAAAGATACTGTAAAACATCTGCAGAATTATATGAAGGTGTTCCATCCGGGCGAAACATGGATGTCATCGGAATGGCTCTTTTATGTGGAGCGCAAAGGAATCCGTAACGCCATGTGCGATGATACGGCAAGGCTCCGGATTCAGAAATACGCCGCATCTGCAAGGGAGAAATGCCCGGATGTCCCCCTGAATGTCCACCCCCATTTGTGGAGACATACGAGGGCCATGCATTTATACCAACACGGCATGGATTTAACTTTAATCTCGCAATGGCTTGGACACAAACAGCTTGAAACCACGCTGATTTACGCACACGCAGATACAGAAGCGAAAAGGAAAGCAATCACGGAGGCAATGGCTTCTGATCCTTTCCTTGAAGCGGAGCCTGTTAATTATACCGTCAGTGATGAGGAAATCCTCAAACGTCTTTACGGTCTATGATGGACCTAAGATTATCCCGAATTATTCTCCCTAAGCGAGAGATTTAGGAAAGCTGACCGTGTAAATGACTAAAAAGTTATCCCGAATATTTCTCTAAGAAATGCCGCTATTACTGGCTTTCTTTGATGTATTCGGGATAATCTGACTTTCGGTATAACAACTTTTACCCCGAATTCGGGACAAAGTTCGCAAGCAATGCAATCTTCCGTAAGATTGCGTAT
>CATKXE010000171.1 GCA_949840465.1 uncultured Lachnospiraceae bacterium | reverse complement strand
ACCGGGCAAACGCCCCTGTGTCCTCCACCACATACTCCACGCCGTTCATCACCACCTTTGTCCCCATCGGCACAAAAGGATTGGCGGCATCTACCGCTATCGTATGGTTTGACGTGGGATATGCGCCACTGGCTGTTGGCCCGCCTGACCATGAACCGCAGCAGATGGAACAGTTGCAGTACCCGCTCGTTACCACCTGCCCCAAAGATTCCCCGACACGCACGGTTTTTGTTTCCGTTACCGTATCATTGACTTCATCTACATACAGGCTGTACTGTTCCCGGAAAATTTCTTCCACTTCATCTTTTACCTGTTGGTATGTGAACTCCCCATATTTCGCAGTGAAATAGGAGATCAGATGATAAGGGTTGTGGGAGATTTCGTCTACCTGGTACCAGTATTCGTCATACCCCGGATGGGTAGATTCCATATTGTTAATCTGTCGGTTTAAAGCCGCTTCCAATGCCGCATACGCATTTTCCGTAGCATAAATATCTTCATCCGTGCTTGGGTAAGTGGAGCCGATGATACTGGAGGACGCCCCTTCGATCATAGCGCTGCAGCTTGACAAGCCTGCCGAGAGCATCAAAAAAAGCAGCCCTATGACTGCTACTGCCCCCAATATCCCTTTATTATTTTTTAAAACGGATGCTGCCTTGCTTTTTATTTTATCAAATACGGACTGCGTGGCTTTTGCCGCCTCCGCTGTTGTTTTCTCACCCCTCCTTGCCGCCTGATAAGATTTTTTGATCCGCTGTTTCTGCCAGAATTTTTTCTGGATTGTTTTCCCTGCCTGCTCCGTTTCTGCCAACTGCTTTCCCACGGATTCCGCCGTTTCCTGTGAAGCTTCAAACTGCAGGCGGCTTTTCATGCCTTCCCCTTCCGGGGATTCCCTCCACCGGGAGAGTTTCCTCTGCACCATCCGGCGGGAGGTACGCATGGCATTCCGCAAAGAATGTTCTGCCATGACTTCCGCCCGGTGTGCGCCCTCTGCCGCAGAATTATCCTGCTCCGCTTCATGCACCTTCCCGTGTGCATAAGCTGACACGGAATGGGATGCCGCAGACACAGCTTTTTTACTGATTCCCACGCCTGCCCCGTGTACCATGCCGCTTTCATCATCTCCGAAAGAAAGACGGGAGGATTGCTTTTTCTGTTCTTTATGTATCTGCTCCCGCTTTTGCTTTTTCTTAATATTTTCACGGACAGAATCTAAGGTTTCCCCTGCATCCCCCGGTGTGTCCCGGTATTGGTCATTCTTTTTCACGGAATCCCTATTGCCATCTTCGCCGCCTGCCTGCTGTCCATCCCCTTTTCGGAAATGCGACTGCACCAACTTTTTCTTCCGGCTGTGGCTTGTCTCTGCCACAGCCTCCGCATACTCCCTTCCTTTGGACGGATGCCCCCGGATACTCTCCATGCGTGAGGAATGTTCCGACAGTCCTCTGCCTGATTCCGACTCCGGAATTTCCGATTCTGCATCCCCATCGCTGTCCGGTTCCTGCACGAAATATGTATGGTTTTCTGATATAGGCTGTACGGGCAATCCGGATAACGGATCGCCTGCCGGTCCAGACACAGGATTCTTTGCCTGTGCTTCATACAGCCGCCGCTTTTTTGCAGACTGCCTTTGCCGTTTGCCTGCCTTTGTGGGATTTTCCGAATCAGGAAAAATATGATCCCTTTGCCCATGTCTATCAAAATCTGCTTTTCCCCTTTGGAAGTTCATAGAATCCGCTGCCTGTCCGGGCAATGTCAGATTATCCAATTCTCTCTGGCTTACCCGAATAGAATCTTTCTTCTGTAGGTTCTCCTCCACCAGACCGTCACGGCTCATTTTATTGACTGTTTTATCTCTTGCCTTGTATTCATGCTCCCGCATATCACAATTCCTTTCACAATCCAACTTTGCGACACGATGTCGCAAAGTATCAAAGTCTATCAATCTATTTCTTACTGGCTGATCTTCTTTGCCATTACCACAACCCTTCCATTCGTCTGAGAATACTCACAGGTAGATAAGGTTAGCAGATTATCACCATAAACAGCGCTTATTCCTGTATCGTAAATCGCACGTTTTTTGACTGCGTTGATGTATTCCCTGTAATCTGCCGCATCCTCCGCCTTTGTAAACGTATAATAGGGAAAATCATTTCCCGTATAAACTGGCGTACAGAATACGGCAAAAATCTGATAGGTTTCACTGCCATGCAATGTGTTGTAGGAAATTAATGGGTGTTCCAAATAAAATGCGCTGTCCTTGTACTGATCCAGAGCTGCAAACATTTTTCCGCTGTTCATATGGTGTCCGTAGATAATCAGGTTGTCGCTTGTATCTGGATTGCACAATTCCGAAAGGAACAGACAGCCGTTTGCAGAATACTCCCCATAAAAATCCCGGTGGAGATAATAGTTTTCTTCCGATGGACGGTACATGACCGGGTAATCAATCACTGTACCCTCTATCTGAATCCATCCGATACAATCTGGATTTTCCCTATGCAGTGCAAGCAGGCCCGGATGAACCGGAGAAGAAACTGCCCTGTCACCCGCATCTCCACCATTCATTTCTTCCTTTCCCTCATTTTCAGAATCTTCATAGATTTCTTTCAACTGCTCCTGCAACGCATCATCCTTTTTTTCCTGCACAAGCATATCTGTAAGGAAATATCCACTAACGCCTAACAAAAGTATGGAACAGAGCAATATTATTCCCGCAATCCAATGTTTCATGCTTCTCCTTTCTGTTCTCCGGCAGGACGTGTTTCCATAATCCTTCTTATCGCTATTTCATAATATCCCTGATTGATTTCTGCTCCTAAATACCTTCTGTTTGTCGATATCGCTGCAAGTGCGGTACTTCCAGTCCCCATAAAGCCGTCAAATACTAATTCCCCTGTATGACTGGATATTTGGATCAGCCATGAGAGGAACTCCACATTTTTAACTGTAGGATGATTTATCCCATTCTGTTTCTGCCATATGGAATTATAAGTTGCTTTGGGATATTCCGGGCCAAACCAGCAGGCATTAAACCTTGTTTTATACCTTCTGCCCAATTCTACCCCTTCAAAAGATGTATTCACCGTCTTTTTCCTGTTCCGCAGCAATGTTGTATAGTTAAAAATCCTTCTTCCTTTCTGGCAGAAAATAATCCATTCGGCATTATTGGCATAACTGCCTTTCAGGTCGCCAATTCCTCCTATTGTTCCTTTTTCCACCACCATACAGTTTTTTATGGCGAACCCCGCCTGCTGCAGACACTTATAATGGTACGGATATTGGTCAAATCGGGTAAAAAAATACGCATGAGAATTATCCTTCAAAATACGGTAGCTTTCATGCGCAAAAAATTCATAATCTATCCCTTCGTCACCATCAAGCATCTGATGCTTTCTGTTGGTAAAATTGTTTTGATAAGAAATCCCATAGGGAGGATCACAAAGTATCATTGATACATAGCCGTTCGGTATTTATGGAAATAACTTCATGCAGTCCATACAAAATATCTGGTCTGACAAATTTGTTCTGGTTTTTGTTTTCCCTCCACTATCTCCTGACAAAAATAAATCTGCCTCCTTTCTTTTTGGTATTTAAATTTTTCCTGTCTCCAATCCTCTCAACGATTTTGCACCAGTATAACTTTTTATTGTACATCAACAGGCCTGTTCCTTTCAAAATAAGTTCAATACTAAATGCCTACTTTTCACAAATAAGTTT
>CATKXE010000170.1 GCA_949840465.1 uncultured Lachnospiraceae bacterium | reverse complement strand
TCTGCCAATTACGCTGCCCGCCGTATAGCCCTCTCCCTCATGCTCCTCCAGGTCCTCGGCAGTCACATTTCCCACATAGCCTGTCAGATGCCCGGTGGCAGGGCCAAACGGATATGTCCGCACCTCCGTATCCATGATCATGACGCCCGGGACAGCAAGCAGCGCATCCTGCCGCGCCTTTTCCTGAAGCACTTTCTCATCCGGCTCAATCGCCATCAGGTCAAGCTCACTGACCTTTGGGATTGTTTTGATGGGAACAAAGGAATCCTCCTTAACCCATGCCGCACCAAGCTTCTTCTTAATGGTCGCCGAGTCCGTGTCCAGAAGTTCAGACAGCTGCCGCACAGCACTTTCCTGATTTTCCAGCTCCCCCGGTACGATGCCCACTGAGCACGCGGTTCCCGATCCGGCAAGCATCCGGCCATTCCGGTCAACTATTTTTCCACGCACCGCAGGAACCGAAGCGATCCGCACTTTGTCCGAAGACTCCAACCCCGGGAAAATCAGGCCGTCGTGCCAGAGGATCTTATATCCGTCCTCTAAATCCGAAAAATGCATTTCATTTTCAAAATGGATGCTGCCCGCAGCCGTGTCAAGACTCATCTGGTACGTCACGGCACGCCGGCCCTTATCATTTTCCAGGATTTCAATCCGGATATTTTCAGCCTCAATCCCCTCGTAAATGGCAGAATTCCGCCGGATAAAGGCTTCCTGATCCGTATATGCAGAATTCTGCGAATCTGTCATCCGGTACATTTCCCCATAATCCTTCTGCTCTATCAGCCCCATATATCGGACTAGTAGCTCCTCCGGAGTCTCCCTGTTTCCTTTCCTAAAAAAATATACGGCCGCAAAGACTGCAGCCCCTATTACAACAAACGTCAACCCGGCCGCTGCGGTCTGCAAAAACATTCTGCGGGCTTTCTTATGTTTATGCCTGCTTTTCCCCTTCATACTTTCCTCCTTTATGACCAGTTCACACGAACAACCTAAAAGCTTCCTTTCGTTCCGTTATGCCTTATATCTTACAACTGTAGTATTTGTATGTCAAGCATAGTATACAGACCATTTTCTAAGCCACAGTTACTCAGTCGAGTAGACATTCCCCTTACGGGGAATGCCCCTCTACAGATCCGGACGTGCGGCTTTCCCGCATCCGGCTCCTCGCAAGGCTTATGACCTATACGACTCTGTGTTCGTATGGTATTCTTCTATGAAACACTTTTCCACTGTTCTTCCGTCACTGTGTACGGCAGTGGTTTCTCTATAGAATATTGCCTTGCGCAGCCGCCTTCCCCCTGACGGCATTACCCGTCAGCATTGGTACTATGCAGCTGTCCGACTGCCTGTATGACTTCATCTTCCTCCGTTAGTTGTCCGATATACCGTTCCACTTTTGTGTTTACGGATCATACAGGCTCTCCCTCAGTTGATACAATGTCATTGTACAGCATGGCTGACTCCCAACACCGCTGTGCCGTGTATCCTCTCGCCTTTACGATGATACACGTATTGCCTTCCACTCAGTAAACAGTGTCGGCACACAGGTCTACCGTGATTTCGGTGCTAACATGCCTTGTGACCCTACTGCCTGGCTTCCTACGCTTAATCCACAGTGTTACCACTGCGTATCCAAGGTTTGCTACCGATGATGTGCCTCGCATCTTATCGGGCAGGATTTCCACCTGCTAAACATTGTACCCTTAACTGGGCGCACTTACCGTTCACGGCCTGTCGCGAACGGTAACGCATCCAGCCCATTGAAAAGTCGCCTGACGGCGAGGGGCTGGATGCCTGCAACCGCTATTGTATTGGCCGGATGCCTTGCAGCAAGGTGCAAGGCACCGTAAACAGTAACTCCCTTATTCTATATGTACGCCATAAAGGACGTAAATATTGACATCATCCCCAAAAAGTGATAGTATTACTATCACAAAACAAATAAGACAGGAGATGTTCCTTATGGGCGAATCCAAGATTCGGAAACAGCAGATGGAGCAGCGTACACAGCAGATACTCCATACTGCCCTGAAGCTATTCTGCGAAAAAGGGATTGAAGATACATCCGTGGAGGAGATTGCCAAAGCAGCCGGCGTCGGCCCTGCCACAATCTACCGTTATTTTGAAACCAAAGCAGAGCTTGCGATCTCGGCAGGAATTGCCTACTGGCAGATGATCGCCGGAAAATATCTGGATTCCCTGTCCCAGGAAGCATATCAGAAGCTGAACGGCATCCGGCAGATAAAATATATTTTCCAGATCTTTACAAAGATTTTCCAAGAAGAATTCCTATTTCTAAAATTTCTCCAGGAATTCGATATCTTTGTCCAAAGATATCATATTTCAAAGGAACGGCTGGAAGAATATGAAGAATATATCCTGAATCTGAAACCTTATATGACTAATGCTCTGGAAAAAGGCCTTAAGGACAAAAGTCTGGCCTTTTCATACACCATAGATGAAGTATACTTTTCCGTAACACACACACTTCTGAGTCTGATGCAGAAACTGGCCTGCAATGGACACATCCTTTCATCAGACGAACGAGTCGGTCTGGCCTTACAGGTAGAGATTGCAGGCGATCTCCTCCTAAACGGGCTTAACAGCAAAGAATCAAAAAGATCATAACAGAAAAGAAACAGCAAGGAGGATGCATATGAAATCACTATCTACAGGTAAAATATGGCTATTCGCGGCCGGGCAGTTCGGATGGTCCTTATTGTCAGGTCTGATTTCTAACTGGCTCGTATACTTTTATCAGCCGGATGAAGCCTCTGTCGCACAGGGGCAGACGCTGTTTATCCCCCAGGGACTGGTTATTCTCGGAATCTTTACGGTCATCGGCGGCATTACCGCCTTCGGACGGCTTTTTGACGCGTTCACAGATCCCTTAATTGCATCCCTGTCGGACCGCTGTACCTCTGAAAATGGCCGGCGTATCCCGTTTTTAAAATGGGCCGCCCTGCCCCTTTCTCTGTCTACCGTGCTTATATTCTGGTCTCCGGTCAATCAGAACAGTTGGATCAATGCCGTTTTCCTGTTCGTGATGGTAATGGTATACTATTTGTCAATCACGGCTTACTGTACGCCCTATAATGCCCTGATTCCGGAATTAGGGCACAACCAGCAGGAACGCCTGAATATTTCCACAATCATTTCTTTTACTTTTATTGCCGGAACCGCAGTTGCCTATCTGGCGCCGGTAATCTGGGGAGCTTTCATCCCGGTATTGGGTCGTGTAGGCGCAATCCGCGCGACGTTCACGGTTATGGCTGTCATCGCATTTTTCTGTATGCAGGTGCCGGTCTGGTCAATCCGTGAAAAAGAATATGTGGATACTGTCCCCTCGCAGGATACCGCGTTTTCCTCCCTCGCTTCCACATTCCGGAATCGGGAATTCCTGAAATTCGTCGGGTCGGACATCCTGTACTGGATTGCCATTACGATGTTCCAGACAGGTCTTCCGTTCTTCGTCACCAGCCTGCTGAAACTTCCGGAAACGATGACCACACTTTATTTTGTCGGTATGACCGCTTTGTCATTGGTATTTTATATTCCGATCAATAAGCTGGCGCCGAAACTCGGCAAGAAAAAGCTGATATTAACGGCTTTCGTGATTTTTTCGTTCTCTTATCTCTATACCGGCTTTCTTGGAAGGATCTCTGTAATCTCTGCAAATGTACAGGGCCTGATCCTTATGGTTACGGCTTCCTTACCTATGGCGGTCTTTGGGATCCTTCCTCAGGCAGTGGTTGCCGATATTGCCCAGAGTGATGCGAAGCGCACCGGAAGCAACCGGGAGGGGATGCTCTATGCTGCAAGGACTTTTGCATTTAA
>CATKXE010000169.1 GCA_949840465.1 uncultured Lachnospiraceae bacterium | reverse complement strand
CCTTCACCTATCTCCGCATTTTCCGTATTCATCCCGACAATGCGCTGACCGTTTTCTTCTTTTTCCATATTGGTCAGCCCCGGTTCTACCGGAACCATGCTGATAAACGGCTCTCCCTCAATATAGGATACCACGTCTTTCGGATTCATTCCCTTAAACTCATCAACCGTCTTTACCAGGATATGCGCCAGAATGATTTTATTTCCCAACAGGCGCTTTGCCCTATCATCATATTGTGCGTCCTGGTCTGTTGCGCTGACCGCATTTTTTATTTCCGTATCCATTAGCCATAACCCCCTTTTCGTATGGTAGGAAACGCAAAAGCCATTCCCAAAAGGTATATGACCTCATTGCCATTATACCACATGTTATATATTCGCTCAATCAAAAACACATATTCTATCTTATCATGCTACATTTCGTATTCGCCAGGTTATTGACTATACCCATCTTCTCTAAGCCGAATGGATTCTCCTGTCATCTCATAATACTGTAAGATCAGACGCAGAGATTCTTCATCTATCTGATATTCCCTGGATATCTCTTTCAGGCTTTTTCCTTCTACACAGTAATGCTGGTATACGAACCCTGCCGTCTCACATGCCTGTGAATATAGTGTGCCTAAAAACTTCTTCATCAGCTCCGCATATTCTGAAAGATCAGGATCCAATTCTTTGTCTGTACGATTTAATAATTTTGACAATTCTGTTTTTCCGAGGTTTTCTGGAACACCATACACATTCTCATTCATAAATTCCAAGAACATCTTCCGCTTATCCTTTGGCATTTTCGCATAGAGCCAGATAATCTCAATAAGCTCTGTTGGCAAATCCTCCGGCAATGGCGGTAACTGTACATATTTTGTTTTCATCTCACTCCTCCTTGTATTTCTGGCTGCAAAATTCCAGATGCCGCTGTCTTCAGAAAAGATAAAACGGACCGCCGTAAAAAACTGTCCGTTTCACCTTTCTTTTGCATCCTTTATCTGGTTACCTAAACAACAATTAAAAATATCTTTACAGATTTCTTGTTCATCTTATATCTATGCAGATTTTTCATAGCACTCCTGCATGGATTTATAGACCTGCCGAAGCCGCAGGGCAAAGTTCGTATTGCGCTTCGCCATCCGGTTATTCCGGATCGCCTTTGCAACAGCCTGCCTGCTCCCCACCAGGATCACCTGCTTCGTGGCCCGTGTGATTCCAGTATACAGGATATTCCTCTGGAGCATACGCCGGAAACATCCAAGCATCGGGATGATCACCACCGGGCACTCGTTCCCCTGGCTTTTATGTACGCTCATGGCATAGCCGTGGGTTAAGGGCCAGTAATCGTCATCGAAAAATTTTACAACCCGGTCATCGCCAAAATCCACCTCCATGACCATTTTACTGTCTTTCCGGTAAATTCCTGACACTTCTCCTAAATCCCCATTGGAAACTTCATCTACATTTTTCGTCTGCATCACAATGTCCCCGACGCGGAACAGTTTCTTTCCGTTCTTGATCTCCATCCTGCCCCTGCGCTTTGGGTTTACCACATCCCGAAGCCTTTCATTCAGGGCATCCGAGCCTGCCTCTGTTTCCTTTCGGAAAGGGGACAGCACCATGAGATCCTCGGTACGTTTCCCATGCCCCCTCCAGTATGTTTCGTAGATCTCCTGGATGATCCTGGCTGCGTCTTCCGGGTCAGAGGCCGCGCGGAACTGGAAGGAATCATCATACTTAAGGCGCGTCTGGTTCTGGTTGATACGCCTTGCATTCTCCACAATGGTACTTCCCTCGTCCTGCCGGAAGCAGGCATCTAATACCGTCACCGGGATGACCCCGGATTCGATCATTTCCTTAAATACGTTCCCAGGCCCTACGCTTCCAAGCTGGTCTTTATCCCCGATCATGACCAGGGCTGCCCCCTGCCTGATACTGTAGAAAAACTTATAGGCAAGGTACATGTCGCACATCCCGAACTCATCTTCAATGATCAGGTCATCCGGGAGCTTTTCCGTCCGGTTCCATTCTTCTTCCCCGTCTACGCCTGTCATGCCGACTACCTTTTGTATAGTCATGGCCGGATAGCCTGTTTTCTCATACATGCGCCGCCTCGCCCTCCCAGTGGGGGCGCACAGCATCACCATAGCGTCCGGGTCAAGGGTTTCCTGAAGCCTTAAGATGATCCGGATCAGGGTCGTCTTTCCAGTCCCCGGACCGCCCGTGATAATGGACACCGGATACTTAAACGCCTGGAATACCGCTTTTTCCTGCATCTCATCAAGGGTAATCCCTTCCTCCTTCGCAATCTGTTTTAACATCTGCCGGATATCCCGTTTCTCTCTCTCCTTACACATCAGGCGAACCAGCTCTCCCGCCGCCCCTACTTCTGCATCAAAGGCGGGCTTATGGTAAATGCCGCCTCCATTTCCCACCAGGGACTTGTCCGTCCGGATCATGTCGTTCCCGGCGTTTTTAATCGCAGCGTCTGATACTTTGGGTATCCCACGATTTTTCTTATTGTTGTTTAAAAGGTCTCCCGCCTGCTCCACAATCTCATCTCTTGCCAGAAACAGATGTCCTTCTTCCTCCGCCTTTTGCAATACGTGGGAAATCGCCGCCTTGATACGCAGCGGGTTGTCCGGACGGAAATCCTTCGCTTTCATGGCGATCGGATCCACCGTCAGAAAACCAAAGCCTTTGATCTCACAGAGCCGGAACGGATCCTCGCGGATAATGTGGTAAGCGCTTTCCCCAAAATGCTCCTGGATCTTTTCCAGTTTGTTTGTGGTAACTCCAAACGGCGCCAGATAGATCATCAGCTCACGCAGGGCAGCGCTTTTGCGGTAACCGTTTAAAATCTCTTCCAGCTTCGCCTCCGAGATCCCGGAGATATCCAAAAGCTTTTCCGGCGTCTTATTCAGCACATACAGGGTGCGCTTCCCAAACCTTTCCACAATGCGCTGCGCCGTCACCGGCCCGATTCCTTTGATCATGCTTGAAGATAAATATGCCTGAATGCCGGCTTCTGTTTCCGGGATATTGACATGGAAATAAGAGACGTCCAGCTGAAACCCATATTTTCCCTTCTTACATGTGCCGTCCAGTTCCATCTCCAGGTTTTCCCCCACGGGAAGTTCAATCCCGTAAGCCGTAAAGCGCCCCGGATGCTCCGAATTCTGGCGGCTTACCTCCTGGGGCAGTTCCTCCCTGGTGCGGTAGGACGCCACCGTATATCCATTGGCCGGATTATAGTAGGTCCTTTCTACAAACTTGCAATGTATCATCTGAAGCACTCCTTCCCCCATGAAAGCCACAAATATCTTCCTCTCTGGGCTGCATGGATATGGTCCTTCTTAAGCCTTGGTATGAGGCCTTTCATTTCCCGGCAGGGATAAGAGCGCAATGCGCCAATCCTTCGGTAGCCGTTTTCCGTTCGGACCGAACAAATCCCCTCCGGACTGATGGAAAACTTGCGGATCCCTTCTGTTTCAAGCTTTCTCATAAACCGGAATATCCGCTCTTTCCCTTCCAATTCATACCATACCAGCGCAAAACAGGAAGCATCACTCATCTCCTTAATCTCCCCAAGCTGCCGTCTTAACGATTTCTCTCCCGTTTCCTGATACTTTTCCGGTACAGAACCTGCCGCCTCGCCCTTTGCCTCTGCTGGAGTTTTACCTCCGGATACGGTTTCTTTGCCATGTACCCCTGCATCCTCTGTATCCTCATCTCTTTGATCTTCTTTTTGTTCATTTGGTTTCTCCTTTCGCAGTTTTTTGACGGCGAATCCCACAACAAGAACCGGGACTGCCAGACTAAACACCTGAAAAACAATCGCAAGAAAGAGCGGCCATAAAAAGGGCGCCAGCATCATGCCGGCCAGCCCTATCAAAAGAAGCAT
>CATKXE010000168.1 GCA_949840465.1 uncultured Lachnospiraceae bacterium | reverse complement strand
CGTAACATATGTAACAATTCTGTAATATTTACAAAAGATAAGAAAACATAAAGGAGGGAGTTTATGGATTCTGTTCTTAAGAAAGGATTGTTCCTAGTTACTACAGCAGGAGCTATAACAGCATTTCCAGGTACGGCATATGCTTCCGATACAGCAACTGATGACGTGATGCCGCAGATGGGAATTGAAGAGGTACTGAATAACTGCTACTCGTCTGATAAGGAGATTGCAGTGGAAGAATATCTGGTGCCGACAGAGAAGGGTGAGTATTTAGATATGGCGTTTGCCGACGTCGAGACGTTTCTCTATATAAGAAGCGAACCGACGCGGGAAAGTGAGTGGGTAGGCAAGTTATACCCCGATTACGCCGCGAAGATCTTAGGGCCGGTGGGAGAGTGGACCAAGATTCAGTCCGGCGAGGTTACAGGCTATGTGTTTTCCGAATATATTATAATAGGAAATCACGCGGAGGAGAAGGCGCAGGAGATGGTGCAGGGCTCTGAAGGCCAGGGCGCGGAGGAAGTATTTACTTATGCGGAATCCCGGGAAGAGGAAGAGGCCAGGCTTGCAAGGGAAGCCGAGGAGGCGGCCGCAAGGGCGCGTGAGGAGGCTGCGGCCAAGGCAGGTACTGGACAGGCTATCGTTGATTTTGCGTGCCAGTTTATAGGGAACCCCTATGTCTGGGGCGGGACAAGCCTGACCAACGGTGCGGACTGCTCCGGGTTCGTCCAGTCGGTGTTCGCGCATTTTGGCGTCAGCCTGCCGCGTACGACGAGAGACCTGGTACATGTGGGGACTCCGGTCAGCTATGACCAGGCGATCCCGGGAGATCTGATCCTCTACAGCGGACATGTAGGGATCTATATGGGGAACGGACAGATCGTGAATGCGATCAACAGCGCCCAGGGGATCGGGATACTGCCTGCCACTTACACAAGTATCGTTACGGTAAGAAGAATCATTTGAGAGAGAGGGCCCCGGTGTGTGTACTGGGGCCTGCATTTTATGCAGAAGATGCTCGAAAATCTGCCGGGGACGGCTGTCGGTTTATCTTATGGAGGGATATTTCTGTATGCCGGACTGTCTCGGAGGCTTATGTGCCGGAGGCGGATTATTAAAAATCCTGTCGAACGGTGAAACACAAAATATACAAATTGTTCAAAAATGTAAAAATTTGTAAAAATTTGGTAATAATAGTTTTCCAAGTTTTCCACATTGGATAAGCCAAAAAAGGTGGAAAAATAAGCCTTTTCCAGATTTTATCCACATTTTCCACATGAAAAGCAGGGAATTTGGTGGATTACTCAAGGTTATGAAAAGAACGAATGTTTTGTGAAGATATAATAAAAATGAGTTTTTGTCGAAAAAAATAGAAAAACAGGTTGACATTCCCAAAATCAAATATTAAGAAGAAATTTGCCTAAAATGTTTACACAATGATAAAAAGCTATTATAATGGAAACACTGAAGAGAAAAGGAGGCATTATGATGGCACAGATTTCTAAAGATATGACAATCGGTGAACTGCTGAGTGTTAATCCTGATGTTGCGCCGGTCCTGATGGAGATCGGAATGCACTGTCTGGGATGTCCGTCCGCACAGGGCGAGACTCTGGAAGAAGCAGCTATGGTACACGGGATTGATGCTGATTTATTAGTAGAGAAGATCAATGCGGCTGCGAACGCGTAGGCTGCATAAGTAAGAATGCGGTGTGGGCGAGCAGACCGCATAAGAAAGCAGCGTGGACGAGCAGACCGCGTAAGAAAGCAGCGTGGACGAGCAGGATGCATAAACGCGCGGACTGCATAGGAAAGCAGCATGAATACGCAGGGCGTATAAGCGGGCAGACCGCATAAGAAGAAAGACGGAGTACTAGGCAGGATATGCCGGGGTACTCCGTCTTCTTTCCATCTCGGGAACTGATCCCAAGATGAATCCTTCAACAGTTCATAAGAACTAAATCTTCGCAAGCTCCTGTACCGCATTCGCAGAAATGAGTACCTCGCAGTGCTCCTCAAGAAAAGCAAGGATGGCTCCGGTGGAAGCCTCTAAGGAGCCGTACTCCGATAACATATTGCAGATACGGTTAAAATCATTGACCGAATGATCTGACTGCGTCAGCGCCAGGATATAGATATCCTCATCCGAATCTTTATACAAAGTGTTAGATCCGGAATATATGGCGTTAAGCAGACGTGCTGCCTTGAGAACACTGTTCATCGTCGGAAATGAGAACAGGCGCAGAGCGTTCTTTTGCGGCTCTGCGGGGGCTTCTTCTTTTCCATCCGATACGACTGAATTACTGAACTTTTCTTTGACCTTATCGAGTAATTCCAGTAATGTATCAGCGCCTTCCAACTTATTGGGGAGATCCTTCTTCGTGGAATCCCAGTCGCTTCCAGGTAATGGTGCGAATTTGGAAAAGCGTGTATCAAGTTCTTCCGGGTCCTCGACCTTAGTAATCACCAGCACAATGGAGTCGGCGGAAGCGGGAATAGCTTCGATCATCAGGGGCAGATCCTCTGCCTCAAAGCCGAATTCAAAGGCTGCTTGTTGCATCATATCGCGGAAAAGTGATTTAGCTTTTTCGGTTCCATAGGCCAGTTCGCTTAACTGAAGATGGCGGGCAGCGAGATCGGCACGCGTCAGGGTGCAACGGATCTGATTGTCGTTTAATTTTTCAATCTTCATATATCATCACTTCCTTCCTAGTGTAGTATAGCATAAAGAGCCTTGAATGTTCAATAAAATAAATGTAAAATAAAAAAGTACTTGCGAAATTTTTTGCAATCGGCTATAATAACAATACTAGAAGATAGTTTTCCCTGATGACTACGTTCTTAGAACAAAGGAGGGAGAATTTTTTAACTATTATTTTTCATTTTAGCATTTCTTAGATAAGGAATCAATGAATCTATCGGAGACGGATCAGTAAATAATCGGAAGAGTGCCATTTCAGGCAATTTATCACATGAACTGTTAACAATTGTTTTATAGTACCGAAGGACTATCTTCTATGACTTTTTAGCTGTGGCATATATAAAGGTCATTGTATCACGGCATCTCCTTTACTATATCTATATGCAATCACAGCCGTAGTCGTCAATCCGGTACAGGTCAGGAGGCTAGACTTGGAGGGTGGAGTTGACTTACAGCAGATGTTCAGGGAACTGACTGGATACGAGAAGAAGCGGGTAGACTTAAGGATAGACGGGATACCGGCCAGCCCCATGCAGATTGTCCAGGCACATGTTGTGCGCGAGGAGTCTGTATATATGAGGGATTATGTACTGAACGATAAAGGAGATGTCAAGGAGCTGTGGTTCAACAGTATCAATAGCAACCGATGAAATTGTAAATACCCCAAAAAATAAAGAAAATGTCGAAATAAGTAATGACGTGTGTCAAGGGTTTTGCTATAATAAGGTCGAGTAGGAGGTGCAGCATGGATAAGAATGACAAGAGAGGCCGCACAACTTCAGACCGCAGGGAGGATACGGGCGCGTCGAAGATCAGGAGTATCAGTGATGCGAGAAGCCGTATTTCTACAAGAGGGCAGACATCAGGAAGGCAGAATGTGCAGGGACGCGAACCGGTAAGACGCCGGATCAGGGATATAGAACCCGGAGGGCAGAAATCCGCAGACCGGGATTCGTTAAGGCAGGGGCCGGCGGATCGTGACGGGATGCGGCAGAGATCTGCGCAGCCGGATGGATTAAGACAGAGTCTTAAGGAACGGGGCGGTATCAGAAGGCCTGGCGCGCCGGACCGTGACGGGGCGGGACAGAGTATTACGGACCGTGACGGGTCAAGGCAGAGGTCTGCGGACCGTGACGGCCTGAGACAGAGATCTGCAGATAGAGACGTGACGAGAGCGGGCGCTGTGGATAGAGACGGAACGAGAGCGGGCGCTGCAGATAACGGCCTGAGGACGAGAACGCAGCAGGATGCGCCGGGCCAGGAAGGCAGGCGCCAGCCGGGGC
>CATKXE010000167.1 GCA_949840465.1 uncultured Lachnospiraceae bacterium | reverse complement strand
CGGCCCCGCCCCTGCAGCCATACTCCGCAGCCTGAATCTTGTCCTCTGTCTTCAAGAAATAATAGGCTGCTTTTGTCAGGGAATCCGTCTGCTCATGCTGTGAAATCTGGGACAGCAAAAAACGCTGGAATATGGAATGATACCGGTATATGCCGCTTTGTTCCCCCAGGCTCTGGACAAACAGCTTTTCTTTCACCAGATATTTCAGCATGCTTTCCGACTCATAATTCCCCAGAATATAGTTGCAGGCCGAAACGGTCATATAATCCAGAACCGCGGTCCGCTTTAAAAATGTCTGGATATCAAAGGGAAGCATCTGGTAGACTCTGGTCATAAAATAGTCGGACACTTCCAGCTTTTCACAGACGTCTTTTACGGTCTGCAGCGTAATCTTCTTCCGCTGCCGGCGGAGCTGCTGCATAATCTGTACCACCCCTACCGGCCATCCTTCCGTACAATAATAGACAATCTCCGCCGCTGGCTCATGGATTCCTTCCGCCGGAATACGGCATAAAAGCTTTTCTATATCAGAGATCCTGAATTTCAGATCCTCCGCGCCGATGCAGGCTGCCTGCCCATTGGACATGTATTCCTCCAAAAATGCAGGGAGGGAACGCATTACTACAATGAAAAAACGGATTTTTTCGCTCAAAGTCTCCATAAGGACGCCAAGCAGGTTAAAAATATCCGGGTTATGGATCTCCTGGAAATCATCCAGTACCACGTTGAACTGCCCATCCCGTCCATCCAGCCATAAAACCAGATTTTCTACCAAAATATCCAGATCTTCCTGCACAGAAACACAGGCCTTAAAATCACGATCCTGGCCTCCACGGGCATAAGCCACGGATTTCGTAAAATTGTGGACAAAGGACATCAGCTCATTGTCTGTCTCACTAAGGCTGTACCAGGCGCTCTTACCGCCGCACTGGCTGACAAAATGCGCGAGCATCTGTGTTTTCCCGTATCCTGCCCCCGCATTGACCACGATGATCCGTTCTTTATAAGAGCCGAACAAAAGATCCGCCGGCCTTTCCACATATTCATTCTCTACATTTGGAATCTGAATCTTATTACTCTCTTTTCTCATATCCGAACCTGACCTATTCTAAACATATGAAAAACAAATCACATATTTACATTATCATGTTCCGGAAATCAAGCAACTTTCTATGCACAAGATGCCGAAAAACGTCACAAGATGCATTTTAAAAGAGCATCCTGTATTCAATCTCCTTCGAACCGCATGCCCTCCGGGCATAAAAAAAGAACCGGGGCTGTCGATACCGCGGCTCATTCTTTCCCTCTTTTTTCATATTCTATTTTTTGTTCGGTACTGCACCCTTCCACCCAGATCCTTTCCTCCCTGGTCAATTCACAGCTCTCCAGCAGATCCGGCCTCCATTGCTTTGTCCTGAGGATGGACTGCTGTCTTTTCCACTTCTGGATATTCGCATGATGCCCGGAAAGCAGCACTTGGGGAACCTTTTTCCCATGCCATGTTTCGGGGCGGGAATACTGCGGATATTCCAGCAGGTTATCCTGAAACGACTCCCCTTCCGCCGAGGTATCGTTATGGAGTACGCCCGGAACCAGCCTGGAAATGGTATCTACCATCACCATGGCAGGCAGTTCCCCTCCGGTCAATACATAATCCCCGATGGATACATAATCTGTCACAATTTCTTCCAATACCCTTTCGTCAATCCCCTCGTAATGCCCGCACAGCAGAATCAGATCCTTTTCCTTTGAAAGCTCCTCTGCCATCTTCTGGCTAAATACCTTTCCCTGAGGTGACAGATAGACAACCCGGGGCTTTTGCCCCACGGTTTCTACTGTATCCGCTGCACTTTCCTCCTGTCTCCTGCTCTGGATTTTCTGCATGGCGGCCTCATAAGCCAGATACACCGGCTCTGCCTGCATCAGCATTCCTGCGCCGCCTCCATAAGGATAATCGTCCACACTCTGATGCCTGTTGAACGCATAATCCCGTATATTCATAGCATCAATGGACAAAAGCCCGCGGTTCACGGCCCGCCCGATAATGCTCGTGCCAAGCCCCTCTAACACCATGTCAGGAAATAATGTCAAAATATAAAAATTCATGATACCAGCCCTTCCAGCAAATGTACCTTCATACTTCCGGCTTTCACGTCCACATCTAAGATACAGTCATGGATTGCCGGAATCAGGACTTGTCCCAGAGTTTCAAACTCCACCGCATACACCTCATTGGCCCCTGTCTCGATGACGTCTTTTAAAATGCCCCGCTCTCCGTCATCTGTCAGGACTTCCATACCCAGCAAATCAGCAATATAATACTCATCCTCTTTGAGACTTACGGCGTCCTCCCGGCTGACCAGAAGCTGTGCGCCCTTATATTTCTCAATATCATTTATATCATCAATCCCTTTGAATTTCACAATGACAAATTTTTTGGCTGGCTTTACCCCCTGCACTTCCAAAGGAATCTGTTCTTTCCCTGTATTTAAAATAACATGCTTTAGTTCCTGAAATCTTCCGGCGTCATTCGTGGTCGGAAATACCTTCACCTCTCCGCGGATACCATGCGTGGACGAAATCAGCCCCACCTGAAAAAACTGCTCCATTCTATACTCCTATATCATTTCCAAAAGAATCTGGATTCTATGAATTTATGATAGTCAAATACCCCGCAGCAAGCTGACAGGGCGCCAAATTTCCAGCGCGCCAGGCTGCGGGGTACCTGGTCTGCACTCCGTTTCGGTCGTTGCAAAACAAGCGCCGCTGACACTTAGCGACTCTCGCGGCAGCCGCCTAATGAACCTGCAAAAACCTGTCCACCCGGCTCGTCGCTACGGGGGAATAAAAGGGGCAAAAACTGCCCCTTTCTCTTCTTTGTGCATCCTTTTACGTCCATGCTACTGAACAATATCCACAACCACTCTCTTATCCTCTTTGGCTGCGGCTGCTTTCACGACAGAACGGATTGCCTTGGCAATACGCCCCTGCTTGCCGATTACTTTTCCCATATCACCGTCCGCAACACGTACTTCGAGGACAGTCGTCCTGCCATCCTGCTTCTCCGTGAGGGTAACGCCATCCGGATTATCTACCAATGCTTTTACGATTACCTCTACTAATTCTTTCATCTACGTGCACCTCCGCGAAACAGCCTATTTTTCAATCCCTGCCATCTTAAAGATCTTTCCGACCACTTCCGTAGGCTGCGCGCCGTTGTTCAGCCATTTCTTAGCCGCCTCTTCATTCACCTTGAATACGCTTGGATTCTGGTTCGGATCATAAGTTCCGATCTCTTCAATGAACTTGCCGTCTCTTGGGGATCTGGAATCAGCTACCACGATTCTATAAAAAGGAGCTTTCTTCTTTCCCATTCTCTTTAATCTAATTTTTACTGCCATTTTTCTACACCTCGTTCTTTCTTAAATATTCCTATATTGTGCTAAAAAGGAAGCCGAAACTTTCCTTTCTTACCACCGCCCATAAGCCCCGGAAGCTTTTTCATCATTTTCCGGGTTTCGTTGAACTGCTTCACCATCCGGTTGACCTCTGCAATCTCCACGCCGGCACCTCTCGCAATCCGCTGTTTCCGCGGCAGATTGAGAATATCCGGATTCTGCCGTTCCTCCGGCGTCATGGAATAGATCATAGCCTCCATCCTGGCCATCCGCTTTTCATTCTCCTCGGAATCCAGATCCGGCATCTTTTTCCCGCCGCCTAAGGCCCCCAGACCTGGCATCATGCTCATGATGCCTGAAAAACCGCCCATCTTTTTCATCTGGCTCATGCTCTCCAGATAATCCTCATAGTCAAACTGGGCTTTCTTCATCTTTTCCGTCATCTTCCGGGCTTTTTCTTCATCCAATTCCTCGCCCGCTTTTTCAATCAGCGTCAACACATCGCCCATTCCCAAAATGCGGGATGCCATACGATCCGGATAGAACTGCTCCAGATCAGAGAGCTTTTCTCCCATACCCACGTACAGGATCGGACGACCGGTAACTGCCTTGATAGACAACGCCGCGCCGCCCCTT
>CATKXE010000166.1 GCA_949840465.1 uncultured Lachnospiraceae bacterium | reverse complement strand
TCCTTTTCTTCCTTCTGATAGTCCTCCAAGTATTTAAGAAGCTGAGAAATATAAAGTTCATCATCCTCAACGATCGCTATCCTTATCATCTCATCCCTCCATTTTGAACAACTACCCTTCCCCCTTTATGCCATCATACAATTTTGTTACCCCCATGTCAACAAAAGAATAGTACCCCCGCCGCGCTTTTCCTGCTGCGCTTCATCTGTTTTGCGTCTATTTTTCCTCTTTTCATAGCAATTTTCTGAAAATTCTGTTATAATCAGGAAAAGGGGACGTGTTTACTGTCTAACTGACTGTAACAGAATGAGATGCCATATTGTATTCCATAATATGGCATCAGGAAAAGCCTCAATACACAGAACAGATTACAATATCTTTGAAAGGAGCCCGATACTATGACAAAAAGAATCATCACCATCAACCGGATGTATGGGAGCAACGGAAGAAATATTGGGAAAGCGCTGGCCGATGAACTTGGCATCCATTATTATGATAAGGATCTCATCCGTATTGCCAGTGAAAAGGAAGGAATCCCTTATGAAGAACTGCTAAAAGTAGATGAAAAGCGCGCCAGCCAGTGGCGTTATCCTCTGGATGAGCCTTTGCAGATGGCTCCGCAGTACCGCTTTTACCCGATGAACGACGTACTGTATCAGGCGGAGAGCGAGATCATCCTCTCTCTTTCTGAAAAGGAGGACTGCGTGATTATCGGGCGCTGCGCCGGGCATATCCTGGAGAAGAAATGTCTCAGCGTATTCATCCATGCCCCCTTTGATTTTCGGGTATCCACAGCCGCAGAGCGTATGGATATCCCCGAACGGGACGCGCGTGTTTTCGTAAAGAAGGTGGATAAAGAACGCCGCAATTATTACGAATATTTCACGGATGAAAAATGGCTGGACATCACCTCCTATGACCTGTGCATTGACAGCAGCCGTTTCACTCAGGCGCAGGCCGTGCAGATCTTAAAGGCGGCTTATGAAGACCTGCTGCCTGCGTAATGAACGATACATAAGTGATATTCCTGAGCGTTAAACTTTTCCAGAACATTGCAATGCCTGGGAGAATATCGTCTGGCAGACCGGCAAATCATACGGCTTTTGAGTATATTCCTATACGATTTCTAAAATGTGGGGGCTGCCTGAATTTTCCGGCAGCCCCCACATTTTACTTTACTTCATTTCCCGTGGCCTCCCCTTTTTCAAAGGCCGCGGCATTCCGAAGCGTCGTCTCGCTGATGGCGTCTAACGCCTCCTGTGTAAAGAATCCCTGATGGGAGGTAATGACGACGTTGGGGAATGACAACAGCCGGGCCGTAATGGAACTTTCGAGAATCTCGTCCGAACGGTCTTCAAACACATTCCTCTTTTCCTCCTCATACACATCCAGCCCCACGGCAAAAAATTTTCTTGCCCGGATCCCTTCGATCAGATCCTCTGTCTTGACCAGCCCGCCCCGGGAAGTATTCACAAGGATCACGCCGTCTTTCATCTTTTGGATCGTATCCCGGTTGATCAGATGATAGGTTTCGTCTGTAAGCGGACAGTGGAGGGACACCAGCTCGCTCTGGGACAGCAGTTCCTCCATGCTTACATACTCCACAAAATCCAGCGAAGGGTTCCGGTATTTATCATACGCCAGCACCTTCATGCCAAATCCATGGCAGATTCCTGCCATGGCTGCCCCTATCTTTCCGGTTCCTACAATCCCCGCGGTCTTCTGGTAAAAATTGAAACCCAGCATTCCGCCCAGGCTGAAATCATTTTCCCGCACGCGCACATACGCCTTGTGGATCCTCCGGTTCGCCGCCAGAGCCAGCCCCATGGCATGCTCCGCCACCGCCTCCGGGGAATATCCCGGCACGCGCATCACCCGGATCCCCAGTTCGCATGCCTTTTCAATGTCCACATGGTTAAAGCCCGCACAGCGCAGCAGAATCGCTCTGATCCCGCACTCGTGAAGGAGCAGGACTGTCTCCGTCCCCACGTCGCAATTCACGAAGGCACAGACCGCGTCATACCCTTTCGCCAGCCTTGCCGTGGCAGGCGTCAGTTCGGATTTCAGATAGTCAATTTTCATCCCCGGATAGAACGGGAGCTTTGCCTCAAAGGATTCCTGATCATAACTTTTCGTATCATAAAATAAAATTTTCATCATCGCACTACCATCCTATATTTTTTATAAAAAGCGGCAGGCCGTTTATCCAGCGCAATCTGCACATATCCTTTTGCGGCAGTTCTCAAACGGCAAATTCCCGCCAGCTCATTATGGCAGTCCTTAGTATGCCCCGTTTTCCCAGGTAAATTCACGTCGGTTGATAATCTCGCCGCTTTGGCCCCCTGTCTTGTGCCAGAGGCTGATCTCCCCGATTTCCATGGATTTATCCAACGCCTTGCACATATCATAAATGGTCAGAAGCGCCGTGCTCACCCCGGTCAGGGCTTCCATTTCCACCCCGGTCTTTCCGGTAACCTTTACGGTGCAGAAACAGTGGATTTCCCTCTTCTCCGCGTTCATTTCAAACCAGACCCGGCAGTTCGTGATGGGCAGGATATGGCACATGGGAATCAATTCGGACGTCCTTTTCGCCCCCATGACGCCCGCTGTCGCCGCCACGCAGAGCACATCCCCTTTTTTTACCGTGCCCGCCTCTACCGCCTCGTAGACCGCCTGATTCACCCTGATTTTTCCGCCTGCCGTGGCCTCGCGCACGGTCTCTGCCTTTTCCGTCACGTCTACCATGACCACGTTTCCGCTGCTGTCAAAATGTGTCAGTTCCATACTCTTCTCCACTCTTTCATTCATGATGGGATGCCGCGCATTCCCCTTCCGTTCCCCTTAAGATTCCAAGGCCATGCCCTAAGTGGGGCAGCACATATTCCAGGCTTTCCCTGACCGCCTTTGGGCTTCCCGGCAGGTTCACGATCAATGTCTTTTTTCGGATTCCGGACACTGCCCTGCTGAGCATCGCCCGTCCCGTAATACCCAGAGAATAATTCCGGATTGCCTCTGCAATGCCGTTTACCATCCGGTCGCAGACTGCAAGCGTGGCTTCCGGCGTCACATCCCGCTCTGAAAAACCTGTGCCGCCCGTGGTGAAAATAAGGTTCACCTGCCTCTGGTCTGCCAGTCTGCACAACTGGCGCTCCAGAGCCTTCTGCCCGTCTGGAAGAAGCAGGGTCTCTATGACGTCATATCCCCTGCCTGTCAAAATCTCCCTGATGAGAGGGCCGCTTTTATCCTCCCTTTTTCCGGCAGCGCCCTGATCACTCAGGGTAATCACCGCCGCCGTAAAGGGCCGGTCTTTCTCAAGTGGTAAAATCTCCGCCTCTGTTCCCCGGGCAATCTCCCCGCCCTGGATTACTTTTGCAAATACGCCTTCTCTGGGCATGATGCAGTCGCCCATTTTGTGAAAGATATTACAATGGCTGTGGCATTCCTTCCCGATCTGCGTCACTTCCAGAATGGCGTCTCCTGCCCGGATTTTTGTCCCCACCGGAATACTGCGCAGGTCAAATCCTTCCACCACCAGATTCTCTCCAAATGCCCCGAAATCCACCTCCGCCCCTTTTGCACGGAAGTCTTCTATTTTTTCCACAGACAGGAGGCTGACCTGCCGGTGCCATCTGCCTGCATGGGCGTCGCCCACGATCCCCCAGTCCGGTTTTAACACTGCGGAAGGGATCTCTTTCTTTTCGGTTCCCTTTCTTTCACTGATACAAATTGCCAATATTTTTCCCATAATTCCTGCTCTTCTTCTCCTTGTTTCTCCATTGATCAGACAAAATCTCCACACATACTGCAGACACTTTTTATCCAGGATATACTGTTATGATTTTATCCGCCGATCTGCACCATCGTCCGCCTTTCGGTGACTCCGTCAGAGGCTTCAAACCGATGGCTCTGCGGTTTGAATAATACCGCACGGCGAAACGCATCCTGCAGCCGCTCTTCCTGCAAGGAAGCGTTTTCCCCCCGCAGGATCTGCATCAAGTCCACCTCCTCGCCAAAACACAGGCAGGATTTTAATTTCCCCTGGGAGGTAAGGCGCAGCCTGTTGCAGGTTCCGCAGAATTTTCCATGGATAGCGCTGATAAACCCGATGCTTCCTGACGCCCCCTGAATCCGGTAATACACTGCCGGGCCGTTTCCATGAAATTGATCGTCTTTTTTTAGGCCGGGATACTGTTCCTTACATTTTTCCAGAAGAACGTCATTCGAAACCGGCTCATAATTTTTTCCGTAGCCGATG
>CATKXE010000165.1 GCA_949840465.1 uncultured Lachnospiraceae bacterium | reverse complement strand
TGCTGGGTAATGACAACGGATAAAAGTTTCTACTTCACGATAAAGCGGATGCCGGAGGCGGTCTTTCAAAAGAAAGGCCAACAACCGCCTCCGGCATCCGTAAAAAATTTGGTGTTTAGTTGACACAAGGAGATTTTACTCGTTTCGGGCGCAACAGCATTGAGGTCGGCTACTTTATGGAGCGCGTATTCCCGCTGTACGGAGTGCGGTTTATCTCCCTGAATGACGGTTTTGACAGCGATACGCTGCATGGCGACACGGGCGGCATCAATGTGGCTTTTCAGTACCTGATCAGTGAATTTTACAGCCGTGACCTTTCTGTCAAATACAAAACCGCCAAGTATGTGAAATTCCGTCGGGGAGAATACCAGAGCGTGTTATGTCCCTACGGCTACCAAAAAAGCGCGGACGGGCGCATGGAACCGGACGGAGAAACTGCCCCGAATGTCCGGCTTATCTTTGAACTGGCAGGACGCGGCTGTACTTCCACTGAAATCATCCAGGAACTGTATGAACGCAAAATTCCCACACCGGGCGAATACAAAGCGTCCAAAGGCAGGAACATTCACGATGTTTCCCGAACCCATCAGATTTGGCAGAGATCGACCATCCGGAATATTTTACTGGATGAACGGTACATTGGCACTTATGTCATAGGCAGAAAGCAGGTGGTTGAGGTAGGGAGCAACCGGGTACGGAACCGTGATGAAAGCGAGTGGGTCAGGATACCCGACCACCATCCGGCCATTATCAGCAAAGAGTTATTCCAGCAGGTGCAGGAGTTAAAGCCAAGGAAACGCTGCATTAAGAAAAACGTCCATCTGTACCCCCTGCGCGGCAAGGTCTTTTGCGGCTGCTGCGGACACGCAATGCCGCGTAATCCAAGTAAAAGCCATTTCTTTGTCTGCAAGCATACAGAGGTGGATCAGTCTGCTGCCTGCCACGGCCTGCGGATTGCTGAAAAGGACTTAGAAGCAATCCTCTATGAGATTATTTCCAAGCAGGCGCAGGTGATTTTGAACGTGGAGAACCTTTCAAATGCCAGCCTGCTGGATGCTAAGATTGCAACGCATACGGAATACAGCCAGCGCGTAGAAAGCTGCCTTGACCGGAAACGGGTGCTATATGAGCAGGTTTTACTGAAAGAGATTACCCTGGAAGAATACAAGGCACAGAAAGCCGATGTAGATGCGGAGCTGGAACGGCTGCGGCAAGTCCAGGGCGCACTCTCCGCTGAAATCGCCCAAGCGAAAATGGACGCAAAAACAAAAAACGCCAGACTGGAACTGGCGCAGGAAATTTCAGCCGCCAGCGGATTAAATACCGCCCTGGCTGACGCACTGATTGAACGTGTGGATATTCACCCCGGAAATCAGGTTGATATTGTCTGGAAAATGAAAGACTTCTGTACAGAGGGAATGTGATGGGGCGCAAAAATCGGCCTTAAAAACTCTGGAATTTCTTAAAAAACTTTTTGTCTTGTGCTTGACATACGGGTGGCGCAGCAAATGTGGTGTCACATGGAAATCCAGTGTATAGTGAATCTTGGGATTATTTTTCTGCGTCATCCCCAGTGACGGTGTGACGGTGTACTTGATGCTCTGCCCATTTACATATTTATAATAGTTACGCGCCTGAGTAGAGCGGACCACCACATACTGCCATACCCTTTGAAATTGTGAGGCGGATAACGGCTCCCCGTTGCTGTCGGAAATCACATATTCCGAAACAGAGGTTTCTTTGACTTCCCGCAGGCAATCTACCAAGCACTTGGGAATTGGTATGTCCCTCCGGGCTGCTTTCGTTTTTAATGTGGTAGAAATCACCGGTCGGTTATGTTCTGTGCGCCATGCTCGCCTTACAGATATGTAGGGAGTAGGTTCGTCCAGAAATACACAGTCCCATTGCAATGCAAGGATTTCTTCCCGGCGCAGACCGGAATACAATCCAAGCACAATAAACAAGTGGGGAGGAAGTCCTTTGACCGTATCCAAAAGCACCTCTACCTGCTGATCTGTCAATGCCTCTTTCTTTTTTGCGGCCTTGCCACCCTTGCCCGATATGCCCACACAAGGATTGCTTTGAAGTATTTGGCTGCGCTCTGCCGAGTAAAAAACACATTTGAGGAGCATATTCACCTTACTGTATAATCCCTCTGATTTTTTCGACAGCGGCACAAGTGCCAGCCGAATATCGTCCGCTGTAACTTCCTCCATATACATCTCCCCCAGGGGCTTGATGATATAGTTCTTCATATCAGCGGTATAACCTTTCAATGTAGCAGCGGACACTTTGGCAGACTGCATAAGCAGCCACTTCTCGCAATACTCGGCCACTGTTGGATGCTGCCGATGAAAGATAATCTCCTCCACCTGCCGCCGCGCTTCTAATTGTTTCTCATATAGTTCTTCGCAAGTGGCAGCATACAAACTCACCTGCTTGCCGTCTGCATCCATAATCCGGGTTCTGTAATATTGGATTCCTTTTAACATGATGGTTCCGTACTTTGGAATCTCAGTTTTCTTTTTAGCCATTTTGGACCTTCCTTTCCTGAAATGTGCGGCCTATGTACCTACACTCCCTTTTTATCAGAAAGTCCCAATTTAATCAAAGATACGGCCAGCGTAAAGCAAAGAGCGAGACATCCTTGCCTCGCTCTTTCTGTGTTTTCTGTTTTATCTTATACAGCATCCCATTGGGCAAATGCACCGCCCATAGCTCTCACAAGCTGATCTGGCCTGTTGTATTTGACCTTGGCGTAAATGTCCATAGTGATTTTACTGTTTTCATGGCCTGCCAGATATTGGACCGTTTTGGGGTCCACCGATGAATGAATCAGATTTGTGATATAAGTATGACGCAGCTGGTGCGGTGTCACTTCAAAATCCAGGCTGTAAACAACTTTGCCATTATGGGCTGCTTTTTCTCCAAGGACCGGTGTAACCGTATGCTTTACGCGCTTTCCATCTTCATACCGGTAATAGCAGCGCTCCTTAACCGTTCTGGTAACAATATACTGCCAAAGCCGCTTGAACTGCGTATAAGACAGTGGTTCACCATCTCGATTGGCAACCACATAGTCCGAAGTGGAAGTTGCCTTTGCTGCCTTTAAGCACTCTGCCAGACAAATGGGGAGGGGAATGTTTCTCTCCGCAGCCTTTGTCTTTAACTCGGTAAGAATAACCGGCCTGTTATGCTCTGTATGCCATGCCCGTCTTACCGTTAGATATGGGGTGTCCGTATCCAGATATACAGAATCCCATTGTAACGCAAGAATTTCTTCCCGCCGCAATCCGGCATACAAGCCGATCATAACAAACACATAAGGCGGTAAACCCCGGATAGCATCTAAAAGGCGTTCTGCTTGTTCATCTGTCAAAGCCTGCCGTTCCGCTTGAGGAACACCCCCGCCCTTTGCATCCAAATACATAGTCGGATTTTCGTCAATCACATGGCTCTCTTTCGCTGCCCGGAAAATGGACTTATAAAGAATCACCACCGACTTGTAAACCGAAGCTGATTTTTTAGAAACGGGAACAAGTGCCAGCTGAATGTCATCCAATGTTACATCTGCCATCCGTTTCTGCCCCAGCTCTTTGATGATATGCCGCCGCACCTTAGATGTATAATCAGTAAGTGTGGTGGCACGAATATGAACCGACTGCATCAGCAGCCATTTTTCGCAATATTCAGTAACAGTGGGCGATTTCCGATGAAAAGTGGCATTGTCAATCTGCTCCAATGCCTCTATTTCTCTATCGTACAGTTCTTCAGGCGTTCTTGCATAAAGAGCGATGAGCTTTCCATTCGCATCTCTTATCCTGGTTCTGTAATACAGGACACCTCTTTTCATGACAGTGCCATATTCTGGAATTACAACTTTTCTTTTTGCCAATTCCGTCACCTCCTAAAAAATAATCTCCAGCGCTGTATCTTTGTTTTATCAGATATACGGGATTCCAGCAAGGATACGGAATGGGTCATGTTCTGGCACTTCGCGGTTTGCGGTAAGTCGCGCTCTTGTCCGCAGGCTTTGCCCTATGGGTACATTTTGCGATATACTCCTGAAGGCCCGCCGCAGTAAAATACACACAGCCATTCTGCACATACTGAACATAGGCAATCAGACCGTTGTTACGAGCCGCATCCAATGTGGCAATACTGATCCCCAAAATCTTTGCAGCTTCTTTTCGTGTAATAAGTTTTTCCATGTAACATATTCCCTCCAATCTGTCAAGTTTGTCATTGTGCTTTCAAAATCACATGA
>CATKXE010000164.1 GCA_949840465.1 uncultured Lachnospiraceae bacterium | reverse complement strand
TGAGTACATTATGCCATGCGTAAAGGCGGGCGCTGTTTATGAAAATAAATACCTGCTGGGAACTTCCATGGCACGCCCGGTCATCGCAAAGCGTCTGGTGGAAATCGCACGCAAAGAAAATGCATCCGCCATTTGCCACGGCGCTACCGGCAAGGGAAATGACCAGATCCGTTTTGAACTGGGAATCAAGGCCCTGGCTCCGGATCTCAAGATCATTGCCCCATGGCGTATGACCGACGTATGGACCATGCAGTCCCGTGAGGATGAGATTGAATACTGCCGGAAGCATGGAATCCATCTTCCATTTGACGCTAAGCACAGCTACAGCCGTGACCGCAACCTGTGGCACATCAGCCACGAAGGCCTGGAATTGGAAGATCCCGCCCAGGAGCCCCGCTATGACGACCTGTTGGTACTCGGCGTTTCCCCGGAAAAAGCGCCGGAGCAGGGTGAATATGTGACCATGACATTTGAGGCAGGGATTCCAAAGAGCCTGAATGGAAAAGAGATGAAAGTATCTGAGATCATCACGGAATTAAACGCCCTTGGAGGAAAGCACGGAATCGGAATCGTTGATATCGTGGAAAACCGTGTGGTAGGCATGAAATCCCGCGGCGTATATGAGACCCCCGGGGGAACCATCCTGATGGAAGCGCACCAGCAGCTGGAGGAACTGGTGCTTGACCGCGCAACCTATGAAGCGAAAAAAGATCTGGGTAATAAATTTGCACAGATTGTATATGAAGGGAAATGGTTCACTCCCCTGCGGGAGGCAATTCAGGCATTTGTTGACGTGACCCAGCAGTATGTGACCGGGGAAGTAAAATTCAAGCTGTATAAGGGCAACATCATCAAAGCCGGTGAGACGTCTCCCTATTCCTTATACAATGAATCTCTGGCCAGCTTCACAACGGGAGATTTGTATGACCATCACGATGCCGATGGATTTATCAACCTGTTCGGACTGCCGCTGAAAGTACGGGCTATGAAGATGCAGGAAGTCAATGACCACGCGGTAATCTAGCGGGGCATCAATAAGAAAGGCTGTAACAGGCAGGTTTCTCCCTCCGGTTTTCTATATCTGCGTCATAGAGGGCCGTTTGGAGAAATCTGCCGTTTTTATTCCCGGGAAGCAACGAGCCAGGTGGACATGTTTTTGTATGTCCATTTGGCGACTGCCGCGAGGGTCAGATCCCCCGCAGCCTGCTGCGCTGGAAATCTGATGCCCCGTCAGCTTGCTGCGGGGGATTTGACTGGGGATTCAGAACGTCTTTTAATACCCGAAGCGCATTTTCATACGCAATCTTATCAATCTGCCGTTCCGTGATCCCCTCTTTTTTCATAGCCTCCCAGACCTGTTCCATCTCACCCGGGCCTGAAAGATACCCGCTTGCGCCTGTCACTTCAAATCCGTCAAAATCCGTCCCGATAGCCGGTACATCCTCTCCCGCCGCGCGGATCATATGGGCTGCATGGCGTGCAATATCCTGCACGGTGACATCGGTTTCCCCTTTCTGCAAAAATGCCGGATAAAAATTCAATCCCGCAACTCCCCCTTTTTTGCCCAGTGCCTTCAGCATCTCATCCGTCAGGTTTCTGGGGCAGTCGCACAGGGCGCGGGCATTGGAATGGGAGGCCACGACAGGAGCGCTGCTGCGCCGGATACAATCCCAGAATCCCCCGTCTGATAAATGGGATACATCCACAAGCATGCCCAGCCTATTCATCTCATCCACTGTTTCCAGACCGAATTTTTTCAAACCACGGCCCATCACGGAAGCATCCCGGCTGTTGGGATATCCAAGACAGTTCTCATAATTCCATGTAAGGGTCATCAGGCGGATTCCCTTTTCGTACAATTCTTTCAGCCTTTGAGCATCCCCGTTTAAGACGCCGCCCTCTTCCACCGTGGCAACCGCAGAGATCACATCCTGCCTGCTGTTTTCCTGAATCTCTTCATAGGATCCGGCAAGATGGAGCCTGTCGTTTTCCTCCTTATGGATCCGCTCTATCATATCCAGAACGGCCCCATATGCCTGATTCCATGAAGTGGATCCAATCTGCCTGTTTATGACCCCCCTGTCAGATCTTCTTTCCTCATATTCCCTGCCGTCTACAAAGCACGCAAAAAACTGTACCATTGTTTTAGCATGCTTCATCCCCTCCATATTCATACATAAATGATTTTCAAAGATCGTTTCCTTTTCACCCCTTCTTTGGAGTTCACTGACCGTATCACAATGCATGTCAATCAACCGTCTCATCATTTTCCTCTTTTCTTTTTTGATTCATGGTGTCTGTGCAGTCTCTATGGGCGCCGCAAACCACCAAATTTTCATACCGCCAAAATGGAAGCCATGTTCCCATCCTGAACTGTACCCATTCCAGATTATGTATATTCTCTTTCATTTAAACATATCCTATGGTACAAACATTTCTATGCAGAAGCGCGCTGATGTGCGTACAGGTTATCCACTTCTGTTTCGCTGCAGATGATGACATTATAACATAAAAGGAGATTTTTATGAAACCTAAAATCGGTATTATTGTATGCGGCTTTATTGAGAACAAGCAGTTTGTCACAAATGCATATATCCAGTCTGTCCGGTATTCCGGCGGAATCCCCCTTATACTCCCGCTGGTCCGCTCCAATCCTCTTTTGGAGGAATATACCGCACTCTGCGACGGTTTCCTTTTCTGCGGAGGGAACGACATCACCCCTCTGTTGTTTGGACAGGAGCCCCAAAAGGGAAACGGACAGACGAATATCTCTCTGGATCTCTTTCAGATCAGGCTCATGAAAGCTGTCCTGAAAACAAAGAAGCCTGTATTTTCCATCTGCCGCGGCATGCAGATATTCAATGTAGCCTGCGGGGGAACCATTTATCAGGATATTTCTTTACAGCCTGGGAAGCACCTGGATCACATGCAGCAATCCGACACGCGAAGCGAGGTCAGCCACAAAATCCATGTCAAACAAGGCACACAGCTGAAAAAATATATCGGAAGCGTCCTGTGCGTAAACAGTTTTCACCATCAGACACTGGACAAAATCGGGAAAAATCTGGTTGTCTCCGCCACCGCTTCGGATCAGACGGCCGAAGCGGTGGAAATGCCTTCACATCCCTTCGCAATCGGTGTACAATGGCATCCCGAATGCATGTACCGCAGCTGTGCCGAAATGCGGGAATTATTTAATCATTTCATTTTAAGCGCTTCGTTCCATGTGAAAGATTCGGATGCATAAAGGTTTTGCCACATACTTTTTGGTGTTTGGGACATACTAACTCCTGTAATTATTTTGAAGAAAAAGAGGAGGTCTATACCATGTCCGAATTATCTGTACTTGATCTACAGAACCTGCGCCATCTCATTGGCGGCTACGACACAACACACTGCAAAATGACAGACTATGCATCTCAGGCCGAAGACCCGGAAATCAAACAGCTTTTCCAGGATGCGGCAGATTCTGCCATGAAAAACAAACAAGAACTGATGAAATTTTTATAAGAGGTGACGCATATGAATGAAAAGACAATGGTTTCCGACGCCCTGGTCGGAGTAAACGGTGAACTGAAAATGTTTGGCGACATGATTCCCCAGACGGAAGACAGGGAATTAAAGCAGTGCCTGAAACAAATGCGCAGCCAATGTGAAATGTCTCAGGAAAAGCTGTATCAGGCAGCCCGCGAAAAACATTACTATGTTCCGGCGGCAAAGGCCACAAGAGAAGAGATCGATCATGTCAAATCAATTCTCACCCAGCCAAAGATGAGTTAATATAGCCGGCACAAAAAGCAGTCAGGATGTTCCTGACTGCCGTACCGGGCATTGAATCCCGGAAAGTCCCGCAGAAATACCGCGGGACTTTTTACCGGAATATAGATGCTACTGGAAATATTTCACTCCTGATTCAAAAATCTTCACATCCTGCTCTCCATAGATGTTAATCGCAACCGAACGGTCTCTCCGTTCGGAATGCGCCATCTTCCCGAGTACCCTTCCGTCCGGGCTGGTAATTCCTTCCACCGACATATAAGAGCCGTTCACATTCCACTCTTCATCCATCGTAATGACGCCCTCAGGATCACAGTACCGGGTGGCAACCTGCCCGTTCTCAAATAATCTCTCCAGACACGCTTCATTTGCCACGAACCGGCCTTCCCCATGGGACGCCGGATTAGTATATACCCCGCCTAACCGGGCGTTTGCAAGCCACGGCGACTTGTTGCTCACCACTTTCGTATAGACCATCTTAGACACATGCCGCCC
>CATKXE010000163.1 GCA_949840465.1 uncultured Lachnospiraceae bacterium | reverse complement strand
TTTCTGTTGTATATTCCAGTTTTTCCAATATTTCCAATCTTTTTTGTTTATCTTTTTCCTTCTTTAATTTTCTGTTAAGTTCTTGAAAATATTTAAAAACGACTAGCATCTTCCCTTCCTGATCGCTATAACTAACAAAGGATTCCTCCTTATCTTTTCCTAGCCTCTGCAAAACTATATCAAAATAATGTATGCTGCGTTCTATTTTCCCTTTCTTTTTAGCCATATATAATTCCTCCACAAACTCTGTCCTTACATCGAAAAACTATTACCATAATATACTATAATTCGACACTTTTCAACAAATACAGACAGTATATGTGGATATTTTTAAGTTAATATCACTATAGAACATTTGTTTGTATTTGTCAACCTGGCAAATTGCACAAGAAAAGAGCACTCCGCCGAAGCAAAGCGCCCTTTTCCGAGTTGGGAGGAAACCAAGATGTACATCATCACACTCGGTTCAGTCTATACTATAGCATTTTAAAACCGTACTGTCCGTACGAAACCGTACAAACTTTTATTTTTTTCTCATAAATCTATAGAACTCAAGTCTTATCGCTTCTCCGCCTTGCTTTGATTTCATCAGCGTCGCAACCTCTTCCCATGACAATCTATGAAAATATTTATACCTGATAATCCTCTGCATCCGGAAGGGAATGCCCTTCATCCACTCTTCCACCTGAGCCTTCAGAGCCTCCGCATCCTCTTTCTGCATCTCCAGGATGTGCTTCTCGAAGTTCAGCCGGTTCGCATCCGCCACAGTCTCGACCGTTCCTCCTAAGGAGAAGGACCTGGGCTCATAAGGCCACTCGGGATTGCTCCCGGTGACCTTATCCTGCACAAGCTTCTTTTTCTTCCCCAGCTTCCTGATCTCTGCCTCAGTCTCCCTGATCACGGCACATGCATCTATGTAATCATTCAGGATCTTTTTGTCCATGGCTGCTGTCCTCCTTAATCCTCGGGATGTACACCCGGTTCTCATGATACTTCTCCACCTTGCGCACCTTCCCAAGAAGCTGCCGTGCCAGGTCCAGTGACTTTTTGTTCTGAGGATCCCGGGCGAACTCCACGACCGGGGAAGTGATCTCGTAGATATCCTTATACACCCTTCGCTCCACCCGGCTCTGGTGAACCCTCATACCGATCCGGCCAATCTTCACGGGATCTTCTTCAAACTCGATCTCATGCATCAGATCCTGGTGCCGCTTGTCCTCTTCCCCGACTCCGCTGTAAGCCATGGAGTTAAGCTCCTTACATTCATCTATGAAGTCAAGGAAGTCCTTTATCCGCTCCGATGCCTTCTTCTCCAATACCGATCTCCCCTTTTATGTCGTACTTCCTGGCCATATACTCCGCCACATCACAGCACTCGTATGCCTTCCTGACGAACGCCCTTGCCGCGCTGGCCGTCGGCTTCGACTCTGCCAGATCCGCCAGGCGGCTTTTACGGTCCAGGCTGACCGTGTGCCGGTCCCTGCGCTGTCTCCTCATACCCTGTCACGCCCTCCGCCCTTCACGATCTCCAATGCACCTATCGCGGCACAGTTCCCGCAGTCGATCTTTTCATTGCCTTCATACGGGCATCCGCGGTTCCGGAAACAGAGCCCGTCACTGTATGCGTACTCCTCCAGATCCTCAAGGCCCTTGTCCAGGTCAAAGGCTGTTGGCTGTGCCTCGATCGCCTGTTCCAGATTTGGTGTCACATCAACCAATACATTACCTCTCAATGCCCGCATCAATGCGCTTCTGCTGATTAAATCATTGCTCATCCTTCTCTTCTCCCTTCTGATTCGTCGTTTTGCCGTACATGACCTCATCCCAACGGTCCACGACTTCCCTGATCACTCTGTCACAATGTTCCTTGTTCTCTCCTTTGCCTCTTGGAATCACTTTTCTATGCCTCCTGCCTCTCATAAAAAATCCAACCACCAAATATTGATGATTGGAAGAATTTGTATACCTTGCAATTTTCTGTTATAATGTCCGTGTGATGGCGGCCAACCTTCACCTTTTACACAGGAGGTTATCATGGCTCACATCATTAGCATTGTGATCGCGTATCTGGGTTTCTCGGCCACAGGCTACGACTTCTTTATCCTGCTGGCCCTGATATCCATATCATTTGACATCTACAAGGATTTGACAAAGTTTTTTAAGATACTAAAGAGATACTTTGATATACGCTAACGATAAAACTGCCAGACGGTAGATACATACTTCAGACAAGTTCCGGTTCACCTCGTTCCGGAAAATTTACAAATGATTTTAATGAAGCTGTTATCGACCGGCCGCCATCATTTTATTTTACACCAGTGCCTAGTTCCTGCACAACAAAATCTTATCGGCATATTCTGACATTCTGCGACATCTCTAAACTTTCTGCTTTTCCAATCACCAATATTCAGTTATCAATGTTCCTCCTCTTACGCCCGATCCATCCCTCAAATATCTGCACATTTTTCACGGGCAAGTTTGACAGCATCCACTGCCTGCGCAACCGTCAGTTCCGGGTATCTCCCTGCAAGATAAAAAAATACGTCTGTATCAAGACAGCCATTCCTGACCAAATGCGGTTCCCCGAGTATAGCTTTCAAAACCCCATTTATATCCATCTCTGCCTCCACCAACTTTCAATTCAATTCTTTTGCGCCAGCGCAATCCCGGTCAGCACGTCAAACAGTTTCGCCATCTCACATGCTGAACAGATATTGTCCAGCGTTTCCTGATTAGGACATTTACATGGATACTGGCAATACTCGTCACACATCTTCTCCCGGACATCCACCATATCCTCCAACTCTGCCAGCTTCTTCACCGCCTCCGGAAGCAGCGCCCTGTCCCGGATCACCGGCTTGTCGGCATGGTATTCCGTATATCTCATATCCTCATCCTCCTGACTGAATTTTGACTGACACCCATTTGGGGGTGAGTATTCTGTATATCTCATATCCTCATACTGCCCCTATATCCTCACATTCCTGTCATTCTTCCGGATCTTAAACTCCATCCCGCATTCACTGCGCATCTCATTTACCAGGTCATCCCATGTGCAGTAATCCTCTGACAGACAGTCCGCCTGGAAGTTGAACTCCTCTATGAACCTCCCAAGCCGGGTCTTCCCATACCCGAACTTATGGTGCAGGGTATACGCCACCAGAACGGTAAACGTATCCACAACATTGTTCTTGATGTTCCCGATGCATTCATCCAGCGCCCTCTGCGGTACCCCGCAGGGCAGGTTCGTAATATTGCGCATCCTGATCTCATCTTCCAGACCCTCTATCCCTTTCTCCTTTGCTATCCGCAAGGCCTGCGCCATCCCTTCCAGGCGCGCCTGCTCTTCCCTGCTTCTCCCCATGGCTTCATCCTCCTTTCCTCCGGCTGTCATAAAACTTGGCAGTGCGTTCAATCTCAGCAACTACAGCCAGGAGAAGCTCCTTCGCAAAAGTCGTCTTATACTTCTCATAAATCTCACTGACTCTATCCCTAAACTCCTCTAGTTCGGATTCACCCAGCTCCCTGACTGCGTATCTCCTGTAAAAGCCCCACACATCCCTGAACATGCGGGAAGCCTCTGTAAATCCCATGATCATAACTCAGTCAACTCCAAAATTATGATGTAGATCCCAGGCGGGTCTGCCCAGAACTTTTCTATGACCTCGGATGCCACCAGTGCGTCATCCTTCCAGAAACCGACTGTAGTCATGCAGTCTTTCAGGAGCTTCTGGATGTTATCCGTATCCGGCTTCGTGATCCGGTATTCCCCCTGCCGGTGCTTTCCCCTCGGGAAACACCACTTGCTAATCAGCCGGACTCCGCAGTCATACCTCTTTTCCGGCTTATGCTTCGCCAGATACCCACATAACTTTAATCTGGCCTGATTTACCTCTGGCGGATCATAGAACACTGGTTTTCCGTTAATGACCGCCACTTTCTTTTCTTGGTGTGTGCAGGTAGGCGGGACCATCGGCAAAAAAAAATCAATTGCCATTGTAATCAACTCCCTGCCATTTACCTGTTTCCCGATCATAGACAATGAGTTTACTATCTCCTCTAACTCGATTGGAAATATAACTTAAAATATCAGGTTGCCGAATCAACCATTGAATTACTTCACTCTTGGATACATCGAATTCTTCTCCCGGAAGTGTATGGTATAATGGTGGCATTCTCTTAGCTACATCCAATAATTTACTAACCTTATTTTTTGACATTTTACACCTTTTCCCTACTTTCATTTTATATAATTTCAAATGCAGCTTCACTGAGCTTTTTTAA
>CATKXE010000162.1 GCA_949840465.1 uncultured Lachnospiraceae bacterium | reverse complement strand
TCTATCTCCTTCCCGTTTCCTGGCGCACTGGCCGGAAACAATAAAAAAAGGGCAGCTACAAATCTACTGAGGTTCTTTCTTAACTTTAGGTATATATTAACAACGCAGGTATAAAAGCCTGCGTTATTTTCCCAAAAATGTATTCTCATTTTTGGGTATATGCGGTATAATGTAATTATCAACCAAAGGGAGAATTATTATGAAATACCACGAAACTACAGGATACTCTTTTCTGCTAGATGAAAACCATTTTGTTTATCGTTATCAGGAATTCGATTCCGAGCTGCATATTTTCATTAAGTCAAAACCGCACAGCTGCCAGTGTCCTGCGTGCGGATTGGAAAGCAGCAAACTTCATGCAACTTATGAACGCGTGCTGCAGGATACCCCCATCCACTGTAAAAAGACCTTCCTCCACGCAAATGTATATAAATATGAATGCCTGAATCCGGAATGTAGCAGCAGGGTATTTACGGAGAGCCTGTCTTTTGCCAAGATGTCACAGGTAAGGACGGATGCTCTCAATTCACTGATTCTTGGTGTTTCCATGTTCCTGAGCAATGAAGGCGCAAGCAGGGTGCTTTCCCTGCTTGGGGTGCAGGTCAGCAACGATACCATCCAGCGGCTGTATGACCGTATTGAATTTGCTGATGATCCGGACATAGAAGCAATCGGCGTGGATGACGTAGCCATAAGGAAAGGACAGACTTACGCAACGGCAGTATATGACTTAAAAGACCATCATCTGGTAGCGCTCCTTGAAGGAAGGGATGGGCAGCCTTTTAAGGAATGGCTCAAAAAACATAAAAAGGTCAGGCTTGTGGCAAGGGACAGGGCAAGCGCTTATGCCAGCGCGATCAATGAAATACTTCCTGACTGTGTGCAGGTGGCAGACAGGTTTCATCTCTTACAGAACCTGATTGACCGCCTCAAAGACATTTTTAAGGAAGAACTGCCGCCCGAAATTTATATAAAAGACGGTGCCGTGCTTGACAAAGCACCGGATAAAATATGGAAAGAGAAAAATGTGGATTCCGCTGTTCTTGACCAGTATTCGTATGATGACACCCCGCCCCTTGAAGCCGACGGGACGGAAACGGAATTTGTGAGCACAAAAAGGAGGCTCGACCTGCCGCATTATAAAAGGGCAGCGGAAAACAGGAAAAAAAACAGGAATTAGTCAGAAACATCCGGAACCGGTGGCAGCATCTGGAAAACAGAAAATATGCCATGATTGTGGAAGAATTCGGGGTTTCAGTTGCCAGTGCGAGAAAATACATACTGATGACGGATGAGGAAGTGGAAAAGCTGGACGAAATCAAAAAATGCCGGAAACGCGTAACGCAGGCGGACGGATACATAAACATGATTTATAAGATGCTGCGTGACGGCGTGGGGGATGACATTGTCTATTCCTACGTCATCAGCAGGGGCTATTCCGGCAAACCCCATGCGTTGAAGGATTATATTTATCTGATTAAAAAGAATAACTTTCCAGACAGGACACCAATGAACCTGTCTGCCAAAACATGGAGCTATCCGGATGACATTACCGTAATAAAAAGGACGGAGCTGCTTAAGTATCTGCTTACCATTAACCCAAAAGCCAAACAGGATGACACTATAGGGAAAAACATTGGCATCATAAAAGAAAAATATCCCATTGTCCGGGAGGCAGGGGAAATGTTTCACGAATTTCATTCGATCATAATGGGAGACGTCCCTGAAAAACTGGATGAATATCTCCTCAAATATGAAAAATCCCAAATAGAATCATTTTGCAACGGAATAAGAAAAGATATCGCTCCCGTCAAGAATGCGATATCTTTAGATGTAAGTTCTGGATTTGTTGAAGGAAACAACAACAAATTCAAACTCCTTAAACGTATTGTATATGGAAGATCCGGATTAGTCAACCTTGCAAAAAAATGTTTTCTGGCATTTAGAAGCAGGGATCCATTACTTAATCTATTTGATTTAATATAAATTGGCTGCTCGAATTTTGAATCATAGCAGCCATTTCTTATATCTCTATATACCTAAAGTTGAGAAAGAACCTCTACTGACTTATAACTGCCCTCACGCTGTTCTCAATTTATCATTTTTTTAACACAGGGGTCTTCCACCCCCGTACCCCTGGAAACCTTGCCGGAAATGTGATTGAAAAGATAATCACATTTCCAACAAGGCTGAAAACGCCACCCGCCACGCTCTGGCAGGCTCATTTTATTTCTATTCCCGCCGCTTCTGCGAAATGCTGCTTCCTGCCCATAAGCTCATTCTGCTTTTCTCCCGGTAACTGCCTGAAAATATCATCATAATCAATATCCTCTATCTTCATTTCCCTCGCAAGCATAATGAGCTGTGTATGCAGCCATTCCTCCCACAAATCTTCAAACAGCGCCCTGCTGTCCGTGAAAGTAAAATCATTTTCAAAGCCTGTTGGCGGCGTGTAATATTGCAGCTTTACAAAGCCATATCTGCCGGCATCAACCACCACAACGTCCACATCTTCCAGCTCCGCAAAAGCATCCGCCACTCTTCGGCATTTTTTCCGTTCTTCCTCTGTAATGTATGCCTTTTTATCCATAAGCCCTTCATCTCCTTACACATATTTTCTACGCCCCTGGCAGAATGTCAAGCCTTGCCATCCTCTCCAAAAGGGTTTCATCCGGCTCAAACCCCCGCAAAAGGGAAGTGTCAGCGAAGATAAACCTTTCTTTATATTGGTTCATAATATCCATCAGCATCAGGAAACATTCATGATGATAGAGGAAACTGGCAAGGCAGAGCAGTTCACTGTCCTTTAATTCCCCTGCCCTGAAATAATTTTCAAAATCATAACGGTCTGCAAATTTACAGAAAGCCAGTTTTTCCAGCAGCAATGCTTTTCCCATTCCATCCAGTTCCTCATATCTTTTCCGTAGTTCATTTTTACCCATCCTGTTGTACTCCTTTATCCTTTAATCTCCATTTTTGGTAACTATAACCATCTCCATTATAGGAGCATAATAGAACATATTCAAGCAAGGAATGGAGGGAAATATCGCAAATTATGATTAAATTCGACAAACTTTTTCAAACTTTAAAGGAAAATGGGATCAGCCAGTACAGCCTTTATACCCGCCACGGTGTCAGCCGGTCACAGATCCAGCGGCTGAAAAATAACCAGTCCGTCACCACCCACACACTGAACATGATACTGAATATCTTAGGCGAGGGCTTTTCCCTGAATGACATCGCTGAATTTACACCGGATACAGAGCAGACGAAAGAATAAACTGCTCTGTTTTTTTCGCCGCCTCTGGACATTGTGTCCAGAAGTCCGCTAAGTGATTCCTTTTTCCGCCCACCCGCCGCCATACATATCGTGCTGAACCTCCTGCTGGTAGTAATGGCTCATGGTTGAGGGCGCATTATAAAGGGCGGTGATCAGGTATGCCCTGATGTTGGTAATCTTTGTTGTGGTTTCCTTCATACAGCCCATGACATATTCCACATGGCCGCTGTTCAGCTTCAGGAAGCGGGATTTCACAAGCTCGTAAGGGTAATCCTCCCCGTTGATGCGGATTGTCCTGCGTTTCACACACACCACATCGCAGACGGTTTCATAGATTTCCTCGTACATCTCCTTTTCCCCATACTGGCCATACTTTATGTGGTGTTCATATTCCAGATTTTTACGGATCAGCGCCATATATGCGCCTGTTTCATCCATCATATCAATAGTATCAGATTTTCCCTGTGTTCCAGCGCTATCCACATTCTCCACGGATTGATTGATGGGATTGGGATAACTCATATCAATATAGTTCTGGTCAATTTGGTTATAGTCAGTATAATTAGGGTCTGGTTTCCCGACTTCTTGAAGTTGGTTTTCCCGACCTCTTGAAGTCAGCTTTTCCGACCTGCTGAAATCGGTTTTTCCGACTTCTTGAAGTCGGTTTTTCCGACCTCTTGAAGTCGGTTTTCCCGACTTCTGTGGAAACATCAGCGTTACAAGGCTCTTTTCTGCCCGCATCTATAACAAAATTCTTCACATAAATAATATCCGGTTTGCCAAGCCCCCGGCGTATTTTCTCAACAAGCCCTATCCCTTTGGCTGCATCCAGCTCCGCAAGAACCTTTACCGCCTTTTCCTTGCTGCATCCTAAATCTTCCCTGATGTTATCTATTGTGTATATGATATACGCCCGGTTTTCATCATCCAGCCACCCGTTTTTCATGGAAAGCGACATCCGGTCAAGCATCAATCCATACAGGAGCTTAGCATCGCTGCTAAGCCCCTTGAAACGCTCGTCTTTTATCAGCAGGCGGGGAACACGGTAAAAAGAAAACTGCTCTGCTTCAACGCCATAGTAATAATCAAATCTCAATGGCCCGCTCATTCTTACCGCCTCC
>CATKXE010000161.1 GCA_949840465.1 uncultured Lachnospiraceae bacterium | reverse complement strand
CGACTATTATTTCTCAGGCTTTGAGCGCAGTATGGGTGCTCCGGTTTTTGATCTCATCGAAAAGTGTAATTCGGATCCGGAAGAAATACATTCGTTTTGATAAAGAGATGGTTTTGGGAATCGCAGCGCTTGGGATTTCTCCATTTATTATGCAGAGTACGGAGAGTCTTGTGATGATCACTCTTAATACCGGACTACAGAAATATGGAGGGGACTTGTACGTAGGTACGATGTCGATTATGACCAGTGTGATGCAGCTTATTGTGATACCGGTGCAGGGAATCTCACAGGGCGTGCAGCCGATTATGAGCTATAATTACGGTGCAGGTAATATAAAGCGTGTGAAGGATACCTTTGTACGCATGGTTCTGATCTGTCTGGCAGGAACGATTCTTTTTGCAGGGATTGCAGTTCTAAAACCGGAGTTTTATGCACAGCTATTCAGCAGCAATGAAGAGCTGACGGCGCTGACATGCCGGTATATGCCAATCTATTTTCTGGGAATTACGATTTTTGGTATTCAGATGGGATGTCAGACGACTTTTCTGGCACTGGGGCAGGCGAAGGTATCTCTGGTGATCGCTTTACTTAGAAAAGTAGTGCTTTTAATTCCGCTGGCAATTATATTTCCCAAATTTATGGGTGTTGTTGGAATCTACCGGGCGGAACCGGCGGCAGATTTCACTTCTGTTGCAATCACGATGATTTTGTTCTTTATAACTTCGAGAAAGGTATTGGCAGAAAAACGGACGGGGCAGGCACAGAGGGGTTAAAGGATTGTGTTGCGCTGTAATGAAAGAGAAACTGTATATCCATACTCCTGAAAAAGTCCGGCAAAGCGTTTTCATTCGCTTTTCCGGACTTTTCAGGTTCATGTTATGAGGAACTGTAAAATGAATAAATTTTGAATCCTTTTTTACTTACATTACAAAAATACCCAATGCATTCAGAATAGAACTGATCAGAATCGCTACAAGGATAATAGGGGCAACCCACTTGATAATTACCGTAAATAAGTGTTTCCCTTTAAAGGCAGCCCCTTCCGCACAGGCTTCGTCGATGATTGTCTGCGGCTTGATGACAAAGCCTACAAAGAAACAGGTCAGAAGCGCCACAATCGGCATCAGGATACTGTTGCTTATGAAGTCCCATGCATCCAGAATGGACATTCCAAGAGGCTGGATAAAATCCCAGATTCCAAATCCCAGGGAGGATGGAATTCCCATCAGCACGCAGTATACAAATACCAAAATGCTGGTTGTACGGCGTGACCAGTGGAACAGATCCATCAAAATAGAAACAATGGTCTCCATCAGGGAAATAGCGGAGGTGACTGCCGCAAAGAATACGAGGACAAAAAATACAGTTCCAAGGATTCCGCCGAACTTCATGCTGGCAAATACTTTCGGAAGTGTAATGAACATCAGCCCTGGTCCCGCGTTGAGCGCGGAGGGGTCTCCGCCGGAGAACGCGAACACCGCAGGGATGATCATCAATCCTGCAAAAAATGCAATGCCGGTGTCAAAAATCTCAATTTGCCGTACAGAGCTTTCCAGATTCGTCGTTTTTTTCATATAAGAGCCGTAAGTGATCATGATCCCCATGGCAAGCGACATGGAATAAAAGAGCTGTCCCATGGCAGAGAGTACGGTCTTTAACGAAAAATCGGACATATGGGGCATGATATAATATTTTACACCATCCATCGCGCCATCAATGGTCAGGACATACAGAGAGATGCAGACCGTCAGTACCACGAGCAAGGGCATCATGATTTTGCTGACCTTTTCGATCCCCTTTTCCACGCCACAGATGACGACTACCGCTGTTAGCACCGCAAATATGCAGAACCACAGGATTGGCTCTGATACGCCGGAGATAAAACCGGTAAAGTAGGTATCCTCCGCCGCAGCCTGTACTCCGCCTGTGAGGAATGTAAAGAAATACTTGATGACCCAGCCTCCGATTACGGAATAATACGGATAGATGATGACCGGTACAAGGGCTGCGAGAACCCCTACGAAACGATAGCGCTTATTCAGGGAAGAAAATGCCCCGATGGCGCTAAGCCCTGTTTTTCTTCCCAGAGCGATTTCTGCAATCATAAGCGAAAAACCAAAGGTCACTGCCAGAATGATATAGCAAAGCAGGAAGGTGCCGCCGCCGTATTGTGCAGCCAGATATGGGAAACGCCAGATATTCCCCAGCCCGACAGCCGAGCCGGAGGCTGCGAGAATAAATCCGAGCCGGCTGGTAAAGTTACTTCTGTTACTTTTCATAATAAATCCTCCTCATAAATATGATATGGTCATTTTGCGTAGAATTTTGTTGCTCTATGCGTAAGATATCTACGATTATGCCATAAAGTGCCGGGAAATACAAGAGAAATTGTCGGTAATCTTAAACAATAACAGGGGGAGGGGCTATCCGCGGGTTCTGTGAATGGCGCAGGGTGTACGAAAAAGAATGCTGCTGATTTTATGCAGATTTTATATACAGATTTTGAAAAAATGTATTGACAGGGAATAGGAATTGTGATAGATTAATCTTTGCGTGAAGCGAAAAACAAAGCAGAGTATCCACTCTCACCATAGCGCAATCGGGCGGCTATCGGTTTGATATTGACACAAAGCATAGGGATGGGCGTTTCAGCGGCGTCTTTATGACAGTGATTTGTCGGGTGGATAACTGTCCACTCGTTTTTTATTTGCGGCAAGCCCAAAGGAAATTCATGTGACGGAGGTATACGACAATTAGCGAGTTAATGATTAACGAACAAATCAGAGACAAGGAAGTACGTCTGATTGGTGAGGATGGGGAACAGTTAGGAATCATGTCGGCCAGAGATGCTTACAGGATTGCGCAGGAGGCAGAACTTGACCTTGTAAAGATCGCTCCGGGTGCAAAGCCGCCTGTATGTAAGATTATTGATTATGGGAAGTACAAATATGAGCTGACAAGAAAAGAAAAGGAAGCAAAGAAAAAGCAGAAAATTGTTGAAGTGAAAGAAGTGCGTCTGTCACCGAATATTGACACGAATGACCTGAATACCAAGGTGAATAATGCTAAGAAGTTCATTATGAAAGGGAACAAGGTAAAGGTGACTTTACGTTTCCGGGGGAGAGAGATGGCACATGTCCAGCAGAGCAAACACATTTTAGATGATTTTTCAAAACTGGTGGGAGATATTGCAGTCATTGAAAAGCCAGCTAAGTTGGAAGGCCGGAATATGAGTATGGTTTTAACCGTAAAACGTTAAAAAATAAATCCGTCGGTGATTTGCCGTATGCCCGGGGAGTTTTATGCAAGGAAGATTTTTCCTGCTATAGCCAAAGAGGCTGCGGCAAAATCCGGCAAGACAAGCACAATAAAGGAGGAAGATTATTATGCCAAAAATTAAAACAAATAGAGCGGCAGCAAAGCGCTTCAAAAAGACAGGTACAGGAAAGTTGAAAAGAAATAAAGCTTATAAGAGCCATATCTTAACCAAAAAGACAACAAAGAGAAAGAGAAATCTCAGGAAGTCTACGATTACAGATGCTACTAATGTAAAGAATATGAAGAAAGTATTACCATATCTGTAAAATTTGGATTAAGAGAAGGAGGATTCAGAAATGGCAAGAATTAAAGGCGGAATGAACGCAAGAAAGAAGCATAACAGAGTATTGAAGCTGGCAAAAGGATACAGGGGAGCACGCTCCAAGCAGTATAGAGTAGCAAAGCAGTCCGTTATGAGGGCATTGACATCTTCTTATGCAGGAAGAAAGCAGCGTAAGCGTCAGATGCGTCAGCTCTGGATTGCGCGTATCAATGCAGCGGCCAGGATGAACGGCCTGTCTTACAGCAAGTTCATGCATGGATTGAAGCTGGCTGATGTGGATATGAACAGAAAGATGCTTGCTGAATTGGCGGTGAGCGATAAAGAAGGATTTGCAACGCTGGCAGAGCTGGCGAAAGAAAAGATTGCATAATATGACAGGTGTTCAATTTGCAGATTTCGGGACTGGCTTTTGTTTAAGCTAGTCCCTTTTTGGTTTTGGTAAGCTCCTTTCTGAGGTCCGGTATTAGTATATAAGGCTTCCACACAGCCGCCACAATCATTTTTCTTATTACGCTCGCCGCAGCAATCAAGTCCGGAAATGGATAATATGAATTTACCTCCTCAAATCCCGAATTGTCTGATTCAATCGTAACCTTACTTTCTGTTTGGTTTTCTTTTGATTCTCAACAGTTTCATGAAGTCGTTAAACAAAGAGGTATCCACTGGCTCAAACATGATCCATTTCCCATCATGGTAAGTTTGAGCTTTATCATATATTTTTTGAACTTGCTCCCCGTAATTTTCTCTATCTGTTTCAAATTTTAACCGTTCGTCTTTTCCTAAGATAATCATAAAACCCATACAGTTTTCTCTTGCATATAATGCAC
>CATKXE010000160.1 GCA_949840465.1 uncultured Lachnospiraceae bacterium | reverse complement strand
GGTATCGTCCACAATGAAATCCTGCTCCCGGCAAATGCCCTGCCAGAGTATGCTGTTGTTTTCCAGATTAAAAGAGCAGCCAATCTTCAGATTATTTTAGCACCATATAAAATTGATGTAGTTCTCCAGCCACATTATCCGGAAACGCTTCTGCACATTACCAGAACGAAAATACTCCCATGCAAATTAATTGCGCAGGAGTATTCTGTATCATCTTATGAAAATGGCAGTTCCTCTTCTTCTATCTGGCAAGCATGAGCTTTATATTTATATCGTAGATATTCATACAAGAGCCCTTTCTCTTTTAAGAAACCCATGAGGGCCAGGATCTCACATCCCAGGAAACTCTGGGCATCCCGGAGGAACTTTCTGGTTTCTTCCAGGGAGCCTTGCTCCATCTTTCTGTCCGTATAGAAATCAAACCGTTCCTTGTCAGACACTTCCACTGCCGGAGTCTCTGTGACCGTGACCCACCGCGCACTGCGGTGCCATTCAATAAAGTCAAAAGGAGTGCCATCCTCATGAATGATCTGTTCCGGATTTGTGAAGGGGCTGTTGCCGGCCTCCACCCAGGAATACAGTTCTCCCTGTTCCAGCCAGTCAAGTGTTCCGGCATAGATTTTTTCGACGGCCTTAAGCTCCCGCTGTAAGCGATGTCTTTTTTTCTTCATAATGCTGCACCCCCTATCCCAGCTCGCAGTCGTTGATAGCCTGCATGGCTGCGTCCGCATCTACCAGATCCCGCCTTTTTGCCTCTGCACACAGAAGGCTCTGGCTGCAGAGACGGTTTACCATGCGGGGTGTCCCATCCGAGGCGTTCAGGATCGCTTCGACAGCAGCATCCTCAAAAACAGTATGGCTGCATCCAGCGCCATGAAGCTTTGTCCGGATATATTCCCGCCCTTCCTCTTTCGTCATGCCCTCCATGTGGAAGTTCATCACCAGCCGCTGGCGCAGGGGTTCGTGGACGGACAGGCGCAGGGTGTTGTTCAGCTGGCCAAGGCCGCACAGGAGGATCACGGCACGGTCCTTTGAATCCATCTCAAAGTTGAAGAGGAGCTTTAAATCGTTCAGGATGCCGTTGCTGACATAGTTGGCCTCATCAATGATGATGACAGGCGTCTTCTTCTTTTCCAGGGACAGCCGCTTTATCTCCTCCTGGATGGAGCGGAAGTTATCGGGCTTGCGGAAGGAGGGCTGCCCTCCCAGGGCCTCGGTGAGGCTGCGGTAAAAATCCGTCACGGTGAGGGTGGAGAGGCAGGAATAGACCACCTTGTAAAGGGAAGGATTCAGGGAGGCGGCCCATCCCCTCAAAGCCGTGGTTTTGCCGCGGCCGGGTCCTCCCGTGAGCAAGCCGAAACCTTTTGTTTTTTCCAGGTAAGAGAGGCGGAAAAGGGCCTCCCGGTACTGTGCTGTCTCTACCAGGACCTCTTTGGAATTCTTGAGGAAAGGATTATATTCCATTCCGAAACGGGAAACGTCCATCATTGCTCACCCCTTTCGGAAAGCAGGAGTTTCTCCCGCTTCACAGAGGCGTTCTCCTGCTTGTTCAGGAGCCGCACCGGGATCAGCCCCCCGTCTGGCTGTGCTACGTATACTTCTTCCATATCCGGTGAGCAGCGCAGTCTTATTCTCTGTCTGGCAAAACGCATATCCACTTCATACTCCACATTTCCGATGGAGACCACGCTGTCGGCGGACACCCTGCGGGAAAACTCCAGGAGGAAGTCTGTCCTTAGTTTTTCTTCCGAAAGGCGGCGTACCATCCCCGGCTCACAGAAGAAGCGTTCCTGGGGGGATTTCCCTTTGAGGGAGGAGTGGGGGGAAAGATTGTAGGAGCGGACGTAGGCCAGGAGACTGCCGCCCAGGGCATCCAGGGAAGGGAAGTCCCGCATGTCAAGGGAAGCCATCCACTGATCCTTCATGGTCCTGAACCACCGCTCTACTTTGGCTTTCGCCGTCGGAGTGTAGGGTTTACAGTAGTTGATGGTGGTGCCGATACGTGCTGCCAGCAGTTCCATCTGTTTGTTCTTATAAGCGCTGCCATTATCGAAATTGAACATCCGCGGGACACCGTACTTTGCCACAGCTCCCTTCATGACGGACATCAGGTTTGCAAAGGTATCCTCAAAGAATACGCCCGCCCCGGTGACGAGTCGGCTGGAGTCGTCGATCAGGGCGATCACATATACCCTGCGCTTCCTGCCGTCCGGTGTTTTCAGATATGGACCGACGCTGGAGTCCCCGCACCAGACTTCATTGATGTGTGGACGTTCATACCGGCGCATGTCCTGCATGGGCAAAGCCTCCGCTTCCAGGGCGAGGCTGTTCACGTACCGGTTCACGGTAGATTCCGAGACCTCCCCGTTTTTTATACTGCCATCCTCCTTAAGCTGCCGGAAGATGGCGGCGGCACTCATACGGGGGTAGCGGCCTTTCAGGTATGCGATCCGCTCTTTCAGGTCATCGTCCAGCTTCCTGGGTTTTCCGCAGTCGCTGCGTCCGGAAGGCATCAGGGCATCGAATCCCCCTTTCCTGTAGTTGAAATACCATTTATACAGAGTTTTGGGCGCATAATTTTTCACTTCCCCGTCCGGATGTACGAACCCCTTGCGGGATGCCTCATTCAGATAGTCTGTCAGGTTTTTATATCCTTCCGGCAGACCTGGGATGAGCGGTGCGATGGCCGAGTAACGCATCAGGGCGATAGCATGTCTGTATTCCTGTTCCATTTGTATAATCCGCCTTTCTGCGAAAGGCACCAATGCGTCATGAAACTGGTGCACGATCTTTCGCTATCTAATCTGTTGTCTTTCTGATATTATCTTCTTATAAGACTGACACACTACAGAACACGTGGAGGTGAGTGGCGGGGCTGTATAGCGGCGACCTCGCATTTGTATATGTTGTCGGTCATCCGTTAAGGCATCAATGAATGGCGCATAACATAGCCCGTAAACTTATCTCTTCCAAAGTCGACTCGATTTTGCCGGATGACCAGTCACTGTCAGTTTTAAACTTACAATCATCAGGAGGTTATTTTATTGTCGTTTAAAATTCTTAAAAATAACTGTTGCGGACTTGATGTCCACAAAACTTGGATCTATGCCTGCATTGGTATTACCGATCCCAACGGACGTACAGAATATAAACAAGCTCGCTTTTCTTCCTTTACTAAAGGATTGCAAGAGTTGTGTGACTGGCTTGTTAAATATAACTGTAACGACGTTTGCATGGAATCTACCGGCAAGTATTGGATTCCGGTTTTCAATGTCTTAGAGAAGAATAACTTATGGGTTACTCTGTCTCATCCCAAATATACCAAACCACAAAAAGGAAATAAGACTGACCGCAAAGACGCTAAATGGATCTGCGATCTATATATGTGCGGCATGGTCAAGCCTTCCTTTATTCCACCAGCTGATATTCGCCAGTTAAGAGATCTTGTAAGATACCGTTTCAAACTCACCTGCATGATTACCGGTGAAAAGAACCGTGCCCAGAATTGTCTTACTGTATCCAACTTTAAACTTGACGATGTCTTTTCTGATGTATTTGGGAAATCTTCTCGCTCCATCACGGAACAGATTTTACAACACCCCGGGGAAACTTTTGATGTGGCACCTTTTGTTGATGGCAGGTGTAAAACTCCTATTGAAGAAATACAGGCTGCTGTTGATGGCGCCATTTCTACGGAACAAGCTGTAAAGCTTAGACAATGTCTGAATCACATCGATGAATTAAAAAAGCATCAAGCAGAAATAGAACGGGAAATCTTTCGTCTCAGTGATAAGTATGAAAGCGTTCTCAATCTTATACGAACCGTACCAGGGTTCGATAAGAACCCATTGACTGCTATTCAGGTGCTCTCTGAAATCGGAGGTGATATGTCTGTCTTCCCCACAGCTAAAAACCTCGTATCATGGGCTGGATGTTGTCCTCGTAATGATCAAAGCAATCATAAAATCAAATCCACTAGGATTTCCCGTGCTGGTTTCTATTTTAAACCAGTTTTGGTGCAGGTTGCAAATGCTTTGATCAAATCCAAGAAACATCCTGAATTTACTACCCGTTATCGGCGTATAAAAGCACGCCGCGGTCACAAGAAAGCTGTCATTGCCATCTGCCGTATGATCCTGACCGCTATCTGGCACATACTCACAGATTTAAAACCATATACACCGGAAGGCTTTCTTGAGTCGCGTCTTGTGAATGATTCAAAAGTATTGACTACTTCGCAGGCACTTAATCTGCTGAAACAACGAGGATATGTCATCAAAGATGATACTGTTCCTGTTACCTGATTAGGTGTTGTGTCTATATTTGATTTTTAAACCACCGGAAGATGGTTTATTTGCCATGTCCTTTATTTCTTGGTTGTCTTCTACTTATTTGTTTCAAACTTATAAAACCTCCTTTAGTTTTTTCCTCATAATAAAAGAGGCAGGCAGGGAAGTCACCCAAAGTTATGTAGGT
>CATKXE010000159.1 GCA_949840465.1 uncultured Lachnospiraceae bacterium | reverse complement strand
GGCAATAGCTGCTGTCCTGGGAAAATGCCCTCCGGTTGGCATTGCTGCTGATCAGTCCATACTGTGCGGTAAAACGGTCATACTGCGTGTTCAATTCCTTCTGCAGCACGGCAACTTCCGCATCGCTGCCGTCCTCCATCTGGCACTGCAGAAGTGTCTGCGTCAAATTCCGCAGTTCAATCATCCCCAGCACACGCTCTGTTGTTAAAGCGGGAAGCTCCATCAAATTCATAACGGAATTTTCCCGGTAATACACTTTCCCATCCACATTTGCAAAACTGAAATTCTTGATGGAAGGGTCTGCCGGGATGGATGATGCCGTTTCCTCTAGTTCTGAATCTTCCAGCTCCATTTCCGTAATCGTCCCCTGGATGTGCTTCACCGCTTCTTTCAGCTGCTCCGAAAGGACTGCTCCCTCTATCGGCTTCACCGTGGTTTCCTGCTTGCCATACTGTGTACTTTCCGTGGTAAACTCCCCAAGCACCATCTCAGGGTGGTTTGCAAAATAGGAATTGACCGTATGGCCTTCTGGCGTTGTGCCAAGTTCCACCCAATCCGGCTGCTCCAAAGACGCCCGGTCACGCTTCTGAAAAAACAGAATATCCGCAACAACGCCCGTCCCGGCATTTCTTTGGAACGCATTATTGGGGAGACGGATCGCCCCAATCAGGTCTGCACGGTTGGCGATGTACTGGCGCACGGATCCGCTTTGCTTATCCATCGTGCCGCTTGACGTCACCACCGCCACCACACCGCCTGGACGCACCAGGTCTAAGGATTTTGCGATGAAATAATCATGTATCATAAAGTTATGGCGGTCATACCTGCGGTCTGCCACCTTATAAGCGCCGAACGGCACATTGCCGATTACGCAGTCAAAGAAGCTGTCCGGGTATGCAGCGGTTTCAAACCCCTGCACGGAGATATTATTTTTCTGGTAAAGCTGTTTCGCTATCTTCCCGGAAATGCTGTCAAGCTCCACGCCGTACATATTCAGCCCGTCCATAGGCTCCGGCACTAATCCCATAAAATTTCCGATTCCGCAGGACGGCTCCAGCACATTCCCCCGCTGTAACCCCATGTTTCCCAGGGCTTCATACATCGCTTTAATTACCGTAGGGGAAGTATAGAACGCATTTAAGGTAGATGCCCTTGCCTCCCGGTATTCCTCCGGCGTCAGCGCCGCTTTCAGTTCCGCATATTCTGCCGCCCACGCTTCATTCTTATCGTCAAACGCCGCCGGGATGCCGCCCCATCCGACGAAATGTGATAAGGTTTCCTGTTCCTCCGGCGTGGCAAGGCGGTTTTCATACTCCAATGCTTTCAGGATGAGGATTGCGTCCATGTTGGCACGGAACTTCTGCTTTGGGCCTCCTGCGCCCAGGTCATCGTCGGTGATATGAAAATTTATCTTCTCCCGGCGTTCCAGCCCCGGTGACGGTTCTCCTGTCCCGTTATCCCTTCTGGACTGCCCGGAAGCCTGCCGGGTACTGCCGTTTCCGATCCCTCCAGCTCCCTCTATCCCATCTGCGGCAACAGGCTCTAAGGGGAGCCTGCGGTCTTTGCGGATATGGTTGATTTCCTCCGGATTCATCACGTGGCTTGTCAATGGATTGATCTCATTCCCAAATGCAGCCTGTTCATTGGCTGCCATCCGCTCCATCACGTCAGCAATCAGCTGCATCTGCTCCGGAGGGAACTCCGGGTTCAGCATAGGCACAAGGTTCAAACCTTTTTCAGCAGCTTCATAGATAACATCCACCTGCTCCGGTGAAAAATCATCCAGATATACGTCTGCTTCCTCCATTGCAAGGAACAGCCTGTTTTCAATCAGACCGTATTCCTCAGTGTCCGGTTCCTCCTGCAATTCTTCCAGATTAGGAGCCGCTGCGCCCGTCTGAGGCAGCTCCGCTTCTTCTTCCTGCGTCTCCTGCTGTATAAAAGGGATAAATTCCCCCACATACTCAAACAGCTCATGCTCCCCTGGGAGATAGTTCTTCCCCGTTTCCACGCACCGGAAAACATCTGCGGTTTTGTCTGTGCTTGCTTCATAAAAGCTGCTGTGCGAATACGGATGCTGCCCATCTTCATAATCAGATATGCCAAGTTCGTTATGCGATCTGGTATTCAGGATAATGTCCTGTGCGTTGAAGTTTTCCTGCAGTTTCCCAACAGCTTCAAAATGGAATCCCCCATACTCAAATATGCCGGGTTCTCTTTGCATAAGATCCGGTTCTGCGGATTTTGCGGAATCTGCGGTTTCTGCTTCTGCCGCCGTTTCCGCTTCCCGCATATTTTCCTTTGCTCCTTCTGGAAATGCCGCAATCTCCTGTAACTCTGCATCCACCGCCATGCCTTTTGCCCACTCCGGCGCATCCGGGTCATTTTCATGCAAGGCAATGGCGTCCCGGCTGTCCACAAGGTAATCCTGGTACGTCCTCTGGAAAATATCTTCCGCCATCCAGTCCCGGAAGTTATCCCAGTTCCCATAGGCTTCTGCCATAACGGGGGCGTTTTCCCTGTTGCGCACCATTAAATTGTCCAATTCTTCCTGGACAATATCATACGCCATATCTTCATCTACGTCCCTGGAACGGATGACATCATAGGCTGCGCTGCTTTTAATGGCGGCAAGGGCAGTATACAGACATTCTTTGTAAATAGCCCGGCTGTCCCTCCCTAATGCATTTCCGCCAATCAGCAGATGCCGGTTCAGTTCCGGGCAGACATCTAATCTCCCATCATACGAATCAAGAAAGATTATACTTTCTTGATGGTCTGGATGTTCCATATCCTTTACCGATATGTGCTGATTCTTAATTTCTGTAATACGGTGTAACTTATCCGTATCCAGATATATAAAGTTCCCTGCTGCGTAAGTGTACTTCCCGGTTTCGCCGGAGCCGCTGCTATCTTCTATCGGTTCCGCACTTTTAATTTCTGATTCTTCGTTTTTTTGCGGTTCTTTTGTTTCTTCCTGCTTTCCTGGCGTCTTTTCTGGGGCCATGAAATCAAAGAGGGATAACTGTCCTCCATTTTCAATCTGTACTTCTTCTCTTTTCCTTTCCGGGAAAATCGTATATGTCCCTTCCACATATCCGTGAAGATCAGTAAGGATTTGTACCTTTTTCTCATAATCTTCAAAATCTAATGGCAATTCCGCTATTGCTTCATCCATATGCCGCAATAAGCCTTCCTGCCCTTCTGGATTGTTCAGAAGACTCACCACATCGTCCCGGTGGGTAAACATATCCGGATTTCCCGCCCAGGGACGTATCATATGGTCTGGAAGATGGTGATAGAAATTGACAACACGCCCCGCCATCCTTTCCCGTTCATAAACAGGCATACGGGAATAATCGGACGGTTTCAGGTAATTGCCGTTTTCAATCAAAGCCACTACCCGTTTTGCCACTTTCGGCCATCTCAATAAGATTTCCACATCCGGCTCACTATAAGAGCCTCTCGCCAGCTTCAACCCCTTCCCGCTGTAATCCGCATGGGAATTGTCAGCGCCGGACAGCGCATGGCTCCGTCCGCCTATCCCATAGCTTTCCTTAATAAAATCCGTTTTTTCCTTATCAGTCTTATCCTGTATAAAAAATGCGTAAGTGGAAAGCCGCCCGTCCGAATATGCGCCCCCTCCCTGCAGAAAAGCGTCAATCTCATCCTCTGTGATGAAAACCGGGTGTTCTTCCCATGCAAACCCTTCTCTTGCCTGGTAAGGTACAGCCTCCTTTGCAAACTTCTGGAACTGTGCAAGAATCCGTGTAGGATTATATAATTGGAATCGCATAATCCCATGATTTTCTTCATACGCCTCTGCAAGGCCTTCCAGGCGTTCTATCAGGTCAGAGAGATATTCCGGCTGTGCGATCAGCTCTGACAGCCGTTCCACTTTATCAGGGAATCCGCCATAGAATACCTCCACATCTTCAAATACAAGCTCCGCAACGCCCTCTGCCATATCCTGATACATATAGGCAAGTGCGTTGGCGTGTTCCTTCAAAGCGTTATCCCTTGCGGCATCCAATACCACCTGCGGCGCATACTCCCCCTGTTTTAAAAGCTGGTGGATACGTCCGCACACATCTTCCCAGGATAAAAATACCTTATCCAGAATCCGGTCTGTCACCGTATGTCCTACGGCAATCTGCATCCCCAGCTCATCATACCAGACAGAATATTCCTTGCCGTCTATGATAAGCCCGATGCCGCCTTTGCCATACTCCCTCCGGACAAATTCCGTATATTCCTCCGGCATCTGGTCTATCATAAAATTATAGATGATCCGGAGCTGGCTCCCATTCCGGTTGCCGCCGCTGCGCAGGACTTCATCTATCACCTCTGGAGAAATCGCAACCTCCCCGGCATAGAGTGCCTGCATCCGTCCCTCAATCTCCCTCTTCTGCTGTTCCACAGTCGGAAAATCGGGCAAAGATAAAGCAGAGGCTTCTTTCTCCTCTGCTTCACTCAAATCCTGTTCTGTTGTTTCCTCATTTAGCTGTATACCAATTCCTTCAAGATGCTCTCTTCCGCCATTGCCGTCAGTCCATTCA
>CATKXE010000158.1 GCA_949840465.1 uncultured Lachnospiraceae bacterium | reverse complement strand
TGGACTGGGATGATGAGGTTAGTACAGAAGGGCTTATTGTAGTAGATAAAAGCTGGATAGAGGAAAAGGAGGTGCAGGAGCCGAAAAAATGGGATCCCGCAGCCCAGATCATACAATATCTGGAAACCCTGTTTGAATCCTCTGAAAATGTGGGGTATGTAGTACAGAGCTGGGAAAAGGACGGGTGCTACAAACCTGCAAATAAAGGGAGCTATAGCCGGACGGCAGGCGAGTTGATCGAAGAGTTATCAAGATGCAAAGGCGATATTGGCAGCGTGCTTGGGGATTACGATCCAAAAGCGGGTGCATGGATCCGTTTCAACCCGTTGGACGGGAAAGATGTAAAAGGTACCAATGTGACAGACTTTAAATATTCCCTTGTAGAATCAGACGAGATGGAGATTGAGCGGCAGAACGCCATCATCCGTGAGATGGAGCTTCCGGTGGCCTGTCTGGTATATTCTGGAGGGAAAAGCCTGCACGCCATTGTAAAGGTAGAGGCGGCAGATTATAACGAATACCGGAAACGGGTAGATTACCTGTACAGTGTATGCCAGAAGAACGGGTTAAAAATTGATACGCAGAATAAGAACCCGTCCCGGCTTTCCCGGCTTCCCGGTATTGAGAGGAATGGGAAAAAGCAGTTCATTGTAGACCGGAATATCGGAAAGGACTCATGGAAAGAATGGCAGGAATGGATCGAGAGCGTAAATGATGACCTGCCGGAACCGGAAAGTCTGGAAAATGTCTGGGAGAACCTCCCGGAGTTGTCGCCATGCCTGATTGATGGAATCTTACGCCAGGGGCATAAGATGCTGATCGCAGGCCCTTCAAAGGCGGGGAAGTCCTTCCTGCTGATAGAACTGTGTATTGCCATAGCTGAGGGCAGGCAATGGATCAACTGGATGTGCACACAGGGGAGGGTCTTATATGTGAACCTGGAACTGGATCCGGCGAGCTGCCTGCATCGGTTCAGAGATGTTTACAATGCCCTCAGATGGAAGCCGGAACGGCTCCACAACATTGATATCTGGAATTTAAGGGGAAAGTCGGTTCCCATGGATAAACTGGCGCCGAAGCTGATCAGGCGCGCCGCAAAGAAGGATTATATTGCTGTGATCATCGACCCCATTTATAAAGTCATCACCGGGGATGAAAACAGCGCGGACCAGATGGCAAATTTTTGCAACCAGTTTGATAAGGTATGCACGGAGCTGGGCTGCGCAGTAGTTTACTGCCACCACCACAGCAAGGGCAGCCAGGGCGGTAAGAAGTCCATGGACCGTGCTTCTGGCTCCGGTGTCTTTGCAAGGGACCCGGATGCGCTGTTGGATCTGATTGAACTGGAAGCTACGGACGCATTGTTAAAACAGGAAGAAAATAAGGCTGTATGCGCCGTATGTAAAGAGGCATTGGAGCGTTTTGGATATAAAGAAAACATGGAAAGGGACTTGTCGCAGGATGAGGATGATATGTGCAGCAGTGCTACGATGACCGAATACTGCGCGAAAAAGCTAAAACCTTCGGAATATAATGTGCTGGACCAGGAGATCCGGAAGTCCTGCATGAAAGTACAGCAGCGCACGGCATGGCGCATAGAAGGGACGCTGAGGGAGTTCCCAAAGTTCCAGCCTGTCAGCCTGTGGTTTGATTACCCGGTACATAAGGAAGACGAATCCGGGGCTTTGAAGGATGTCCAGCCAGAGGATGAAAAGCCGGGCTGGAAAAAAGCAATGGAGAAGAGGAAGCCTCCGGCGCAGAAGAAAAAAGAACGGAAAGAAGCATTGGAAGCCGCAATAGAGGGAAGCAATTTCGGTGAGCCGCCGTCTGTTTCCGACCTTGCAGGGTATATGGCAATATCTGAACGGACTGTCAGGGAAAGGATAAAGGAGCATGGGGGCTATGAAATCAGTGACGGCATAGTGCGGAAAAAAACGTGAATTTCCGTTTTCTGCAAAAATGTAGCAAATATTGCAAAAAACATAAAATCCCGTTTTCTGCAATTTTGCAAGAAACGCAAAAATACGTTTTCTGCAATCCGTTTGGAAGTGCGGAAAAAAACGTGAATTTCCGTTTTCTGCAAAAATGTAGCAAATATTGCAAAAAACATAAAATCCCGTTTTCTGCAATTTTGCAAGAAACGCAAAAATACGTTTTCTGCAATCCGTTTGGAAGTGCGGAAAAAAACGTGAATTTCCGTTTTCTGCAATTTTGCAGAGAAATATATATATAAATATATATATTTTCCGCAATGCGTAGTCATGGGGGTAGGAATGGACGGGCCGGAGGTGAGCCCGCCCGTTCCCTTCCCCCTCCCCATGACAAAAAAGGTTGAAGAAAAAATTTCACACGTTAAAGGAGTGAAGTAAAATGGCAAAGAAAGAAGTAAGCAAATTGTTAGAAGTGGCAAGAAAAATGCCGCCTTTATATCATACCCTTCCAGAAAAAGAATTCAGCATAGAGAATAGTGAAATGGCACAATGGATGATGCAGCAGCCAGAAATTTTGCAATACATAGCAAATAGAATTAAAGATGGACATCATATTGTTTATAATCGTGAAACTGGAAAATGGCAGGGAGTTGATTTTGATGGTGCTAAATGAATTTTTTATGCCGATGGCAAAAGTTCCCACCTGTACCCACCAGGAAAAGAAAGCGCATGTGGTAAATAACAAGCCTGTATTCTATGAGCCGCAGGAACTGAAAAGTGCAAGGCAGAAGCTGGCAGCATATTTAGGGCAGCATGTGCCAGAGGAACCGTACCATCATGGCATCCGCCTGATCACAAAATGGTGCTTTCCGGCCGGACGACATAAAGACGGCGAATACAAAACAAGCCGGCCGGATACGGATAACCTCCAGAAACTGCTGAAAGACTGTATGACCCTTGTGGGCTTTTGGGATGATGATGTGCTGGTGGCTTCGGAGCTGGTGGAAAAGTTCTGGGCGGAGATTCCGGGGATCTACATCCGGATTGAAAAGCTATGATGGTTTTTCTGGAAGCAGCCGGGCTGTTCAGGGACAGCTGGAAGCTGTATAAAAAATATTTTGGACAGGATAAAGACAGGGGAATGTGGGAAAGGCTCATTGATGAGGCGGATGGACTGTATGAAAAGCATGGCAAGCAGCCCTTTGCCAAGGAAATGATGGTAGCGGTGATCAGTGAGATTGAAAGGATTGACAAGGGGCAATAGAACTTTTTGTATGGCCATGAAACTGAGAAAGATATATTCCCATAAGGTCATGGCAGAGAAGTGTGTGGGAGGAAAACAGGATGGATAAGGAATTGGATAATTGGTGGGATCACGTCACCTATACGGATGCGAAAAAATGTATCCGGGAAAATATCCGCAGCCTGGCAAGGGATTATATAGCCATTGGCTTTTATCTCCGGCGGGTGAGGGATGACGAGTTATTTCTGGAAGACGGGTATAAAAGCATCCATGAATTTGCCTATGAGGAATTCGGGATGCACAAATCTACAGTCAACCACTGCATCCGGATCAACGCGGAATTTTCAAAAGGCGGGAACAGCCCGGCCATTGATGCCCGGTACAAGGAGTTTGGAAAGGCGCAGCTGCAGGAACTGCTGTATGTGCCGGAAGATAAAAGGGATGAAGTTACGCCGGATATGACAGTGTCGGAAATCAGGGAGATACATAAGCCGGCGTGGCTCATTAATGGGCCGGAAGGAAGTGGAGTGGAGCGGCTCGACGACGAGCCGGAAGAGTATGGGGAACCTGGCCAGAAAAAATCGGTGGTGGATTCTTCCAGAAATGCACCTGCTGCGGAATCGGGACAGGTTCCAGAGATGGAAGCACCGGATTCAGTACATTTCACAGCGGGATCGTTGGGGGCTGGAAATTCTTATGGCCCTATGTTCTCTGAGATTGTGAATAAATACCTTGACACAGAATACCAGTCTGAATCCAGGGAATGCACTGTATACATAGGGTGGAGGATGTACAGGGTGTTGAAACGGCCAAAGGTAACGGCATTTTATGATGACATTGGCAGATTCATGTTTGATGTCGAAAACGAACGTCTGGAACAGGAATATGCGGCCATGCTGAAAAAGGGTACTGGAACATTTCCGAAGGTTCTGGATGCTTCCACAGGGCCAGATGGGCAGAATGTGGAGGTTATTGAGGAAACAGCCGGAGATACAGAAAATATTCCTGATCAAGAGGCGGATATGATTTCTGCGGATTGCCGGGAAGAACCGGTAAAGATCACCGTCCAGGATCTGTTGGAACAGAAGCGGCGGGAGTTGGATAAATGGCTGGGAGCCATGGAGGAGGATTTTAATACCGATGACAATTTTGCAGTCCCTGGGATTACGCAACTGAGGATCATTGTCCAGGCATTAGAGATCCTGGCCGGACAGCAGGATTCCCAGGAAGGGCCGGAAACTGGAAATGAAATACGGGAACAGCCGCCCCTTCCAGCCCTGAAGAACAATGAACAGCGCAAGGAATGGCTGAGAAAATATCAGGAATGGGGACTGTGGTATGAGGATAGGAATATCGGGGCGAAGTATTACCGGTACTGTTTTGGGAACGG
>CATKXE010000157.1 GCA_949840465.1 uncultured Lachnospiraceae bacterium | reverse complement strand
TCAACCGGAATCTGTCAGAGGACCTTTCGCTGAAATGGCTGGCCGCAAAGTACACGGTAAACGCCAGTTATCTCTCCAACCTGTTTTGCCGCTGTGAAGGAATCTCCATTACGGAATTTATCCAAAAGGAGAAGACCAATCTGGCGCAGAACCTTCTTATGTATTCCAATTACTCCTACAGCGAGATTGCCGCCTATCTCGGCTATTCCTCCCAAAGCCATCTGGGGACGCAATTCAAAAAAGCCGTCGGGATGACATTGCGGAAATATCGGGAAGTATATGGAGTCAGGGATTAAAACACACGAGAGGGGCATCCCCCGCAGAACGGAATCCGTATCGGCGGCAAGTCCGCCAAAATAAGTGATTGCAACTTTTGCCAAACTACATTATACTATCTATGAAAAAGAAAGGAATACATAAAAATGGGCTTATTTGATTTATGGAAAAAAAAATCTGAAAAAGACATGCAGGGGCTTGAAATTTATTCTGGTATGCGGGTGATCGTAAAAGCTCTTGATGGAAAAATGCTTTTTTTTGGCAAATTACAGGATCCTCAGGGGAATACCGCAGAATTATATCAATATTCCGCAGCGGGTAATCTTCAATATATGAAATTTACGCCTTTTCCGGTCAAACTCCGCGGTTATAGCGACTGGCAAAAAAAGGCGGTTTTTATGGAAGGGAATCTGTTTCCCTTGCGGGAACATACATGGCTGCTGGAAGATCTGCTGATTACCAAAATCGAGAATGAGCGTGCTTATCCCCGGTTTCAAACAGAGATCAGCGCAACGGCCGTGGCAGTGGGCGGAACAGATGAGGAAGCGCAGGTATGTAAGATTTTAAATATCAGTATGGGCGGGGCATGTATTGAATCGGAGTATCAATATCATAAGGGCGACCGGTTTTTGTTAAACGCCGGATTACTTGAGGACAGGCCGCATTCTGTTATGTATTGTGAGGTATTGCGTGTTGCAGAAACAGGAAAGGATGTATCCAGATTCGAGTACGGATGCCGTTTCCTTGAGCTGGATAACGCAGATCAGGAAGAGCTCACACAAACGATTGCATTGATTGCCGCAAAGCAGCGGGAGTCCACGGTGTGAAGCGGGACGGCAGATTGAGGGAATGCATTTTCAAACGCCCCTCATACAGACGGCTGTATTGGATGCCGTACAGTAGCTGCACGGCATCCTGATGGGCCGCCCTCAGGCCACGATTTTCCCATCCTCGATCCGCACAATGCGATCCGCCATCTGCGCGATCTCCGGGTTATGGGTGATCATGACGATGGTCTGGCAAAACTCGCTTCCCGTCATTTTGAGCAGCCCGATCACATCGTCGCTGGTCTTAGAATCCAAATTTCCTGTGGGCTCGTCCGCAAGGATAATCGAAGGCTTTGAGGCCAGGGCACGGGCGATGGCCACCCTCTGCTGCTGCCCCCCGGACAGGTGATTGGGCAGGCTGTCCAGCTTGCTTTCCAGTCCCAGCATTTCCACGATCCGCATGATAAATTTTTGATCCGGCTTCTGCGCGTCCAGTGAGATCGGAAACACAATATTTTCCCACACGGTCAGCACGGGGATCAGATTGTAATTCTGAAAAATAAATCCGATCTGTTTCCGCCTAAATACCGCTGCCTGCTCGCTGTTCAATCCGGCCAGCTCCGTATTGCCGATCCGGATGCTGCCCTTTGTAGGCGTATCCAGCCCGCCCAGCATATTCAGCAGCGTAGATTTCCCGCTGCCGGAGGTTCCGATGATGGCTGTAAACCTGCCCTGCTCGATCTCCAGGTCGATGCCGTCCAGCGCACGCACCTGTGTCTCCCCTTCCCCATAGTATTTTTTCAAACCCGTTGCCTTTAAAATACATTTCATGTCTGATATCCTCCCAAATCTATAAAAAATGTGCAAAGCTGCCGCTCCCGATGGTGATAAATAATGGTTCCGACGGGAGCCGTCATTCCGCCACCCGAAGCTGTTCCACGATACTCCCTTTATAGAAAAACCGAAGCGCCAGAACCGGCACCGCCGCCGACAGCGCCAGCAATACCGCGCTGGCCGCCGCTGCCGGGAACAGCGTAAAATGAAACTGAAACTGCCACATTTTCGCAAGCATCCCCCTGACCAGAGTCAAATCCAGCGCCGTCCCCAACAGGATTCCCAGAACGCACGCCCCTCCCGCGTAATAAACGCCTTCATACACCATCATTTTCGTCAGCTGCCGCTCTGTCATTCCGATGCTCTGCATCACAGAGAACTCACGGCGGCGGGTCAGGATCGTCGTGATCAGCGTATTGATCAGGTTCAGCACACCGGCAACTCCAAAGATCACGCCGATCAACCCGCCCACAAGCCGGATCACCATTCTGGATTTTTCCGCGCTTTCACGGGCGGACCGGGAAGAAAGGTAATTAATCTCAGGATGATTTTCCGCATACGCTTCTAAAAACGCGGCTATATTTTCCCGTTCCTCCTCTTCCGAATCGAATGCGTATTTGTAAACGGCAGGCTCCTCATACAGCTCCTTATATACCTCCGCCGGCAGGTACAAAAACAGACCGTCGCCGCCAACCTTCAGAGGCCCGTTTAAAGTGTAGCCGATCTCCTGGTCATCCCCATTCAGGGCAGCCTTGGCCAGCACAGGCAGCTCCATGGCCTTCTGGCCGTCCTTATACACAGTAACCGTCTGGCCGACCTCGACAAAATCAAGGTGGGGCATAATGGACATATCTCTCCGATTGGTATTGACCCCTACGAGGACGCCTTCCCCATCCTGCATTTTCTCATAGAGAACGCGGGCGTCGGTCTCCCCCTCCCGCAGATCCATCCGGGCGATTGTACTTTCCTCCATGCCGTATACGTTGCAGACCGGGCGCCCATCCTCCCCCAGTCCGAAGAAAAAGCCATTTTCATCACTGCCAAAGGACATGCCGCTCTCCTCGTCCGTATATTCCGCGGCAGAAATATCCATGCCAAATTCATAGGTCACATCCGTATCTTCCACCGTATTTTTATAGACAGGCGCGGTTTCCGTCACCCCGGGCTGAGCGGCAACCGCCTCCATCACCGATGGATCCAGCCCGTCCTCCCGGAATCGGAATCCTTTCATATTGTTTGCAGTGGCCGCACCGGTCACTGCGAAATCTGACCGGATCATGAAGGCGACCTGCTTATCCACATCCAGGCTGGCCGCGGCCGTCCCAACACAATTAAGCAGGATCACGCAGAGCGCCAGAGACAGGATGATAAATACGCTGCGCCGTTTATTTCTTCCAAGATTGAACCATGCCAGGCGGGAGATGTCTGCCCCGGGCATGGATCTGCTTCGGGCCGCCGTATTTTTTCCATGCTTCTTCTGCTTTTCCACACTGTTTTCCACATAGTGGAATGCTTCCACAGGCGGGATATTTGCCGCGATCCGGACGGGTTTACGGGTACTTAAAAATACGGTCAGAGCCGTAAGCAATGCCGCCCCCAGAAAGATCGCCGGAGAGGGGGACGCTTCGATGGCTACGTTTTCATATTCATCGGACAGGATATCCATGGCAAACGGCAGCGCCCATTTTCCCGCCAGAAAACCGCCCGCCAGACCCAGAGGGATTCCGGCGCCGGACAGCCACAGAGCCTGCCGGTTGATCAATCCCTTCACCTGATTTCTGCTCATCCCGATGGTCCGGTAAAGCCCGTAGCGCCGGATCTCCTTCATCACAGCAATGTCAAATACATTGTAGATCAGCAGATACCCGCAGAATGTGAACAGGACGGCAAGCGCCGCCCCCATGGCGATGACCTCCGGATCCAGAGCCGGATTGGTCATCGTGTTGACAACCGCCGGGAGATAATTGTCCGCTTCCATATCATAAGGATTCCCTCCCATACGGACAGAGAGCTGTTCCATCTTCTCTTCAAGCCCAGCCGCGCTGACCGCGGTAAAATCAGAATCATACGTTCCTGCCATCTCCCGGTCCTGATCATAGGTAAAGCGGAAGACCTCCGGGTGGGCGTCCCAAAATGCCGTTCCCGCCCACATCATGCTGATCTGTTCACTTGTGGCTTTGTACCATCCGGATACCGTCATGGTAAGGCGGCAGGGCGTTTTGTGTGCCGTAAATTCAATCTCCACTTCCGCCCCCACTTCCGGTTCTGCGCCCAGGTCGCGCAGCGCAAGGTCCGACGCCACGATCTCATTGTCATTTTCCGGCGCCCTGCCGTGGGTGGGGCTGCAAAATGTCAGCTCCGCCTGAATCTCGTCCAGTACGTCAAATTCCACATTATGGCGATTCGTATTGGACAGAAAACCTACCGGCATCCGCAGTCCCGCCGCTTCAACAAAATCCGCCTTTTTCAGCATTTCAAACTGCTCCGCGGTCATATTTCGAAAATCACCGTCCGACTTGCTTCCCTTCTGCCGCTGCATGGTGAGGGTCATGGATTCCATGACTCCCATGCCGATGGTCGTGACCGATGTAAATAAAACGGCAGTCAGGGCAATGGCCAGCACCGCGATCAGGTTCTGCAGCCTGTTGGCCGCAAAGCTGCGGCGGCTGAGGGTTTTTAGCATTTCTCTCATGGTGTTTACCTCCGGTTTATTATGAAGTATTTTCCTTAGG
>CATKXE010000156.1 GCA_949840465.1 uncultured Lachnospiraceae bacterium | reverse complement strand
GGCAATAGCTGCTGTCCTGGGAAAATGCCCTCCGGTTGGCATTGCTGCTGATCAGGCCATATTGAGCCGTAAAGCGGTCATACTGCGTATTTAATTTCTGCTGCAGCACAGCCACCTCCGCGTCGCTCCCATCCTCCATCTGGCACTGCAGAAGTTCCTGCGTCAGATTCCGCAGTTCAATCATCCCAAGCACACGCTCTGTCGTCATGGCGGGAAGCTCCATTAAATTCATCATGGAATTTTCCCGGTAATACACTTTCCCGTCCACGTTTGCAAAGCTGAAATTCTTGATGGAAGGGTCTGCCGGGATGGATGATGCCGTTTCCTCTAGTTCTGAATCTTCCAGCTCCATCTCCGTAATCGTCCCCTGGATATGCTGCACCGCCTCCTTCAACTGCTCTGCAAGGACAGCGCCCTCTATCGGTTTTACCGTAGTCTCCTGCTTGCCGTACTGCGTGCTTTCCGTGGTAAATTCCCCAAGCACCATCTCCGGGTGTCCTGCAAAATAGGAATTGACCGTATATCCTTCCGGTGTCGTGCCAAGCTCCACCCAATCCGGCTGCTCCAAAGACGCCCGGTCACGTTTCTGGAAGAATAAAATATCCGCAACAACGCCTGTTCCGGCATTTCTTTGGAACGCATTGTTCGGGAGACGGATCGCCCCAAGCAGGTCTGCACGGTTAGCAATGTACTGGCGCACGGATGCGCTCTGCTTATCCATCGTGCCGCTTGACGTCACCACCGCCACCACGCCGCCCGGACGCACCAGGTCTAAGGATTTTGCGATAAAATAATCATGTATCATAAAATTATGGCGGTCATACCTGCGGTCTGCCACCTTATAAGCGCCGAACGGCACGTTGCCGATCACACAGTCAAAGAAACTGTCCGGGTATGCGGCAGATTCAAATCCCTGCACGGAGATATTATTTTTTTGGTAAAGCTGTTTCGCAATCTTCCCGGAAATGCTGTCAAGCTCCACGCCGTACATCCTTAACCCGTCCATAGCCTCCGGCACAAGTCCCATGAAATTCCCAATCCCGCAGGACGGCTCCAATACATTGCCCTGCTGTAATCCCATATTTCCCAGGGCTTCATACATTGCCTTAATGACCGTGGGGGAAGTGTAGAACGCATTTAATGTGGATGCCCTTGCCTCCCGGTATTCCTCTGGTGTCAGAGCCGCTTTCAATTCCGCATACTCTGCCGCCCACGCTTCATTCTTATCGTCAAACGCTGCCGGGATGCCGCCCCATCCGACAAACCGTGATAAGGTTTCCTGTTCTTCCGGCGTGGCAAGGCGGTTTTCCTGTTCCAGTGTTTTCAGCAGGAGGATTGCGTCCATATTGGCACGGAACTTCTGCTTCGGGCCTCCTGCGCCTAAATCGTCATCGGTGATATGGAAATTGATTTTCTCCCTGCGCCCGGATCCCGGCGACGGTTCTCCCATCCCTTTTTCCCTTCCAGCCCGCCCGGAAGTCTGCCGGGTACTGCCGTTTTCGATCTGTCCTGCCCCATCTGTCCCATCTACGGCAACAGGCTCTAAGGGGAGCCTGCGGTCTTTGCGGATATGGTTGATTTCTTCCGGATTCATCACATGGTTTGTCAGCGGATTGATCTCATTTCCAAACGCTGCCTGCTCATTCGCGACCATACGCTCCATCACGTCAGCGATTAGCTGCATCTGCTCCAGGGAAAATTCCGGGTTCAGCATCGGCACAAGGTTTAATTCTTTTTCTGCCGCTTCATAGATCACATCCACCTGCTCCGATGAAAAATCATCCAGGTCTACCCCCGCTTCCTCCATCGCCAGAAACAGCCTGTCCTCTATCCGTGCATATTCCTCAGCATCTAATTCTTCCTGCAGTTCTTCCAGATCAGGAACCGCTACGCCCATTTGCGTCGGCTCTGCTTTTTCTGCCTGCTTTTCCGGCTGTAAAAAAGCGATAAATTCCCCCACATACTCAAACAGTTCATGTTCCCCTGGGAGATAATTCTTCCCTGTTTCCACGCACCGGAAAACATCTGCTGTTTTGTCCGGGCTTGCTTCATAAAAGCTGCTGTGTGAATAGGGACGATCCCCATCTTCATAATCAGATATGCCAAGCTCATTATGCGACCCGGTATCCATGATGATGTCCTGTGCGCTAAAGTTTTCCCGCAGGCTCCCGACAGCTTCAAAATGAAATCCCCCATATTCAAATATAGCCGACCCCTTTTGCGGCTGGTTTGCTTCGGCAGGGTTTACTTTATCTGCCGATTCTACAGAATTTTCCCCTGCTGTCTCTCCCTGTATGTTTTCCTGTATGTTTTCCTGTATTTCTTCTATAAGAGGCGCGATTCCCTGCTGTTTCGCTTCTACGGCCATACCCTTTGCCCACTCCGGCGCTGACGGTTCGTATTGATGCAGGGCTATGGCGTCCCTGTCATCTACAAGATAATCCTGATATGTCCTCTGAAAAATATCCTCTGCCATCCAATCACGGAAATATTCCCAGTTCTCATAGGCTTCCGCCATCACAGGAGCATTTTCCCGGTTCGCCGTTATCAGACGATCCAATTCTTCCTGGACAATATCATATGCCATATCTGCGTCAACATCCCTGGACCGGATCACATCATATGCCGCACTGTTACGGATTCTGTCAAGGGCAGTATACAGGCATTCCTTGTAAATGGCCCTGCTGTCCCTTTCCCATGTGTGCCCGTCAATAAGCAAGTGGCGGTTCAATTCCGAACAGACATCCAATCTCCCATTATATGATTCAAAATCAATGATACTCTGCCTGTGGTCTGGATGTTCCATATCCTCTATATATACATGCTGGTTCCTGACCCCTGATATGCGGTATAAATGATCCGTATCCAGGTATATAAAGCTGCCTATACTATAATCGTATTTTGTGGTTTCTCCAGGGCTTCCGTTATCCCCGATTGGTTCTATACCCTTACCTTCCAGTTCAGCTTTTTTCGGTGGTTCTTTTGCCTTCTTCCTAGCCTCCGGCTCTTTTTTCTCTGCTTCTTTTCCTGCCGTTTTTTGCTTTTTCTCCTTTGCAGGCTCCGGCTTTGGCTCTGGTTCAGAATTGTCCATGAAGTCAAACAGGGATAACTGCCCGCCATTTTGTATCTGAACTTCTTCTTTTTTCCTCTCCGGGAAAATCGTATATATCCCTTCTACATATCCGTGGAGATCCGTCAGTATCTGCGCCTTTTTCTCATAATCTTCAAAATCAAACGGCAGCTCTGCTATCGCTTCATCCATATGCTTCAATAAGCCTGCCTGCCCGTCTGGATTGTTCAGGAGGCTCACCACATCATCCCGGTGGGTAAACATATCAGGATTCCCTGCCCAGGGACGTATCATATGGTCTGGAAGGCGGTGATAGAAATTGATGACCCGCCCTGCCATATGCTCCATCTCGTAGGAAGGCATCCGGGAATAATCAGACGGTTTCAGGTAATTGCCATTTTCAATCAAAGCCGCTACCCGCTTTGCCACCTTCGGCCATTTCAGCAGGACTTCCGCCTCCGGGCTGCTGTAGCTTCCCCTCTGCAGGCGGATTCCTTTGCCGTCATACCATGCATCGGAATTGTCCGCTCCGGACAGCGCATGGCTTCGTCCGCGTGTCCCATAGCTCTCTTTCATAAAATCCGTTTTTTCCTTATCCGTCTTATCCTGGATAAAAAATGCGTAAGTAGACAGCCTGCCATCTGAATATGCGCCGTCTCCCCGTAAAAAAGCGTCAATCTCATCCTCTGTGATAAAAACCGGGTGTTCCTCCCATGCAAATCCATCCCTCGCCTGGTATGGCACAGATTCCTTTGCAAACTTCTCAAATTTTTCACACACTCTGTCTGGACGGTAAAAGTGGAACCGCATAATCTCCTTGTCCAAAGAATATGCCTCTGCCAGCCCTGCCAGACGTTCATTCAAGTCCTTTAAAAATTCCGGCTGCGCCAATAATGCCTGCAGCCGTTCCACTTTATCCGGGAACCCGCCACGGAATACCTCCACATCTTCAAATACAAGCTCGGCAACGCCGTTCGCCATATCCTGATACATATAGGCAAGTACATCGGCGTGTTCCTTCAAAGCGTTATCCCTTGCGGCATCCAATACCACCTGCGGCGCATACTCCCCCTGTTTTAATAACTGATGGATGCGGCCGCTCACATCTTCCCAAGATAAAAATGCCTTATCCAGTATCCGGTCTGCCACCGTATGGCCTACGGCAACCTGCATCCCAAGCTCGTCATACCAGACAGAATATTCCGTACCGCCTATGGTAAGCCCAATGCCGCCCGTGCCATACTCCCTGCGGACAAACTCCGTATATTCCTCCGGTGTCTGGTCTATCATAAAATTATAGATGATCCGAAGCTGGCTCCCATCCCGGTTGCCGCCGCTGCGTAAAACTTCATCTATCACATCCGCAGGGATCGCAGCCTCCCCGGCATACAGCGCCTGCATCCGCCCCTCAATCTCCCGCTTCTGCTGTTCCACCGTCGGTAAATCGGGCAAAGATAAAGCAGAGGCTTGTTTCTCCTCTGCTTCGCTCAAATTCTGTTCTGTTGTTTCCTCATTTAACTGTATACCAATTCCTTCAAGATGCTCTCTTCCGCCATTGCCGTCAGTCCATTCA
>CATKXE010000155.1 GCA_949840465.1 uncultured Lachnospiraceae bacterium | reverse complement strand
AAAAAGGAGTATAGCGGGAATGGACGTAAGGACACAGATCATTAACAATGTTTTGGGGGCGCTAACAGGGATGGGCGCTGAGGTATTGGACAAGGTGGAGGGTGTACTGCATATCCAGCTGAAAGATTATGAAATCCAGGAGCGGTGTACGGAAATGGTGGTTCATGACGGGAGCAATCTGGGGCTTGTGAGAAAATTTATTGCCACAAAGAGGTTGGAAGGGAAAAGTGAAAAGACACTGGAGAAATACCAGAGGGAACTGGAAAATCTCGTTGGTTTTTTAAACAAAAAATTATTTGAGGTAGAGACTTTTGATTTACGGCTCTACCTCTCTTTGTACAAGGAAAACCGGAAGGTATCCAACAGGACGCTGGATAACATTCGGAAGACGGTATCCAGCTTTTTCAGTTGGCTAAACGACGAGGGATTTATCGGAAGGAACCCTGCAAGGGCATTGAAGCAGATCAAATATGATAAGATTGTTCGGAAGCCGTTTTCTGCTGTAGACAGGGAAAAGTTAAAGAATGCCTGTGAGTTCCTGCGAGACCTGGCATTAACAGAATTTTTGTATGCGTCCGGCCTGCGGGTTTCAGAAGTGGCGTCCCTGAATCGGGACAGCATTAACTTTTTGACCCGGGAGGCAACCGTAGTAGGGAAAGGCGGTAAAGAGAGGAAATTTTATTTGTCGGAGGTGGCGACGGAGTACCTGCAGCAGTATCTGGCGAGCAGGGTGGACTCTAATCAGGCGTTGTTTGCGTCGGTAAAAGCCCCTTTTGAAAGATTAGGGAAAGAAGGGATAGAGGTGGCAGTCAAGCGAATTGGGAGGAAAGCTGGGGTTGATAATGTGCATCCGCACCGATTTCGTCGGACATTGGCCACAGATCTTGTAAAAAAGAATGTACCAATACAGGAAGTTGCGGAGATATTGGGACATGCAGATTTACGTACTACACAGGTATATGTATGCCTGGATCAGGATTCTATAAAATATCATTACAATAAGGCAGTAGCATAGGCGGAAGATCATTTGTAAGAGAAAGAATACGGAATTGTAAAAAACCTGTTTTTCGGCAGGTCTTTTTGTGGTTCAGATTGCGGTTTATGTAACCGCATGCTATAATAACTGCACGGGAAAACCGAAGAGCTAAGGCGGCTGCCCTCCATTGTCGGAGGGGCTTACCCTCCAGACCAAAGAGGAAGGAGGGGATAACGATGATCACATATCAGGATTTTTTCTTGTTTTGTACATTTGTTGTCGCCCTTATCAGTCTGTTATATCAGATTTTTAGGGACAAAAAGAAATAGCCGCCACTATTCCCAGTAGTGACGGCAGTTTTCAAAAACTGTTTTAAGCTATGAGGGTAGCCGCTTCTTTGGCTTTCCCTTTTTCATATCATAGCACGTTAAATGGGTTAATTCAAGAGACTTTGTGCTTTTTGTGAAGAAATATATAATATGGTATACGAAACTCCGCTTTAGAATCCCCATTATTTGCTTACTTGGGAAGAATCCAAATACAAGAGAATACAGATTCTAGCACAAGAACATTTACGGTGCCAGAGGGATTTAGTAGTGTTTTTGTACATTTTTTTGCGCCAAATGTAGAATCCGCATTTGGATTTTTAGATTTTAAATCCAATGACGGCTGCAATTTGGAAATTAAAAAAGGAACAGAGAGTGCAGCGTTCCGACTTAACAAATCTACACGTGTGGTTACTGTCCTTATACAGAACAAAACGGCTTACCAGAAGCAATACGGGAACTTCGTTAACTATTGGGGGATTAGATAGAGATGCAACTTTATCTTACTCCCCAGTAAATAATTGAATTACCATATTGTTTTTGATAGCTGCTTTTACTATTAAGAGTAACTGTTAGGGTATCATTTGAATAAGTGATACTTGCCATTTCCTGAGATTGCGTGGTTTTATTATATAAAGTTAATGTACATGCTGTATAATCCCTATCTAAATATCCAAATACGCTCTGACTATAATTTGGAGAATAGAAAGCAATAAGCAAACCATTGTAATCATTAGGTATATTGCAAGTTTTTGTGCTGATATCTGTATTCTCTAATATTTTGATTGTTCCAAAATAAGCAAACAAAGGCTTTTCTAAAGCGGAGTTTCGTATATAAAGAGGGGGCTGATCAAATATGAAATCGAGTTAGTAGTGTTGATGCAAAAATATTCGTAATGAAATAGAATGAGTTTTCAGAATATTCTGTGAATTGCCTGCAAAAATAAGTATGGGAAGCCGCATAAACAGAGGGTTTTCAGAGGGGTACCGTAGAAATGGAGTAAGCCCGATGTAGGGCATCAATTAAAAGAGAGAAAAATATATGCTAGAGAGCATCCATCAGGGTGCTTTTTTTATGTGTTTTTCTAAAAATCAGAAAGAGAGGGATGCGTAATGAAGATAAGAGCAGAACCGAATTTGTTTTTGTAACAATATAAGAGCGGATAATTTTAGAAGATAAGGAGAAGAGAAATGGAAGGAAAAGAAAAAATTGTACTTAATGATGGCACTGAGTATCCCATTGAGAACGGGGCTTCTGAAAACCAGGCGCAGGTTGTGGTTCAGAGTGTGGATGAATTTCCGGGAATCTTTAAGAAATTCACAGAGCCGAATCTGGAGAGTTACCAGATCCAGAACGCTGAGGGGCTTACATGCGCTACCAGAAAGAACAAATATCTGGCTGATGCAGTTGTGGAAGAGCGGGAATCAGATGTCCTTGTAACGTTCCATCTGGCGGATGTGGATATGGTTCAGAAGCAGATTGACGCATTAAAGTCAAATGTAGATGCTATGGAATCGAATGCAGCTGCATTTGAAGCCGGCCAGATGTCGCAAAACGGGGCGATTGTTGCGTTGGACAAAGCAGTCTGTGAAATCGAGGAAAGGGGCGGGATGTAATGATTAAATTTTATGCGGATATGATCAGGACAGGTGCAATGAATCCAGAGACGAAACAGCCGTTTACCATTGAGGAAGTCCCGGAAAGGCGGCGGGCGGCGGTGATGAAGGAACTGGAAAAACTGAAAGAGTAGTGGGGACAGGTTATGGATGCAGAGTATATTACAAGGCAGGAACATACAGAATTTGCCGCAAGGCAGGACGCAGAAAACACCCGCCAGAACCGGCGTATTGAACTATTGGAGGAGAATGTCCGGGAAGTCCGGGATCTGACTTCGTCGGTGGAAAAACTTGCCGTGAATATGGAAAATATGCTGAAAGCCCAGGAGCAGCAGGCGGATCGCCTGAAAGTCCTTGAGGGCAGGGATGGCGAGATGTGGAGGAAAATCAGCGGGCACATTATAACCGTAATCATCGGGATAGTATTGGGTTTTATTTTTACCCGGATCGGATTCTAAAAGAATCTATCTTCATTTAAAGAGGAAAAAGCATGAATTGCAGGAAAAGGAAAGGATTCCATTCACTGAAAAAACTAAAAGAATTTATGGGGAAAACAGGCACGTTGGATCTGGTTCTGATCGCAGTGGGTGCCTTTTTTGTTTGGTTTAACTGGCAGATGCTTGATATCTTCCGGGCATCCGGCAGCATCCCGGAGACATATGCCTGTGCGGTCGTAGCGGCCACAATAGGCGAGTGCGGAATCTGTGGGTGGATCAGGACCAATAAAGACCGGAAACGGGAACACCAGTGGGAGCTGGAAGAGAAGCAGGCTGAAAAAGAAGCAGGATTGAAAGAAAGGAAGGAAGCGGAAAATGAATGAAATTGTTTTTGAAATCATTAAGGTCATTGTCATGGTGGCGGTATTGCTTATTTCCAGGTATTTGATACCGTGGATTAAAGAAAAATGCAGCGCGGACAAGCTGGCGCTGGCTGAGAAATGGGTAAAGTACGCAGTGCTGAAAGCCCAGCAGGTTCTGTGGGCTGAAAAGGGGCAGGACAGGAAAGCCTACGTAACAGAGTTTTTGAAGGAAATCCTCATTGCAAAGAACATTGCCCTGTCGGATGAACAGCTGGATGTTTTGATTGAAGCAGCTGTTAAGCAGATGAAGATTGAGGAAAACGCAGGGGGTTTATTGGAGCATCAGACGCAAGCCCGGTAAATGTTAAATAAGGTGCATGTACAGTAGCTTAGAGGGCGGGAAACCGTCCTCTTTTTGCATCGACACAATGAAAGGGGTAAAGGAATGTTAAAAAAACAGGTAGCAGTTGAATTGATGAAGCATCTGGTAACCCATGACAGCCATGGGTACAGCCAGATTTCACGCCGTGGAGACGGCAGTGGGAAATGCGATGTCCAGACAGGGGCAGGCGTATATCAGGTAGAGCGGGGAGACCGGGACTGCAGTTCCGCGATTATCTCTGCCTATGAAGCCGCCGGGATTTCCTGTGGGGGCGCGACCTATACCGGGAACATGCGGCGGTTGATGTGCGGCACAGGAAATTTCCGCTGGCATCCGATGTCTTCCGGGTATATCGCACAGGCCGGTGATGTGTACCTGAATGAAGCTAACCATACAGCCATGTGCCTGTCTGCGGAGCCTGACCTTCTGATGGAATTCAGCATCAGTGAAAACAACAGCGTTGATGGAAAAGAAGGAGACCAGACCGGAAATGAGAGCCATATCGGGGCATATTATGACTATCCATGGGATGGAATCCTGGAATGCATCAACAACGAAACTGCCGGAGGTAAGGCGGAGAACGCTGTGGGAGTCATTAAGCCAGGCATCCCAGTACCGGAGTACCGTGTTTATACTGCGGAGGACGGCTGGCTGGAGTGGATGCACGGCCTGTCCTGCTCTGATGGATGCGGGGACGATTATGCAGGCGTTCCCGGCCATGTCCATAGGAATGCCCAATTTAAGAATCTGGGCAGGAATGGAT
>CATKXE010000154.1 GCA_949840465.1 uncultured Lachnospiraceae bacterium | reverse complement strand
TTTAGTTAGTAGCCTTGAATCACCCCGGCATTTGACATGTGAAGTTATCATTTCTATGATTTATGGGAGATTTCTGACATTATCGGACAAAATGATACAAATAGAATATTTTAGGGTATGACTCTAAGACAGATGTAATCTGTCTGAAAATAGTGTATTATGTTATTGTGACGGTTATCTTAAGCTGCCCGGTATATAAAATATCGGGGTCTTCGGAAATGTGCGGTTTTCAATCTTGGATATTGCCGCCCGTTCCGTATGGGTATCAACTCTTTTTGCAGCAGGGCTGTCACATTGATTGGTCTTTCTTCCGTTGCCGGACGGAGGAAAGATCTACAGATATGAACTGCACAGCTGAAATTTATTTTATAGCTGTGCTTGGTTTCCCGCTTTTCAATCACTGTATGGTTCAAAGTTTGTGACAACGCATTCGTAAACCCCATCAGCAATGGGAAACCGGACAATGCGCAATTTCATGCAGTAAGTACCCTTTGAGCCATATTCAATAAAATCAAAAGAAGTCGCCTTGTCCACAAATCGACGGTAGCTGCTTTCGATCTTAATTTTTGAGGAATGGCTTCTGACAAGAGTTACACCTACGTCAACATCAAAAGCCTCTTTATCTGGAAAATCAAAGCCTCCAACTAGTCCTTTAGAATGGATGTCCTTCGTGCGGAAGAGGAAATACTGCCGGTTTTCCAAGACATGTGCCATATTATTATAAGAACAGTATCCTCGGTTACCAATATATACATGCTTTGTTCTGTCAGGGACTGAATGCCGGTCAACCATATCACAAAAGGCGCGGAATTCATCTTTTTGGTGGACAGGCTGTAAAAGGGCGTCGGTATAAGTATGGCGCTCTAGATCAGCCATCCTGCTTTTGGGAAGCAAGACATGGTTTTGCCTGTTGCTGCTTGTAAACAGCTTGTCTGCCATTCTGATTTTATGGAGGGCTGACGGATATGCTTTTTATCGGTGGGAGAGTAACAAGCACTCTCCGGGCATCCCTTTATGCCAGAGCCTGTCCCAGCGGAAGCGAGGGTATCCGGCAATAATAAGGAAAAGCCATGCCGTCCGGCAGAGAAAGAGGGCAACACTTTGGCGGTATTTTTTCCGGTATCTGAGCTGCCATAAGAATTATCTGCTCAATACCGCTGTGATGTGGTGCGTCGCCTTGGTACTGCCTTATTTCTTAAGAGAAATGGCAGGGCTGTCCGTGGTTCCGGTGGTAATGCTCCTGCTCGCGGGGGCAGTCTCGTCCTGTCCGGCGCTGCTGCCGGTGCTGTTGGTTTTGCTGGCTGTAGAAGTCACAGTTTTATGGGAATAAACTTTCGGATTAAGCATTCACCTTACATTTTTGTAAGAAAATATCCCGTGAAAATAATGTATAATATATTTTAACAGAGTTATTATGCGAATAAAGGGAGGCGTTTGATTTGCAGAAACTGTTGCTTCTTGAAGACGATATCAGTCTGATTGACGGTCTGACATATTCTCTGAAGAAAAGTGGATTCGATGTAGCTGTTGCCAGAACGATAAAGGAGGCAGAAAAACGGATTGCGGAGAGCAGCGATTTTGATATCCTTCTTTTTGATGTGACACTGCCGGATGGGAATGGATTTACCTTATGTGAGAAGCTCAGGGAATCTGGAAACCAGGTTCCTATCATTTTCCTGACGGCATCCGATGAGGAAACAAGCGTAATCCGTGGTCTTGACTGCGGAGGGGATGATTATATTACAAAACCGTTCCGGCTTGGAGAATTGTGTTCCCGTATCCGCGCGCTGCTGCGGCGCAGTAATAGGAAGAATGAGGAAGGGAATATCCTGCGTTCGGGTGATCTGACGGTAAACCTTGCAGAAGGGAAAGTATTCTTAGGAGATAAATTGGCAGAGTTTACAGGGGCAGAATACAGGCTTCTCTGTCTGCTGCTGCAAAACAGCGGGCGTGTTCTTACCCGTGGGATGATCCTGGACAAACTGTGGGACGGCGCAGGGAACTTTGTGGATAATAACACACTGTCCGTATATATACGCCGCCTGCGAGAGAAACTGGAGAAGAACCCGTCTCGGCCGGAACATCTGAAAACAGTCCGGGGATTCGGATACCAGTGGGAGGAGTGAGAAGTGTGAAATTTCTATATGAAAAGCAGACACGAAGGTTTTATCTGTTTCTTGTAGTGATTTGTTTGCTGCAGATCTTCGTTTTGGGAATCTGCGGCATTTTTCAGGCACAGGATATCAGAAGAATTCTTATAAAACGAGAGCTTGCGGCAGCTTCTTATCTGTTGGAACAGGAAGTTTCACCTGCGCTGGTGGCTTCTGCATGGAATCATGTGGAGGTAACGGAAGACGGGAAGCAATTGCTGGAAACCATCGGACATACGGAACATACGCAGAGTTATCTGCTGCTGCTTGTAGAACAAACATCTGTTTGGCAGATTGCAGCGCTGCTTTCAGCAGGTCTGGTGTTTGCGATTATGGTTTTGGGCGGTACGGGATTGTTTTTGCGAAGAAGAGAGCAGTTGTATGAAAGTATTGAAACGGTGATTGCAGAGTATGACCAGAACCGGTTTGAAAACCATCTGCCCGCAGGAGAAACAGGGGCAATTTTCCAGTTGTTTGGCAGTATTGAACAGCTTGCTATGTCGCTGCAGGCAAAGAGTGAGATGGAACATAAAGCAAAGATGTTTTTAAGAGATATGATATCGAATATTTCACATCAGCTGAAAACGCCTCTTGCAGCTCTAAATATGTATATGGAGATCATAAAGGAGGAGCCGGAGAATGAAGAAACGGTGAAGATTTTTTCTCAGAAATCCATGAAATCTTTGGAACGGATGGAGCAGTTAATACAGTCTCTTTTAAAAATGGCGCGTCTGGATACTGGGAATATAGTTTTTGAAAAACGGGAGTGTTTTGCTGCAGAAGTTGCAGGGCAGGCAGTGAACGATCTGCTGGAACGCGCGAAGCAGGAGGGAAAAGAGATTTTGATAGACGGCAGGCCAGAGGAGAGACTGCTCTGCGATCAGGAGTGGACGAAAGAGGCGGTTGGGAATCTTATAAAAAATGCGCTTGATCATACGGAAACGGGAGATGTTATCCGTGTATCGTGGAAAAGAACCCCTGCAGTTTTTCGCATGACAGTAGAAGATAACGGGTCAGGCATTGCGCAGGAAGACATCCATCATATTTTTAAACAGTTTTATCGGAGCCGGTCTTCCAGTGACCGGCAGGGGACAGGGCTTGGGCTTTCCCTGGCGAAATCAATTGTGGAAGGTCAGGGGGGAAATCTGTCTGTGGAGAGCAGGCCCGGAGAGGGGAGTGTATTCTGGCTGACCTTTCTTACGAATCTGTAAGCTTCCATTCACCGGAATGTAAGGTCAAGATGCTATTCTTTTTTTGTACATCTAAAAAAGAATAGTTAAGAAAGGCAGGGGATTTTATGGAAATATTAAAAGTAGAGAATCTGTGTAAGGTTTATGGAAGCGGGGAGGCCCGTGTAGATGCGTTAAAGAATGTTTCTTTATCCATGCAGAGAGGAGAATTCGGAGCGGTCGTCGGAGCCTCCGGTTCTGGGAAGAGCACGCTTCTGAACTGTATTGGCGGGCTGGATGAGGCAAACTCCGGGAGCGTATTTTTAAATGGCAGAAACATATTTGCGATGGGGGAAAATGAACGGACAGTCTTCCGCAGACAGAATATCGGATTTATTTTTCAGTCCTTTCATCTGATTCCAGAGCTTGATGTAGAGCAGAACATTATCTTCCCGCTTCTGTTAGATTACAAGAAACCGAACCAGGAACAGGTGGATGAGATTTTAGAGGTACTGGGGCTTACGAACAGACGGAAGCATCTGCCGGGACAGCTTTCTGGCGGACAGCAGCAGCGGGTGGCCATAGGGCGTGCTTTGATTATGAGGCCGGCGCTGGTTCTGGCCGATGAGCCGACCGGGAATCTGGATTCCCAGAGCAGCCAGGATGTAATGGATCTTTTGTGCAAAGCGTCAAGGCATTATCAGCAGACTGTTTTAATGATTACCCATAATATGAACCTGACGCCCCAGGCAGACCGGGTGTTCCAGGTTACGGACGGAGAGCTTAGTGAGCTGGGAGGTGTGTCGGATTGAAGCATTATCTGGATTTGATACAAATATCGGCGAAACAGCATAAGAAACAGAACCGGATGACCAGGCTCTGCATCGTGCTGGCAGTATTTCTGGTCACGGTGATCTTTGGGATGGCGGATATGGAGATTCGTTCCCAGATGATACAGGCGGTTAAGAGCGATGGAAGATGGCATGCAGGTTTTGTGGTGGATGAAGAACAGGGAGCGCTTTTGAAAGCACGGCCGGAGGTGGAACATATCGCGCGGTATGGGGTGCTGAATTATCATCTGCGAGACGGTTATCGGATTGAGGGAATCGAGACGGCAATCTGCGGGTTTGACAAAGAGCTTTTGGAAATGTTTCCGGCAGCAAAGCTTACGGAGGGAACATTCCCGGAAAATACCGAAGAGGCAGTTCTGAATGAGAGTGCAAAGACTCGGCTGGGCGTGCAGGTGGGAGATACTGTCAGCATGGCAACTCCACAGGGGGAGATGAAGCAGTATCATATTACCGGGATTACGAAAGATACGGCATTAGAGGCAGAGCATGACGCGTTTGGCATGTATCTGAATACGGACGGATTTTCTGCATTGCGGCCGGAAGAAACAAAATCGGCACAGGAAGTGGTTTATTATGTAGAGTTTCGGAAGTTTTGTAATATCCAGAAAGCAATCCGTGAGATCAGCGCGCAGTTTGGCCTGGAAGAGGGACAGGCGCGTCAGAATGTAAAGGTTCTTATGCTAATGTTTCAGAGCCAGGATACCTATATCCTGCAGCTATATTTTG
>CATKXE010000153.1 GCA_949840465.1 uncultured Lachnospiraceae bacterium | reverse complement strand
CAGATATTCATACATCCCTCTTACTGTATGCACATTTTCTCCTATCGTTTGTGTTTACTGTTCCATATACCCATCCTTTTTAACTGTATATACTATATACACAGCGAAATACTATACTCCATTTTAGGATATCCCACAAAAACCGTGTCATAACTTTCAAAATCTGCAATCTGCGATGTAAGGGCCGGTCTCGCATCCTCATCCTGCTCTTTTGCGGCATAATCAATCAACTCACCGCCGTCCGCCGGATAGACCACGTCTGTCTGTATAGAAAACAACTCTCCCCCCGCAGTATTTTGTATCATCTCCGCAATCGCCTGAAGCCTTCCCTTCGCCTCTCCCTCCACTATGGAATAGCTGGCCGAAGCTTTTGCATCCACACCACTGTTATCTGCCGCGGTAAAATAAGCGGTTAAAACCTTTCCATCCGTTGCTGCCACATTGCTCGTTTCATTTTTATTGCCGTTCCTATTACCCGCCTGTTTTGCCTCATCCGAAGAGCTGCATGCCATAAGCGATAATGCCAGCAAAACTGCCGAGCAGACTGCTGTTACCCGCCTTCTATACATCTTTCTCTTCATTTTTCATATCTCCTTTACCTTTTGTGCAAATTATAAACAAAAAAGACCTACAAAGAAGTCTCTTTTTGTTTTTCAGTCCTAATCCTAAGGTTTTGACTCTTCCCCAAAATACACAGCCCATTATAAGTATACTCCTCACTTGCAGCCCCTCATGGGAAGAGTCCTTTCTCTCAAAGAACAAAAAATTGCCCTCGCTGTAAGTAAAATCACTCCTGGTTTTTAATATCCAAAGCTTCCATGACCATCTGACATGCAATATCTTTTGTAACCTTAACCGGACACAAGCCCGCGAATGCCTCTGATACAATGCTTTCCGCAAGCTGATCAATCTCTGCATCAGTAAGAACCAGTTTCGGAACCTTCGGTAATTCAAGTTCACTGGCAAAATTCCGGTAAGCTGCCGCTGCCTTTTCACTGATCTGCCCCGCATCTTCACTGCCGTCATAGGACGCTCCTAATATTTCCCCAATGCGCTTTACCTTTTGCGGAACGGCATCTCCAATGATTTTTAAAACAACAGGCAATCCATATGCACATGCATTTCCATGTACAAGATGTAGTTTTGCGCCTGTAACATGTGCAAAACTGTGACCTGCATGGGCGCATGCGTTATACAGCATCCATCCGCCGACGGCGGAGGCCGTCTGCATTTTTTCCCTCGCTTCCATATCATTACCATTGTTATATGCTGCCGGGAGGTATTTTACAATAGTTTCCATTACAGATTCACATACAATATCCGTCATTGCATTGCTTAGTACGGAGGTATATGCTTCTGCCGCATGAGAAAATGCATCCAGTCCCGTTTCTCTGGTTATGCCTGACGGCATGCTGACTGTCAGCTCCGGATCTAAAATTGCATATTCTGCCATGCAGTTCGCACATGGTATAGGCATTTTCATATCATTTTCAGTATCCGTAATAATTGCCCCATTCGACAGTTCTGAACCCGTTCCTGATGTCGTTGGAATAACGATCAGCCCCGGACATTGCCTCATCTCTTTTTCCGTGTAATCCAGAATCGAGCCGTCGTTAAACCGAAGGACGTTAATCCCTTTGGCTGCGTCTATGCTGCTTCCGCCGCCGATTGCAACTACACAGTCACACTGCTGTTGCTTGCACTGAGCTGCTCCCTCGCTGACAATTTCTACCGGAGGATCCGGAATTGCTTTATCAAAAATAACGCTCTCAATCTCTTTCTCAGCCAGGCTGTCCTGCAGCTTTTTCACGCTGCCCCGCTTTACTATTCCTGCCGTGGTTACAATAAAGGCCTTTTTGTAACCCGCTTCTTCCAGAATATCTCCGGCGCTTTTAATACTTCCGGCGCCATTCACTACTTTTACTTTCTGTTCAAATGTATAATTCACTCTTTTCTCCCCCCTCTTATCTGATAAAATTCGTAAATACCGGCGTCTCAGCCTCAGGCATCAAAACTCCCGCTTTCCTTGCCGCCTCCTGACACTTAAGCTGATATGCCATATTCCTTCCCAGCACACGCATGGTATACAATCCTTCCGCATCCTGCTTAACCTGCTCCGGCGCGGCCCCGTGAACCATATTCCAATATCGGGACGACACAACCGGCATCTCCTGAATGGTAAAATATTTGTTCATCTGGTCAAAGGTCGCTGTCGTTCCCGCCCTTCTCGCTGATATCACCGCCGCGGCAGGTTTCATATAAAATGCTTTGTTTCCATTGCCGCGAAGCTCAGAATAAAACAGCCGGTCCATAAATGCTGTGATATTGCCGCAGGCAGCCCCATAGTGAACCGGAGTTCCGAAGACAAACCCATCCGCCTCATACGCTTTATGGCGGAATTCATTAACCACATCCTGGAATACACATTCCTTCTTCTCCCCGCATTTCAGACAGGCGATGCACCCGCCGACAGGTTTATTCCCTATCCAGAAAATCTCTGTCTCGATTCCTTCCTTATTCAAGGTATCTGCGACCTCGCAGAGCGCTGTATAAGTACAGCCCGTTTTATGAGGGCTTCCGTTTACCAATAATACTTTCATCTGTCATCTCTCCTTTTTTATTTTTCTCCATGTTATGATATACATTCCCGATGTTGCCGGCAGCATGATCGTCTCAATGACAAGCTGAGTCCAGATCATACCGTAAAGCCCAAACACATGATTCATCAGGATTAACATAGGAATATTTAAAAATCCCTGCCTGCACAGCGTAAGCACTGTCGCCCGCGCACCCTTCCCCATCGCCTGCAGCGTATAGATGATGAGCGCATTTACCGAAGTAAGCGGCACCGCCAGACATGCAATCCTTAAAAATGAGGCTCCAAGAGCGCTGGTCTGGCCCTCTCTGATAAAAGCCCGCAAAAGCCACGGCGCAAAGCCGACAAAACAGACGACAAAGCACAGGGCAATAACTAAAGCTGTTTTCCAAGAAAATACGGATACTTCCCTCATCCTCCGGTAATTTTTCGCCGCATAATTATAACCCACCAGCGGCATGAATCCCTGGCAGAGTCCCATACTGATCCCCAGAGGAAACATATCAATCTTCTTCACGATTCCATATGCGGCAACCGCGATGTCTCCATATCCCGACGCCAGCTTTACGATGGTCATATTTGACAGATTGGCAAGTCCCGCCGTAAGCGCAGACGCGATTCCCACTGAAAAAACACCGCCGGCATATTTCGCACTAAAATCCTGGAACGCGAAAGACAGCGCCGTCTTTTTTCCAAGCCGCATAAACCCGATGAGCAAAAACAGCATTGAGACCAGATTGGAACAGGCCGTAGCGATTGCAGCGCCGGCAAATCCCATATGCATGCCGAAAATCAACAACGGGTCTAATATCATATTCAAGACGCCGCCCAGCATAATTCCAGCGCTCGCAAGCTCTGCATGCCCTTCCCCTCTTAAAAAATGCGCCAGCGTCATGCCCATCATCGTCGGGATTCCCCCTAACACGACGACCCACACAAGATATATATCCGCATAAGCCATGTTTTCCCCACTGGCGCCTAAAAGTGCGAGCAGCGGACTCCGGAACAGAAAGGAAAACGCCGAGAACAAAAACGTAACTGCAATCCCGCCGTAAAAACAGAAAGAGGATACATATTTCACTTCCTCCACACGCTTTGCTCCCAGGAGGCGCGACACAAGGCTGCTCCCTCCGATTCCGAACAGATTCCCCAGCGCCGTGAGCAGATTAAACCACGGATATACCAAAGTGGCCGCCGCCACCATATAAGGATCTCCCAACTGTCCGACAAAAAACGTATCAGCCAGATTATAGATAATCGTCACAATCTGGCTGATAATCGTAGGAACCGCCAAAGCGGCAACCGCTTTGTGTACAGGCATAGTCTCAAATATCTCTTTTTCCGATATCTCCTCCATATACGTCACCTGATAAGCCTCCTACCAGCACTCCTCCAGAATCTCAAGCACTTCCCCCCTGGTCAGTTTCTTACAGCATCCGGCCGTGAGATTGCAGCTGTCCGCCACTTTCTTTAATACACTCTTGTCCGTAAGCCCCATCTCCGTAAATGTAGTCGGCATCCCAATCTCGCGGACAAAGTTCTTAAGTGCCTCTACGCCGGCTTCTGCCAGCTCTTCCGGGGATTTCCCTTCTGCCGGAATCTCCCACACTTTCTCCGCCATGCGCGCAAACTGCTTTACACTGTCTTTATACATATGGCGGTAGAGCACCGGATGAATGACTGCCAACCCCTGACCATGATTACAATCGGTATAGGCTCCCAACTGATGCTCGATCTGATGCGCCTGGAAATCCGTCACCTTTCCAATCTTCAGGATACCATTTTCCGCCATAGCAGACGCCCACATCAGTTCTGTTCTTGCCTCCTTATCATTTATATCCATTAACAGCGCACGGATATTGCGGATCACATTTTTCATAACAGCCTCGGCAATCTCATCCGATAAAGTAAGATCACGCGGTGAACCTAAGTAAGTCTCCATACTGTGGCTCAAAGTATCAAACGCTCCTGAGATCACCTGTTTTGCCGGCAGTGTCATGGTATAATCAACATCCAGCACTGCAAAGCTTGCAAATGCGCCAAGGACTCCGGCTTTCTCGTTCGTATCTTCGTTCGTGATCACCGCGCCGTTATTCATCTCGGCGCCGGTACCAGAGGCAGTGACGATCGCCCCCATCGGTAAGTACTCGGTCGGATACACATGATTCTTGAATTCCATCTCCCAGATATCTTCATCTGTCACGGCCTGAGCCGCTATAATCTTACAGCAGTCAATCACTGAACCGCCGCCCACTGCCAGAATGAAATCAACTTCCTTCTCCCTTGCAAGAGCTGCTCCTTCCTGCACTTTTTTAT
>CATKXE010000152.1 GCA_949840465.1 uncultured Lachnospiraceae bacterium | reverse complement strand
TGAATCCAGAAAAGAGGCAGGAAGAGCAAAAGCAGGAGAATCATAGCTGTCTAAGCAGGATTACAGTATTAAAACCGGAGGGGACCTCGATGAATGATTTGAAATCGGCATTGAGCAGCCAATATGGGGTCACAGCGGAACTTCTTGATTTACAACTTCTGCGGGGTGTGGGTGGTTTTTTTGTGTTATTGGTACCGGTTATTGTATGTGTATTTGTTCTCTGGTATTTTTATTGGCGCTATAAAAAGCAACAGGAATGGGTTTGGAAAGCGCTGATGGCTGCTGCTGGGTTGATTTTACTCTTGCTGTCATTGTTCCTTATAAAGCAATGGGTGCAGATTCCATATGACTATATCCCGGAAAAATGGTCAGATTTTACCTTTTGGACAGAATTGTGGAAGGAGAAGGCAGATGGTATGGAGTGCTTGATAAAGATTCAGAAATCCATTTTGGATTTGGAGTGGATGAACAGTCTTTTTAAAAGTATAATTTTGGGTGTTTTAGCAGGGGTATTTTTTGTAGCTGGAATTATACTGCTAAACCATAATGAGTATAATGTAGATTAATATATGACAAATCCATCTGATATGGGATAGAAAAGCTTTTGAAATATGGGATTCCGGGATTTATTCTATTGGTAGGGTAGGAACACAGTCGTAAAATATTTTGCGGCAGTTCCTAAAGCCGAAAATGATGCTGCAGCTATAAAATTGCGGCATAACATATTAAGAATGGAGGAACTCATATGGAATATGGAACAGTGAAATGGTTTAATGCAAGGAGAGGCTATGGCTTTTTAACAGGGGAAGACGGCAATGATTACTTTGTCCATCACAGTAATATTGTGATGGATGGTTTTCGGACACTCAGATCAGGGCAGGCCGTAACATACGGGATTGAGAAAGACGATAAGGAAAGGATTGTTGCGGTAGACGTAAAACTGGTGGAATAGCCGGTTATGGATAAGAAAAGTCAGTTAAAAATTTAGCTGTTTAAGATGTAAATAATAGAAACACCGGCGGACACAGTACAGAGCCATTCCAGGGTGTTTCTATTTTTGTTTTTGTTGTTTTCAGGATATTTTGACAGTCTTTTTTCATATTTTTAGATTTTTATAATCGAACAATATAAATAAGGAATTCGTGACGGCTTCGAAATAAACTGGCTCATGTGAGATTTCTGTGACATTTGGGTGATAATATTATATAATCCGATATAATCAGGAGAAAAATATAGTAAGGGAAGGTGAACATATGAGGATTTTAGTGGTGGAAGACGACCATCTTTTAAATAGTACGCTTTGCTATAATTTGTCTGCAGGCGGTTATAAGGTAGATTCGGCGAAGACAAAAGCAGAAGCAGAGCAATGCTGTGAAGAACAGACCTATGAACTGGCCGTTTTGGATATCAATCTCCCGGATGGAAACGGGTTTGCATTATGCCAGGAGCTGAAAGAAAAGTATCCGGATACTGCCGTAATCTTCCTGACTGCAAATGATATGGAAAGCGACATGTTAAAAGGATATGAGTTAGGGGCAGATGATTATGTGACAAAACCATTTCATATCAGTGTATTCCGCAAAAAGGTTTCTGCTCTGCTTGCGCGGATACAGAAGCAGACCGGCGGGGATACTTATGATGACGGGAATCTGTCTGTTCATTTCTCAGAGATGACGGCAGCCTTCTCAGGAGAACCGATTAATTTTACTTCCATGGAATACCGCCTTTTGAAGGCGCTGATACAGAACCCGCAGACTGTCCTGACCCGTCAGATACTTCTGGAAAAGCTGTGGGACTGCGAACGTAATTTTGTAGATGAGCATGCCCTTACGGTTGCCATAAGCCGTATCCGCAATAAGATAGAGCGAGATGGATCTCAATATATTAAAACCGTTTATGGCATGGGATATATGTGGATTGGGGGCCGAATGAAATGAACGCAATAAACGTTTCTGTAAATAAAGCCTGCGCGGCGCTCCTGGGTATCTTCTGTACACTTTCTGCCGGTGTGCTTGCAGGCATTTATCTGCTGACAGGGCAGGCCGCAGTGCTTCTATTGGGCCTTCTTTACGTTTTTCTTGTGCTTGTCTGCGGGGCTTTGTTTATCGCACTGATCCGCCAAAAGCTTCTTTTATTCTCAGATACCCTTTGCCAGCAGTTAGACCGGATGGCAGAGGGAGAGACAGCGCTGCCTGAGAGCGCGCTGGAGGAAAACCTGTTCTATAAGATTAACCACAGGTTGGTAAGGCTTTATGAAATAATGCTGAAAAACCGCGACAGCATTGCAAAGGAAAGGTCTAAGCTTAAGGAGTTGATTTCTGACATCTCTCATCAGGTTAAGACGCCCATCACAAATCTTAAGATGGTAAATATAACAATGCTTGAAGAGCCTATGTCAGAGGAAAGACGCACCAGATTCCTGATGGACTGTGGGACTGAGCTTGACAAACTGGATTTCCTCATGCAGGCAATGATAAAGACTTCCCGATTAGAGACAGGCATCATCTCGCTGGAGAAGAACGTGCAGCCTGTTTATGATACGCTGGCGTCGGCTCTTGGGAGCATCCTGTTTCATGCGGAAAAAAAGCAGATGGAAGTCTCTGTGGATTGTCCCGCCAATTTAAAGGCCTATCATGACCGGAAGTGGACGGGAGAGGCATTGTTTAATATTCTGGATAATGCTGTGAAATACTCGCCGGAGGGAGGCAGGATAGATATCCATGTTGAAAGTCAGGAATTATATCTGAAAATTGATATTGCAGATACCGGAAAGGGAATACCGGAAAATCTGCATGGCGCGATTTTCAAACGTTTTTACAGGGAAAATGACGTGCATGATACATCGGGGGTTGGTATCGGTTTGTATCTGGCGCGGGAGATTATTACGATGCAGGGCGGTTACATGAAAGTTGCATCGGAAGTGGGAAAAGGTTCTGTCTTTTCTGTTTTTCTTTTGAAAGAGAGGAATGTTTAGCCGTTCTGTTCTCTTCATTACTGCCGAAATGTCACTGAATTGTGAGATTTCAAAGCCAAATTGTTGAAAAATCTTTGTTCCCGGTGAGATTTCTGAGAGGTTTGACTGTTATGATATGGTCAGAAACGTGGAAAGAAGTTTCTTAATTATCAGAAAGGACGTGGACCTATGAGCATTTTGCAGACGACAGATTTAAAAAAATATTATGGCGAAGAGCCCAATATAACCAAAGCATTGGACGGGATTAGCCTTAACATCGGACAGGGAGAATTTGTGGCCATTGTCGGAACCTCCGGAAGCGGGAAGTCTACCCTGTTAAATATGATGGGAGGTCTGGATAATCCGACCTCCGGCAGTATCAAAGTAAAAGGCAAGGAATTATCCCAAATGAATGACGAGCAGCTTACGATTTTCCGCAGGCGCAATATCGGTTTTGTCTTTCAGAATTATAACCTGGTTCCGATTCTTAATGTATACGAGAATATTGTGCTGCCGGTAGAACTGGACGGCGATACTGTAGACCAGAAATTCATGGAAGATGTGGTAGGGCTGCTTGCACTTGATGACAAACTGAACAGTATGCCGAATAATCTTTCGGGAGGACAGCAGCAGCGGGTGGCGATTGCCAGGGCGCTTGTGTCAAAACCTGCAATCATCCTGGCGGATGAACCGACCGGAAATCTGGACAGCCGGACCAGCAGCGATGTCTTAGGGCTTCTGAAAACCACAAGCTATAAGTTTGACCAGACCCTTGTGATGATTACGCATAATAATGAGATTGCCCAGCTGGCTGACCGTATTGTCCGTATCGAGGACGGCAGGATCTCGGAGTAAGGAGGGGACAGAGGATGAATGATATTCTATTTGGAAATAATAATCAGACTGTGTTAAAACGGCTATCGGGGCGGTATTTTAAGGCGAGCAAGAACAGAAATATGATTGCCGTGATTGCGATTGTTCTGACGACGACCCTCTTTGCTGCGATTTTTACTCTGGGCTTTGGCATGATGGACACCATCCACGATCAGAATATCCGGAAAGCGGGTGGCGACGGTCAGGCAGTGTTAAGCTATATTAATGACAATATCTATGAGGATGTGAAAGGGAGTCCTCTCATTGACAGGATTGCCTATACGAAATGTATTTCCTATAAGATCAAGAACCCGGGACTTGAAAAATGGCGGGCAGAAGTCTGGTATATGGACGATACGATGCTTGATTTTGCGCGATATGAACCGACAGAAGGTCAGAAGCCAGCAGCGGACCGGGAGATCATGGCAGATACGAAAACGCTGGAGGCGCTGGGGATACCGGCCAGAATTGGTGAGACAGTTTCTCTGTCCTATGAGATGAAAGGGAAAGAATACCATACCGATTTCACATTGTGCGGTTTTTGGGAAACAGACAGCCTGAGCAATGTAGGGAGACTGCTTGTATCAAAGGCTTTTATGGACAGTCATGCAGAACTTGACGGCTATGCCCATACGGTAGGCGGTGATTATACCGGCTCTGTCGCATCTTATATCATGTTTAAAGGAAACGGGGACCCAGAGGCAAAATTGCAGCAGCTCCTTTCTGAAACAGGATATACATGCGACACAATGGGAGGAAGCGCAGAAGATCCGAATTATATTATTGCGAGGATCAGTCCGGCATATACAGGAGGAAACCTGCTTGAAAATCCTGCCATGCTTATTTCCGGAATTGCAGGGATTCTTCTCATCATTGTGGCGGGGTACCTGATTATATATAATATTTTTCAAATATCTGTGATACAGGATATCCAATCTTACGGGCAGCTTAAAACGCTGGGGATTACAAAACGTCAGATTAAGAGGCTGATTTCCGGCCAGGTACTGCGGCTTTCGCTGATTGGTATACCGATCGGGCTTTTGTTTGGATTTTTGATCGGACGTGCGCTGGTGCCTTTCCTGATGAATGGAACCAGCTATACAT
>CATKXE010000151.1 GCA_949840465.1 uncultured Lachnospiraceae bacterium | reverse complement strand
GCAGTAGTGGGACGGCCCAATGTGGGCAAGTCTACGTTATTTAACGCTTTGGCAGGGCAGAAGATTGCCATTGTCAAGGACACTCCGGGAGTCACAAGAGACCGGATTTATGCAGATATAAGCTGGCTGGACAGGGAGTTCACCATGATCGATACGGGAGGCATCGAGCCGGACAGTAAGGATATCATCCTCTCTCAGATGCGGGAGCAGGCTCAGATTGCCATTGACACGGCGGATGTCATTCTCTTTATCACAGATGTGCGCCAGGGGCTTCAGGATGCAGACGCTAAAGTGGCGGACATGCTCCGCCGTTCTTCGAAACCGGTGGTGCTGGCGGTGAACAAGGCGGACAATTACGAAAAATTCCTGCCTGACGTCTATGAATTTTATAACCTTGGGATCGGAGATCCGGTTCCGATTTCAGCATCGTCCCGTCAGGGTTTGGGCGACCTGCTGGATGAAGTGATTTCCCATTTTCCGGAAGGAGCCGGGACGGAGGAGGAAGACGAGCGGCCTAAAATTGCCATTGTGGGCAAACCCAATGTGGGAAAATCTTCCATCTTAAATAAGCTGGCAGGGGAAAACCGGGCCATTGTATCAGATATCGCAGGAACTACCAGAGATGCCGTTGACACGACGGTGGCGTATGGCGGGAAAGAATATGTTTTCATTGATACGGCCGGGCTGCGTAGGAAGAGCCGGATCAAAGAGGAACTGGAACGCTACAGCATTATCCGGGCAGTCACGGCGGTAGAGCGCTCGGATGTGGTGCTCATGGTGATCGATGCGGTGGAAGGCGCCACGGAGCAGGATGCAAAAATCGCGGGAATCGCTCATGAACGGGGCAAAGGTATTATTATTGTGGTAAATAAGTGGGATGCCATTGAGAAGAACGACAAGACGATGCGGGAGTATGAGAACAAGATCCGCCAGATCCTGTCCTTCATGCCCTATGCGGAGATTATGTACGTGTCTGCATTGACCGGGCAGAGGCTGAACAAGCTGTATGAGCGGATTGACATGGTGATCGCCAACCAGACACTGCGGATCGCCACAGGGGTACTCAATGAGATCCTGATGGAAGCCGTGGCCATGCAGCAGCCGCCGTCGGATAAGGGAAAGCGCCTGAAGCTCTATTATATGACGCAGGTTTCAGTCAAGCCGCCGACGTTTGTCATCTTTGTAAATGACAGGCAGTTGATGCATTTTTCTTATACACGGTATCTGGAAAATAAGATCCGGGAGGCTTTTGGGTTCCGGGGGACATCACTGAAATTTTTTATAAGGGAAAGAAAGGAAAAGGAGAGATAGAATATGGAACGTATCATTTGTCTCGCGCTCGGCTATGTGTTCGGCCTGCTTCAGACCGGGTATCTGGTGGGGAAGATGAATCACATTGACATCCGGCAGGAGGGGAGCGGAAACGCAGGTTCCACCAATGCACTCAGGGTGATGGGATGGAAGGCGGGAGCTATGACATTTGCCGGTGACGTCATCAAATGCGTGGCAGCCGTCCTGCTTGTGCGGCAGGTGATCTTCCGGGAACTGGCGTATGCGCCCCTCCTTGGGATGTATGCGGGATTGGGGGCTACGTTGGGGCACAACTTCCCCTTCTACCTCAAATTCAAGGGTGGAAAAGGAATCGCGGTGTTGGGCGGTCTGGTGGTATCCTCCGGTCTGGCGTTGGTGCCGATTCCGCTGGCGGCATTCCTGATTCCCACCATTTTGACAAGATATGTGTCTTTGGGGTCGCTTTTAGCTTCAGCCACGTTTTTTCTGGAAATCCTGCTTTACGGGCAGATGGGGGGATTTGCCATGGATTTTCACTACCGGCTGGAACTCTACGCCGTGGCGTTTGTACTGACGGCTCTGGCATGGTGGCGGCATAAAGAGAATATCAGGAGGCTTCTGTCGGGGACGGAAAACCAGTTTGGTAAAAAGAAAGAGGAAAGGTGAATATTATGGCAAAGATCGGAGTAATTGGGGCAGGAAGCTGGGGAACCGCGCTCTCTGTCCTGCTGCATGAAAATGGAAATCAGGTCACCGTATGGTCCATCGACCCGGAAGAGGTGAAGATGCTGGATACAAAGCGGGAGCATGCGAAAAAGCTGCCGGGCGTGAAGCTGCCCGAGGATATGGTGATTACGGGCAATCTGGAAAGCACGGTTGAGGGAAAGGATTTTCTCGTGCTCGCAGTGCCGTCTCCGTTTACAAGGGCGACGGCGAGGAAAATGTCCTCCTTTGTGTCAGAGGGGCAGATCATTGTGGACGTGGCGAAAGGGATTGAGGAGAGTACGCTGATGACGCTTTCCCGGCAGATTGAAGAGGAAATCCCTCAGGCGGACGTGGCAGTGCTGTCAGGACCCAGCCACGCCGAGGAGGTAGGGCGGGGACTGCCCACTACCTGTGTGGTCGGGGCAAAGAAAAAGGCGACGGCTGAATATCTCCAATCTGTCTTTACAAGTAAGGTATTCCGCGTGTACACCAGCCCGGATATTCTGGGCATTGAGCTGGGCGGATCCCTGAAAAATGTGATTGCCCTGGCGGCGGGGATCGCGGACGGTTTGGGCTACGGTGATAATACAAAGGCCGCGCTGATTACGAGAGGGATTGCAGAGATTGCAAGGCTGGGGGTCAAGATGGGCGGCAAGTTGGAGAGCTTTACCGGGCTGACCGGCATCGGCGACCTCATCGTCACCTGCGCGAGCGTTCACAGCCGGAACCGGAAAGCCGGATTCCTGATGGGACAGGGAAAATCCATGCAGGAAGCCATGGACGAAGTACAGATGGTGGTGGAAGGCGTCTATTCCGCCAAAGCCGCTAAAAAACTGGCGGAGCAGTATCAGGTGTCCATGCCCATCGTGGAAGCGGTCAATGAAGTCCTGTTTCAGGGAAAAGACCCTGCGGAGGCCGTGGATGAGCTGATGATGCGGGCTTCCAGAAGTGAAAATGCCGCCATTCCGTGGGAAGAGGAATGAAGCGCCATAGGCAGTTTAAGCCGTTCCTGCGCATTGGAGTATAAAATCTTCCTTATTTTATCATACCTCTTTTGTTCTGTGCATACATTGTTATCAGCAGAACAAGGGGGTATTTTTATGGATTCATTTCAATTATACAAGGACATGAAGGCCAGAACCGGCGGAGAGATCTATATTGGCGTGGTCGGCCCGGTTCGGACAGGCAAGTCAACCTTTATCAAACGGTTTATGGACCTGCTTGTGCTGCCTCATATGGAAGATGAAAATGACAGGGAGCGCACCAAGGATGAACTGCCGCAGTCCGCATCCGGCACAACGGTCATGACGACAGAACCCAAATTTGTCCCTAAAGAAGCCGCGTCCATTCGCCTTTCGGAGGATGTGGAGGTGAAGATCCGGCTGATCGACTGCGTGGGATTTATGGTGGAGGGCGCTTCCGGGCATATTGAAAATGATATGGAGCGTCAGGTAAAGACCCCATGGTTCGAGTACGAGATCCCGTTCACGAAAGCAGCGGCAATCGGGACGCAGAAGGTCATCCATGACCATGCCACTATCGGCCTCGTGGTGACTACTGACGGCAGCATCTGCGGCCTTCCCCGGGAAAATTATGTGGCGGCTGAGGAGCGGACGATACAGGAACTGCAGTCCATCGGAAAGCCATTTATCATTTTGCTGAACTGCACAAAGCCTTATACGGACGAAGCAAAGGCATTGCAGGCCTCCATGGAAGCAAAATATAATACGGCGGTGGTTCCGGTCAACTGCGAGCAGCTAAAAGAGGATGACGTCCATGATATTATGCGTCAGGTACTGTATGAGTTCCCTATTTCCGAGGTGGAGTTTTTTATCCCCAAATGGGTGGAGATGCTCTCCAGAGAACATCGGATCAAACAGGATCTGCTGGCAGCGGTAAAATTCCTTATGACAGAGCTGGATGATATCCGTAGCGTGGCGGCCGGGGTCCCGGCAGTGGAGAGTCCATACATAGAAAAAATCCTTATAGAAAAGATTGAGATGGATACCGGAAGGGTACGGATTCTGGTCCGGTTTGCCGAACAATTCTACTATGAAGTACTCAGTGAACTTACAGGAACTCAAATTCAGGGAGAGTATGAGTTGATTTCTGTTATGAAAGAACTGGCGTCAATGAAAGAAGAGTACACACAGATTAAAGACGCATTTGCTGATGTGAAGATGAAGGGATATGGGGTGGTCAGCCCGAAAAAGGAGGAAATTGCTCTGGAAGAGCCCATGATCATCAAACAGGGCAATAAATTCGGAGTGAAAATCCATTCCGAGGCGCCCTCCATCCATATGATCCGGGCCAACATTGAGACGGAAATCGCACCCATTGTGGGAAGCGAGAAGCAGGCTCAGGATCTGGTGGAGTATATTAAGGCGGAGAGCGAGACAGAAGAAGGGGTTTGGGGAACGAACATTTTTGGAAAATCCATCGAAGATTTGGTGATGGATGGAATGAGGAATAAGATTACCATGATCAATGACGAGAGCCAGGTGAAGCTGCAGGACACGATGCAGAAAATTGTAAATGACAGCAATGGCGGGCTGGTGTGCATTATTATATGATATACTCACAAGGTTTTCCGTGGTGTACTGACACGTAAAAATGACAAACATTAACGTGTCCATTTGCACTGGCAATATATTGTCCCTCTTTCCAGTCATCACGCATTCGTATAGAAAAAGTAATGAATACACTACACAAACAGCCATGCGCTTGTAAAATCAGGAGGTTTATGGTAGTAGTATGGAGATACGGCAAGCATAGAACTGGTATTGCAGATTGTACTGGAAAAGCCGGATTTAAATGCTGGACGTCCGCACCCAGGTATTTGTGGAGAACCTGCCGAACCGTTTAGTGCGGTTGGATATCTTGGCTACGGACAGCACAGGGGCAAAACTGAATGTGGAAGTACAGCGCTCCGACAAAGGAGCCGGGAGAAAAAG
>CATKXE010000150.1 GCA_949840465.1 uncultured Lachnospiraceae bacterium | reverse complement strand
TACACCTCGATGGCTCTGTTATAATCCCGAAAGACAAAGCGGTCCAAAAATCCCACCACCCAGTTCGCAAAACGCCCGTGCAGGAACACATCGTAAAGTACATATATAATGATAATATCCACAAACAACAGCGCCACAGTGCGCAAGAACACAGTCATACGCATCTGTCGGTATTCGCCTTTTATTCTTTTCTTATTCAACGGTATAGCCCACTCCCCATACGGTTTTCACAAATTTCGGGTGTCTGGCCGGCTCTTTCAGCTTTTCCCGAAGCCTTCCGATATGAGCCATCACCGTATTATTATTGTCAATATACTTCTCCCCCCATACATTCTCAAAAAGTTCCTCGGATGAGATCACTTTTCCCCGGTTCTCACACAGATACCAGAGAATAGAAAATTCAATGGGTGTCAGGGAGATTTCTTTTCCATAGAGAGAGCATTTATGGGTGTTCTTGTTGATGGTGAGGCCCCGGATATCATATTCCATCAAAACCTCTGCACCGGCCTTCGTACTCCCCCCCTGATTATAAAGCACATAGCGGCGCAGCTGGGTTTTGACCCTTGCCACTACCTCCAGCGGATTAAACGGCTTTGTGATATAATCATCCGCCCCGATGGTAAGTCCCATGATCTTGTCCACATCCTCTACTTTGGCCGTCAGCATGATGATCGGATAGAAATGCTGCTCCCGGATCTTCTGGCAGATACGGAAGCCGTCGATATCCGGGAGCATCACATCCAGAATTGCCAGATCAAAGGTGCTGGATTCGGCACATTTCAAGGCGTCTGAGCCATTATAGAATTTTTGGACTGTAAATCCGTCGTTCTGCAGGCATACTTCGATCAGATCTGCAATTTCTTTTTCATCATCCACAATCAGAATATTTCCACCCATCATCCCACTCCTCACAATGTTCCCAAAAATGCCTTCATCAATACCGGATTCACATGCGTCTCTAAAAGAAGCCCCATTACCCCCATCAATGTCACAAACACGGTCTTCTGCCGATTCCACCTGTTCTGGGGATACATCCAACAGTACCATAGCACCACCACGCAGGCCGGGACATAGCACAGGAAATGCGGCAAAATCCCTACCACACAGAGTATGATCCCTTTTACCCCCATGCCGACGACCGCCATGGTAAGAAGCATACCGCTGGAAAAGCCCGTCCAAAGCAGAAAAACCACTGCGGCGGCTTTTCTCACCTTTGTGAACGCCAATCCCACAAGGATTGCGCACGGAAGGACGCGCACCCGTAAGAGGTACAGCATATATTCCCCGGCAATAATGTCCACCGCTGCATACTGCTTTAAAAAATAGATGCTGAAAATCCCCGGTTCAGCCATATATTGTTTTACAATAAAATTGACATATAAAATTCCCAGCAGGAACCCCGGCATAAAAAAAGCAAACATCTGCTTTCTTGAACGAAGTATCTTCACAAAATTTCCTCCCATCAATCCGATACTTCATTATATGCCGATTGTGTTTGTGCCATGCACATATCATGTTATAGTTGGCCGCCACAGGAAGCAAACGCTGTCTCATTTCACATACCCAAAGGGCATCCCGTAACTTATACCCCACGGGGCGGGCGGACTTCGTCCGACGAAGTGTACTTCTGTGCATATGCCAGCAGCGAGGACACGGTCTTGCCGTCTTCGATCTCTCCTGAGAAAATTTTCTCTTTCAGTTCTTCCAACGGATATGCCTTCAATTCTATGAATTCGTCCTCATCCAAATGCTGCCTGGAAGGAATCAGGTTCCTAGCCACATAGACTTCAATCCGCTCATTGCAGAACGCCACTGTGGTGCGCAATGTAATCAGCCACTCCAGATTTTCACAGCGGTAGCCCGTCTCTTCCTCCAGTTCCCTTCCTGCGCACAGGATTCCGGGTTCATTTTCTGCATCCAATGCGCCTGCCGGAATCTCCAGAGTATACCTCTCCAGCGCATTCCGATACTGCCGGACCATCAGGATCTTCCCATCGTCTGTCACCGGCACCACTGCGGCAGCCCCTTTATGCCTGATAAAATCCCAGACTGCCGTATGCGTTCCGCCAATCTCCATGGTATCCTGATAAAATTCCAAAATTGTGCCTTTATATTTTAACTCTCTTTTGATGCGCTTGATTTCTTCATTCATGGTTTGTCTTCCTCCTGTGCCGGATTCTTAATATACCTTAATATACAATGTTCGGTTATTCCCTTCCATGCAGCGGTTCTCTCAGAAAGCGGTCCGGGTAAAGAAAAGCCCTTGTCTTCTGACAAGGGCTGTACTTTCTAAGCCGGTCTGATTATTGTTACTTCGCATAGTCTGTTACCCGTGATTCACGGATTACATTTACCTTGATCTGTCCTGGATATTCCAATTCGTATTCAATCTGCTTTGCAATATCCCTGGCCATAAGTACCATATCATCATCCGATACCTGCTCCGGAACTACCATAACTCGAATCTCTCTACCTGCCTGAATCGCAAAAGACTTATCTACACCCTTAAACTGATTGGTGATTTCTTCTAATTGTTTTAATCTGTTTGTATATGTTTCGATGGTTTCTCTTCTTGCCCCCGGCCTAGCCGCTGAAATGGTATCAGCCGCCTGGACAACGCATGCAACCAAAGTCTGTGGCTCTGCATCTCCGTGATGGGATTCTACTGCATTGATGACAGTCGGGGATTCCTTATACTTCCTGCAAAGATCCGATCCAATCTGGATATGTGAACCTTCCACATCATGGTCAATGGATTTCCCAATGTCATGTAATAGACCTGCCCTCTTCGCCATACGGACGTCTAATCCGATCTCTCCGGCCAGCAGTCCGGAAAGCTGTGCCACTTCAACGGAATGCTTCAATGCATTCTGCCCGTAGCTGGTCCTGAACTTCATGCGTCCAAGGAGACGGATCAATTCCGGATGAATTCCCGGTACGCCGACTTCCAAAGCCGCCGCCTCTCCTTCCTCCCGGATCATTGCATCCACTTCCTTCTGAGCCTTCTCCACCATCTCTTCGATTCTGGCCGGATGGATACGTCCGTCTACAATCAGCCGTTCCAGAGCAATCCTGGCAACTTCCCTGCGGATTGGATCAAATCCGGACAGCACAACAGCTTCCGGCGTATCATCAATGATCAATTCCACACCGGTCAATGTTTCAAGGGTACGGATATTGCGTCCCTCCCGACCGATAATCCTTCCTTTCATCTCATCACTGGGGAGCTGTACTACAGAAATCGTAGTCTCTGCCACATGGTCTGCCGCACATCTCTGGATTGCGTTGACGACATATTCCTTCGCCCTCTTGTCCGCATCTTCCTTCGCCTGCAGCTCCAGTTCCCTGACCATCCTGGCTGTGTCATGCTTCACATCATCTTCAACAGTTTTCAACAGATATTCTTTTGCTTGTTCGGAGGTAAGTCCTGAGATTCTTTCCAGTTCCTGTACTTTTTTCTGTTCGAGTTCCTCCACTTTGATTTCTCGCTGCTTCAGTTGCTCTTCCTTTGCTGTAAATTTCGCTTCGCGATGTTCCATTGCATCTGCACGTTTATCGACTGACTCTTCCTTTGCAAGCACTCTCTTTTCGTAGCGCTGCAATTCTGTCCGCCTCTCCTTCGTCTCTTTTTCGAGGTCGTTCTTCGTCTTAATAGACTCTTCCTTGACCTCCAACAGAGCTTCCTTCTTCGCTGCTTCAGCAGTTTTTACGGCATCGTCAATAATTTCTCTTGCCCTTGATTCCGCATTCCCGATTTTGGAATCCGCATCATTCTTCAGCTTGGAAACTGTGGCAAAATACGTGACAACGCCGGCTATCAACGCGAGGGCTACAGCAATAACAATAGCAATACCCAATGCTATTTGCACAGGAGCACCTCCTTATTTAATTTTCATTGTACATTTATGATAAATACAACAGTTAAATTCTATACTGTTTTCACAACTCTGTCAAGCATTCTTGGAACTTTTACCCGGAAAGTATTTGACATTTTTTTCACAATCAGGATTGTATCACATGCATGACGTCCTCATACCGGAAGCCTTTGCGGGCCAGATAACCACAGAATCTTTGAATTTCTTCCCTGGATGCCTGATCCGGATCTATCCTTTTTTTTCGGAGGAGCCGGCGTATTGCCTCCTCCTCTCCACTGTCAGGATAGACAGCGGCAAAAGCCTGCTCAATCTCCCCGGCAGGCACGCCCTTTCTGCAGAGCAGGGCATAGATCTCTTTCCTGCTCTTAGAATCCTTCCTGCTTTCGATGAAGTTCTCCGCATAACGCAGGTCATTCAGATAACCGAAGGAACGGACATAGGAAAGAGCCTCTTCCACGATGTCCTCCGGGTACATACTTTGAATCAATTTTTCACGGAGCCCGGATTCTGTACGATCCATGTCTGTAAGGAGGTGCATGGCGCGCAGCTTCGCACGCTTTAAAATGATATCCTTTCTGATCCGCGCATAGACCTCCTCAGAGATCTCTTCGTCCTCGCTGATCCCAAACCGGGACAGTTCCTTTTCATACAGCACGAAAGCAAACTGTCCGTCCAGCTCCACCTTAAACTTTGCCCTTGTCAAAGCTTCGACCCTTGTCACAATCATAAAAGCACCTCTGTTCTTTGCGTCTCAATCGGGAATTATCACTCTTCTGCCTTTCCGGTTTCTTCCTCGGGAGCTTTCTGCGCCGTCTTCCCGGCAGGCTTCCAGCAACTACGGGATCGGGAGCGACGGGCGCATAGCAATGTATGTTGAGGAAAAGGATCGTTCGTGGTGTACGTCTTCCGCGTCCAATGACAACCGCGCCGTTACGATCGAGGTTGCAAACGACGGCGGCGCGGAAACAGGGTGGCACGTGTCCGACAAGGCATATAAAGCCCTGCTTGACCTTGTGACGGATATTTGCCGCCGCAACGGGATCAAGCGGCTTCTTTGGAAGGGCGACAAGGCGTTGATCGGACAGGTGGAC
>CATKXE010000149.1 GCA_949840465.1 uncultured Lachnospiraceae bacterium | reverse complement strand
ATTGCACCTGTAAGGTGATGTTTTATTTTCGGGACTGTAAAAAGAAATTGCACCTGTAAGGTGATGTTTTATTTTCGGGACTGTAAAAAGAAATTGCACCTGTAAGGTGATGTTTTATTTTCGGGACTGTAAAAAGAAATTGCACCTATAAGGTGATGCTTCTTTCATGGCAATAAGGAAAATTGAATCTATAGGTGATGTTTGTAATGACTGTCCCCGCAGTTAATGTTCCTGCCATAGGTGATGTCTGACAGATCCGGAGATCTTCCGGATGTGATATCATGGGTGTGTCGGAAAGCGGTAAGCCTTTCGGAAAAAAGATAAGGAGGGATTGTGAATATGGAATTGTTTAATTATCTGAGTGAGGAAGAGAAACATCAGATGGAAGATCTGATGCAGAAGGCAGTGGAAAGGAGGGGACGCGACAACGGAAAGGAAGATGAGACGGTATCGTGCACATTTTACCACCTGCAGTATGACAACAGGAAGCGGACGGACGACGAAGCGGCCGGAAGGAGGACATGTTATGAAACGGATCTGAGGTGCCTGGTGGACCAGGTCTGTGGATTTTTCCAGAGGCATGGCTACTGCAATATGTGCAGGAAAAAGGCGGAAGAAGCCATGGATGAGGAGCTGCCGTTTGATTAGCTGTGCCGTAGCGGTTTATGACGGTAAAAAGGAACACAGGAGGCATTATCATGCCGGCAGGATGGAAATGTTGTTCGGATTGGTGGATGCGGGGAAACTGACGCTCGACGAAGCGGCAGATTTTGCCGGTTTTTCATGGGCAGAGGCTGCGGACATGCTGCAGGGCTGGCAGGAAGCCCGGAGATTGTAGGAAAGGGGGGCATGAAGGAAGATATTGAGCCGGAGCCGGTAAATCTGCTGCCATAAAGCTTTCCGTTGTTTATGAGGGTCGTCCCACGGGGGACGGCTCTTTTCTGTTGCAACAGGAAAATATCATATTGCAAAGGAAAAGGGGGATTATTATGGCAGAAGGCATGGTTTCAATGGCGGATATGGTAATACAGATGATTGGCAGCGGCCAGCTGTCTCCTGAAGACGAGGCCAGGATCAGGCAGACGATCGAAGGCAGGCAGAAGGGCACAGGGGACGGGCAGAAGGGGCGGTGTCTTGCAGGGGTTATCGACTCCGAAATGGCAGCAAAAATGGCTTCACAGGATACGGCAATGAGAAATATGTTCTGGTCGGTGTATAAGAAATGTTTTAAGGACAGCAGGGTCGGGAAGATGGATGCTTCCAAACTTACGGAAAAAACAGTAAATAAGTTCGAAAAGGATGTCAGGGAGCTGTACGGGCTGGATGAAAATGAAATGGTTTTCTTTATGGGGATGTTCCAGGTGGGACTTGACAAAATGGCGGAGAAAGGGCTGCTGGAGTTTGTCCATGACAGACAGAGGTTCCGTGATTTTATCAGTTCAAGGCACAGGATTTCATACATAGGGAACCCGTATTCTTCCGGGGAGACGGAAAAAATAATGAACTGGTCCGAACTGCATCCCACCGACGCAAGGGGGCTGGCGGTAGGTCTGTGGTTTACGGGAGGGATCTCGCTGATGGAGATTGTGAACCTCTCCAAAAAGGACTGCTGGGGCAGAAGGACTGCGGACAGTATCATGCAGTTTGATGAGGGGCTGTTCCGCGTAAGAAGGAGGGCGGAGATTGTCAGGAACGCGCTGAACCTGCATCCTGCAGACGTCAGGTATGTTTTTGCCATTCCGAGGGATGACGGAAGCGGCTGGAAAAGACTGACCGGGATGGGACTGCAGAAAAAGCTTGGGTGCATCTGCCGGGCCGTGGGTATTTCCTATAAGAAAATTAAAGAGGATGAGGCGTTAAGACTCAATACATGAGAGACTGAAGGCCTGAAATGTAGATGCGGAATTCCTGCTGCCATATTAAACACCTGCAGAATATGTAACAGGAAAAAGATAAGAACAAAATTTCCCGTTTATTTCTATTGACTGAATTTCAATTTTTGGATATACTAACGATAAGTAAAAAAATAATTTACAAATCGAAAGTAGGTGAACGTCATGCTGTATGAATATCTGAAAGGGAATTACGAACCCGGGGAACCAATCTTTTCCGGGGATATTTCCATTTCCGGACTATCGGAAGAAAATCTCCGGTATCACTTAAAGCGGCTTACAGATGACGGTATCCTGTGCAGGTTTGAGGCAGGAATCTACTATTTTCCCAGAACAGATATTTTTGGGGAAAAGATGGCTTTGACGGCAGATACGGTGGTGCTCCATAAATATGTGAGGCGCCGGGGGAAAAGGGTAGGGTACTATTCGGGATATACCCTGGCAAACCGTATGGGGCTGTCTGCCCAGGTGCCGCTTACAGAAGAAATCACCAGTAATTATGCACCGGCGCAGGTTCGGGAATTAACCATAAAAAACCGGAAGTACATTCTGAGACGCCCTGTTGTTGAGGTTACGGATGAAAATGTGGCTGTCCTGCAGTTTCTGGACTGCCTGAAGGATTTGGAGAAGTGTGCAGAAGAGGAACCGAAGGTCTGCGGACGGATTCTTAGCGGTTATGCCAGGGAGCACGCCCTTACAAAATCAGCAGTAGACAGGTTTCTTGCAATGTATCCGCTGAAAATATACAAGGCGATTTATGAGACGGGGGTAGGGTATGTATCTGCACAGGGACAGGGAAACATTTAAGGATATGGTTGGGCAGGCTGCTGACAGCAGCGGGAGGACACCGATCGTAGTGGAAAAAGATTACTATGTGACACTGATCCTGAAACTGTTTTCAGAACAGTTGCCTAGGTGTGTGTTCAAGGGAGGGACGTCCCTGTCAAAAGGTTTCCATGTGATAGACCGTTTTTCTGAGGATATAGATATTACATTTAAGGAACATATCGGGGAGAGCAGGAGAAAGAAATTGAAAAATGTTGTTTTGAGGGGGATTAGTGAGGAACTGGGTATGCCGATAGCTAACTGGGAAGAAACCCAGAGTGACAGGGATTATAATGCCTATCTGTTTTCTTATGAATCCGTGTCTGGCTTTCAGGATGACAGGCTGCCACAGTATGTAAAGCTGGAGACTGCCCTTGGCTCTTATTCTTTTCCTACACAGACTATTGAAATCCGCAATTATATTGGAGATTACCTGGAAGGCAGGGGTAGGGCAGATTTGGCGGGACAGTTTTCTCTGGGCAGGTTTTCCATGAACCTTCAGTCTTTGGAACGGACCTATATAGATAAAGTTTTTGCCCTGTGCGACTATTATCTTCAGGGAAAGTCAAAACGCTATTCCCGCCATTTGTATGATATTTATAAGCTGACTCCCCGGATAGAATTTAATGATGGATTTGCTGTGTTGGTACGGGAAGTGCGGGAACATCGTTCAAAGATGCGGATATGTCCGTCAGCGGATGAGACAGTTGATGTACCGGCAGTTATTTCTGAATTTTGCGATAATTCTTTTTACAGGGAGGATTATCAGGCTATTACAGATTATTTTGCGAAAGATGCGGTATCTTATGATGATGTGATAGGGCAGATGCGGACTCTTGTGGCCAGTAACCTGTTTGCAAAATGATACAGATGAAAGAGGTGAGACACAGTATATACTGCATCTCCCGATTGTTTCTAACAAATGTGGACGCGGAATTCCTACTGCCATGTCAGACGTAACAAAACAAAAAAGAAAGCCGCCGTGGAGGACAGAGGAAATGGATAAAGAAGAGACAGGGAAAAAGATTGATGAAGTACTTCAACTGGAGAAATGGAGGAGCTTTGTTAATGGGAAGGTGACAGGCGGTCTGGCAGTTCTTGAGGTTCTTGGTATTGAGAAAGAAAAGCGGATAGAAGTTCTGGCCAAGGCTCTTGGGTTATGCACGGCAACAGCAACAGAATATGTCAATGGTTTTTATGAAGAAAACTATCAGGAATGATCAGAAACGGTAATTATTAAGTAGAATATGGAGGTGGTATTGATATGATGTCATTACAGGAACGGGTAGTTCAGAAAGTCAACAGATTGTCAGAAGATAATCTACAGTTTTTACTGGAAATGATAGAGCGCTTTATGTGGACTGGATCGGAAGAAGAAAAAGCAGAGCTGGATTCCAATTCCAATCGATATTCAGATGTGTCGGATGGCAGTTTGGGGAATGAGGGTAACGGCATGCTGACACCTAAAATGAAAGCATTTATAGAATTAGAAGAAATGCTGACTCCGGTATCGGAAGAACTGGACTACGATAAGGAACTGGCGGAAGCGAGGGAGAAAAAGTATGGTTATATTGATTGATACAAATGTTGCATTGGATTTTCTGACAATGCGGCAGCCCTTTTACGTCGATGCGAGAAAAATCATCAGTCTTTGTGCAAGTGAGAAAGTGCAGGGAGTTATCGCATTTCATAGTCTGCCTAATATCTTCTATATTTTAAGAAAAAGCCATTCAGACACTGACAGGAGGAAAATGTTGAGAAAATTATGCATGGTGCTGCGTGTGGTAGGTGCAAGCCATGAAAGAGTTTGTTCTGCTATAGAACGCGATGATTTTCCGGATTTTGAGGATTGCCTGCAGGATGAATGTGCAAAAGAGATTTCTGCTGATTTCATCGTAACAAGAAATATAGAAGATTTTCGGAGCTCTAAAGTAAAAGCAATAACACCGCAGGATCTTCTGGTATTGGTTCGAGAGGATAAATAATTGGTAATATTTAAAGTCATAAGCTCTGAAAATGTTCTGGTTCTATTATATCCTCCTGGTTCTGCTCTGGTTCTAAAAGCAGTTAAGATATCATAGAAATTGTGAATTTAAGTGGATTTGAGAGATGAAACGGGCAGAAAAAGATTGGAACACAGGGGGAAAAGATGCTCACATGAATTGAGCAGATGTTAAGCGTAGCCTTCACGAATGAAATAATAGCCAACCCGGGATATATCTCCATGACCGACTATTATCTGAAAGTATCGTGAAAACTATTGAACCGCTGTATACCGAA
>CATKXE010000148.1 GCA_949840465.1 uncultured Lachnospiraceae bacterium | reverse complement strand
TTCTCCAGTATTACTGCGTTGATGAAAAATCCATAAAAGAAATATCTGAAATATTTGATGTGCCGGAAAACACGATAGAACTCATGGCACAATACTATGAAAGAAAAAAGAAATAATGTTATCTTTGCCACATGAAAGCGGCGAATCCTTGATACAGAAAGGATTCGCCGCTTTTTCAGTTTTCGCAGAATTATGAGTAACTGCGATGAGGTACTTATAAGAGCAAGTATCGTCCAGGGTTCCAGATTCCGCTTGCACTCCATCTTCCACCCCGGACAGATACTTGTTGGGGAGTGCCTTCCCCAAACCCTGCTTATGAAAAAATCATAGATTTTTAGATTCCCTTCTACATAAAATTCCCCATCCGGTTACGAGAGCCAAATAAATAGAATTATAAATTTTTTCTAAACTGTTTGTATTTTGGTACCGCCAGCCTGCTATTAGTGAAAGGAGGTTTTTTTGAAAAAAATAAAAAAATTTTCTCTAACTACTTACATTTTGGCCCCGCCAGTCTGCTATTAGTGAAAGGAGAATTTTTAGGAAAGAAAATTTTTGAAAGGAGTGATTACGATAGCTACGAAAAAAACTTACAACACACCTCACCGGGAATGCATCGTAAAGACCCGTCTGACCGAAGAAGAACGGCAGGACTTTGAAGAAAAATGCAGGACATTTTCCATAAGCCAATCCGAGTATTTACGGCGGGCAATCTTTTACGGCAAGGTATCCACGACTATCAAGGTAACAGCGAACAATGAGGAAATGCTTACGGCAGTATCGAATCTGGTGGCGCAGTACGGGAAGATTGGCAGCAACTTAAACCAGATTGCCAGACACTTAAATGAGTATGGCTATCCTTACCGGGAGCTTGCTGCTGAATTGAAAGGATGTGCCACTGAACTTGCCGCCTTGAAGTTTGAAGTGCTGAAAGTGATCGGGGAAGCCTATGGCAACGATAAAACATATCAGCTCTAAGAATGCGGATTATGGAGCGGCAGAACAATACCTCACATTTGAGCATGATGAATTTAACATGAAGCCAGTGCGGGATGAAGCCGGAAGGATGGTTCCCCGTGAAGGCTACCGGATAGACACGGTGAACTGTGGGGATGAAGATTTTGCCCTCTCCTGCCTGTGGGCAAATATGAAGTATAAAAAGAACAGCCAGCGGCAGGACATAAAGAGCCACCATTATATTATCAGTTTCGATCCAAGAGATGCCGCCGATAACGGGCTAACCGTAGACAAAGCGCAGGAATTAGGGATGGAGTATTGTTATAAACATTTTCCCGGACATCAGGCTCTCGTCTGCACACACCCGGACGGACATAACCATTCCGGCAACATCCATGTGCATATCGTCATCAATTCCCTGCGCATCCATGAAGTGGAACGGAAAGCCTACATGGACAGGCCATGTGACACACAGGCAGGTGCAAAGCACCGCTGTACCGCTTCCGCCATGCGATATTTCCGAAGTGAAGTCATGAAAATGTGCCAGCGTGAGGGATTGCATCAGATTGATCTGCTGAACGGCGGCAGGGAGAAGATTACCGAGCGCGAGTATTGGGCAAAGAAACGGGGGCAGGCGGAGAAAGATATCCGCAATAAGAAAATGATAGCGGATGGACTAACGCCTAGACAGCCAAAGTTTGAGACGGAGAAAGAATTGTTACGGCAGTCAATACGTTCAGCGCTTTCTAAGGCAGTATCCTTTGAGGATTTCTCTGCAAGGCTCATGCAGGATTACGGGATTGCGGTCAAAGAAAGCCGGGGGAGATACAGCTACCTTATCCCGGACAGAACCAAACCGATCACTGCCCGGAAGCTGGGGACGGACTTTGATAAAGCAGCGGTACTTTCTGTCCTTGCTGAAAATGCTTCCAGAGCCGCCAGAAAGGAAGAACCCGGACAAAACCACAGGGACAGCGTGGCAGAACGCTTAAAACGCCGTAAAACGTCTGGAAACGTACCTAATCAGGACAGTGTGCAGCGCATGGTTGATATCCCGGCAAAAATGAGCGAGGGCAAGGGCAAAGGATATGAATGGTGGGCGAAAGGCTTCAACCTTCAGCAGATGTCCCAGACCATGATCTACCTTGAGGAGTGTGGCTTTTCCTGCCCGGAGGATGTAGATAATGCTATAAAAGAATCTTCCGACAGGCAGAGGGCGCTTTCAAAGGAAATAAAATCTATGGAAAAGAAGATTGCCGACAATAAAGAGCTGATACGTCAGGCATCCGTCTACTGCAAGACCAAGCCATCATATGAAGGGCTGAAAAAGGCGAGAAAGCGGGAACGCTACGAGGAAGAGAACCGGGCAGACCTTGCTTTATTTGCGGCGGCAGGACGGTATTTTCAGGAGCGGGGAATGACGAAGTTCCCTGACCTGGCAAAAATCAAGGCAGAGAACCAATCCCTGGTTTCCCGGAAAAATGCCATTTATAGCGAATACCTGGAGCAGAAAACAAAAACAGCGGAACTTCGCCGGGTGAAAACCAACCTGGACGCAATGCTGAGACAGGAATATAAGCCGCAGAGACGGCAGGAACAAGAGCGATAGAGAATGAAAAAAGGAGGAACTATGCAATTTACCAAGAGTGAACTTGAGATGATTTACAAGTATGCATGCACGACAAAAGAAGATACGGTTAAGGCTATGAAAGAAGCATTATCCGCTATCGGGGATGAACTGACCTACATAATCATAAGGAACGCCGCAGAAAAGCTGGGGAAGCTGCCGGAGCCGGAATGCAGCCGTTTTATAGCAGACAATAAAGCGCATCACATAGAAAAGAGTGAACGTTCCGTCCTGCGGCGGCTTGCCGAAGCCAAGGAGCGGGTAAAACAGCCCGTCCTGCAGGGGCATGATTTGTCGGGGATCGAACGCTTCCAGAAAGATACCCGGCACATGATCGTCTTTGATGTGCTGAACAATGACAGCCCTGTCGGGTTTAAAGGGGAGAGATACCGTCTCTTCCTCTCTGACGCAGGATATAACATTGCAAGAGCCAGTGAAAAGCGAGGGGAGATGAAAATCAGGAACCATGCCGCAGTAGCCGCCGGAAAGCTGTACCCCGATAAAAAGGCTGAACATGACAGATAATTGTTCCGGGAGGAAGTTCAGAAAGCAGGGAGAACCACAGGAAAATAAAAATAGAGTGGAAACAGAGGGGCAGGAAACAGGATATGTCTGGGCAGATACACATTTGCCGCCTTATCTCCCCTACCCCCGGTTCCTGCTGAAAATGGATATCACACAGACAGCAAAGCTTTTGTATGCACTGCTCTTAGACCGCACTACTCTATCGCAGAAGAACGGATGGCAGGATGAATCCGGAAGGACATATATTATATTCCCGGTAACGGCGATAGCGGATGCATTGGATAAAAGCCCGTCAACCATAAAAGAAGCGTTGAACGAATTAGACCGGGCAGGTCTTCTGGAACGGAGGCGGCAGGGATTCTCCACAGCAAACCGCCTGTATGTGAAGCTGCCGCCAGTAGTCCAGATTTCCGGACTTATGGAGGCCGATAATCCGTACCTCATAAGTCCGGAAAATCAGACTACTGACAGCCAGAAAACCGGACTTATGACGGCCGGAAAACTGGCCTCTAACAACTATAATATAAACAAAACAATAGAGAACCAAACAAAGGGAGTGAATGGGGGACGCACTGTCTGCGGCAGATACAATAATATTTTCCTCTCCGAAGAAGAATTATCGGAACTGGAGAGTGAATACCCCGGCAGGCTGCAAAGGTTTATAGAGGAAATGAGCCGTTACCTTGCCGCAACCGGGAAGAGTTACCACAACTATGCCGCTGCCATACGGATATGGGCGGACAATGACAGGAATGGAAACGCCGCACAGGGCATCCCCGATTACGAATATAAGGAGGGCGAGAGCCTATGATTTTAGACGATACCAGGGGAACGATGGTTCCGATGGATGCAGAGCCGGAAAACGGCGATTACACAGGGGAGGACGGGCTTTTATACTGTGGAGCCTGCCATACGCCGAAAGAAGCCTATTTCCCGGAAGGAAAGACGCTTTTCAGGCGTGACCGCCACCCATCCGAATGCGAATGCCGGAGAAAGGAACGGGAAAAGCGGGAATCGGAAGAACGGCAGAGGGAGCATGAAGCTACGGTGGAACGGCTGAAGGACAGCGGATTCACAGACGGCAGCATGAAGAGATGGACATTTGACAATGACAACGGGAGAAATCCACAGATGAGATTTGCACACATCTATGTGGAGCATTGGGAGGAAATGCGGGAAGAGAGCCGGGGGTATCTCCTTTGGGGGAATGTGGGTACAGGAAAGACCTACCTTGCCGGATGTATCGCAAATGCGCTGATGGAGCGGGAAATCCCGGTACGGATGACGAACTTCGCTGCTATTCTAAACGACCTGACAGGCACATTAAATGGGAGGAATGCTTATATAGAGCGTTTATGCAGCTTCCCACTCCTGATACTGGATGATTTTGGGATGGAGAGGGGAACGGAATACGGCTTAGAACAGGTTTACAACGTGATAGACAGCCGTTACCGGAGCCGCAGGCCATTGATTGTTACTACGAACCTGACATTATCAGAACTGCAGAATCCGGCAGACAGGGCGCATCAGAGAATTTATGACAGAGTGCTTGCCATGTGTACGCCAGTCTGCTGTTCCGGGATAAATTTCCGTAAGGTACAGGCACAGAAGAACATGGAATATCTGAAAGAAATGTTGAAATAAAGGAGGGAATGAATGCAGAAAAAGAAAAAAGGGAGAAAAGATACGTCAATCCGCTATGTGGTAGAGCATGTATATTCCGGTACGGAGAGCATGGAGGGATTATTGACGGTTGTGAGCGAAGAAGCCGCCCGCAGGAACGTGGAGGAAAGATTAAGGAACGGCAATATGGGAACAGAGAAGAAAGCTGTCTGAAAAGATGAATTGACGGTTGATACCAGAGACAGAAGAGGCTATAATGAAGTCAGCGTATTTCTGTCTCTGGATATTGAGTAAATATAGGAG
>CATKXE010000147.1 GCA_949840465.1 uncultured Lachnospiraceae bacterium | reverse complement strand
TCCCATCCCCAGTTACAGTCAGGCTGGGAGTAATGGCGCTTACAGTTACAGGAAGAACAGCCTTTCACCTTGCAATCGCAGATACGCTTTTTCCTTTGGGCGGCTTCATTTTCGGGAAACGGTCTTTGGGAGAGAGGTTGTCCTTATCATCCTGCCAAATGCGGGAAAAAAGTCATAAAAAGTCCCGACACCAGACGTATCTCCGAAGGGGAACCCGCTGAGGATGGCATAAGAGGAGTTTCCTTAAGCATACGGCGCTAAATAGTAATGGAAGCCGCTTTCAGTTTCAGAGCGAGCAGGTAGGAGCGCAGCATACAGGAAGGGAGCCGTGGTTCCGGGTCAAAGACAGAATAGCATTCCAGCATAATAGAAGCTGTCGAGAGGGGAGTCCCCCCCAGCAGAGATATTGGTTGGCATAGGGGTGCAGAAATATGAGGACTGGAGATTTGGGAAAGTATGGTATCTGAAAGCGGCCTGCACATGTAATTTAAAGAAACTTTTATAATACGAAACAGATCCGTTCCTATGCAAGGCAATTACATTTCAGGAAAATATTACATGAAAAAATTCTCTGACAGCACTTGCGTTAAAGAATATGTATCTGTATAATGAGTTCCCGGCGGAGAAATTGTCTGAACTACATGTGATGATATAAAGGGATAGGGGCGGCATTTCTATAAGGGTATCCTGATACATGGATTAACGGGACGGGCATATTCACCCGGTCATGGCTCTCCAAGGCCTATCCTATACCGCATATCTCTGTGGGACGGGCGTACTTCATCCGAAAAAATATAGAAACAAAAGGAGAAAAATGCATGATCAATCGGAAGAAAAATGCTAAGAAAATGTTGGTATTTTTTCTTGTTTTCGGTCTCATCGGCGGAACGATGGACCATTTGCGGGTAACCGCAGCAGCGGGAACAGAAGCGAAAGGCTCTTTGGGGACAGAGGCCGGCATGGCAGAAGAAGCCTTTGAACAGTCAAACTGTATCTGCACAGTTTCATGTACGGCGGAGACAAAAGAGCCGGATTGCGCCGCGTGCAGAGAAGACCTGTCTGCCTGCAAAGGACAGGCTCCGGAACAGCCGGGAGAAAACCCGGATGAAAGCGGGAATCCGGATGCAGGAAATCCGAATATGGGAAACTCAGATCCCGTAAGTTCGGATGCAGGAGACAATGCGGAAAACACGGATTTAAAGAACCCGGCAGAGCTTCCCGCAGATCAGGAAACAGCCGCAGTGAAAGAGCTTCTCAATGGACTTCCGTCACTGGAGGAACTGAAGGCATTGGGCAAAGAAGAGCTGGACGAGGCATATGAGCAGATTCAGAAAGTTTTCGATGCATTTGATAGTCTGGATAGCAACCAGAAAGCGATGCTCCCGGGAGCTGAAGAACAGCTAAAGGAACTGCTGGAATATTTTACAACATTGATTATGCCTCTGGCAACAGATGAAGATATAAAAAATGCATGGGATGCAATGACAGCGGCGATGGTCAACTGGGAGAAGGAAGTAGATTTATCCGGCTTCCATCTCACGGAAGAGGATATGAAGCGTATCTGGCCGGATGTGGCGCAGGATAATCCGGATCTGTTTTATGTGCTGGACGGTACATACTATACTTCAACTGCCAACGGGATTGTGGAAAAATGTGTATTTACCTATAATCCGCAGTATGACCAGAGCAGTGTTGCGGAGTACAGGACTGCGATCGACAGGGCATTTTCCGAGGTCATCGGAAATCATATGACCGACGAGCAGAAAGCGACTGCGCTGCATGACTATCTGGTGCAGCATATGATATATGACCAGAATGCAAATAACAATCTTGGGATCGAAAAGCGGAATGCGTATGAGGCTCTGGTCAACGGAATCGGTGTCTGCCAGGGTTATACCCTTGCCTATGCCGCACTGCTGAAAACAGCGGGGATCGAGGTGGATTATTGTAAGAGCAAATCAATGAACCACATTTGGAATTATGTGAAACTGGATGGCAACTGGTATCATGCGGATCTTACATATGACGACGCAACTGCCGCCAGTCAGACAGGGGAGACCGGTTATGTAAAGCATGACTATTTTCTGCTCAGCGATTTTGCGATGCAAGGTAAATCACGTACCTGGGATTCCAATCACATCACATGCGCGGACACAAAATATGATAATTCCTGGCATAAGACTGCGCCCATCAGGGAATCTGCGATTTATGCGGTGAACGGCAATTCCTATTATCTCAAAGGAGAAACGGTGGTCAACAACGCGGATATCTGCCGCGGCGCGTCACTGATGAAAAGAGATGCGAATGGTAATGAAACCAGGATTGCAAGCTTTGATATCGAAAATCTGGGAAATGGATGGCCCATGTTTCAGATGAGCTTTTCCAGGCTTTCCTGTTCTGGAGGAGTGCTGTATTTCAATGTTGGAAATTCGATTTATTCCTTTGATCCGACAGCGGATATGGAACCGGAAAAGATTTATCAGTATGAGGATCAGAGCAAGCGGATCGTCACCGGCCTTCTGGCAAATGGGAACCGGCTGACTCTGGAGATTTCTTCCCAGAACGGCAAGATGGAGGAGAAGATCGTTGTGTCCATGGCGGGCATGCAGGAACAGGAGGATTTTGCTTTTGCTGAAAATGCAAAGGCGGTGAGTTACGGAGATGCGGACTTTCCTATGTCTGCCCAGGGTGCAGCAGTAGGCTCGGTTGTCAGCTACAGCAGTTCAGACCCTGCGGTGGCATCGATCGATCCTGCCACGGGGCTGGTTCAGATCCGGAAAGCAGGCAGCGCAGTGATCACAGCTACGGCTTCGGCATCAGGGAACTATCTGGAAGCAAACAGCAGCTGTCAGCTGACCGTTTTGCCGAAGGCGCTGGCATGGGACGTGAGCGCCTTGGAAGCGGCGGACAGGCTGGATCAGATCCAGGATCGTGAGGCGACTCTTTTCGGCGAATTGAAGCTGGAAGGCATTTTGGAAAAGGATGCGAAGGATGTTCTGTTTGACTGTCCGGCAGACAAGCTTTCCGGCGTCTATGCAGCGGCAGAGGAGGGCGGTCAGAAGGTGACCCTGTCATGGAAGAATGCACAGGATGAAGCGATCCTCCAGGGAAATGGAAAAGATAATTATACCATTCCTTCGGCTTTGCCGGAGATTATGGGGAGGATCAGTGCAGTAGAAGAACTTCCGCAGGAACCTGCGGCTGGAAATGATTTTAAGATTATGGTGGAAAGCGGCATTTCCAAAGTGCCGGATTCCTTCCGGAATCAGGAACATTTGAATACACCGGGCAAGATCGAGACGGAGATGAAGCTGAAGATCCGGGAGAAGGACAGCGGAATTGCAGAGTCAGATATGGCGCTCTATGACGTGGAGCTTATGATCAACATCAACGGAGCAGGCTGGGAGAAAGTGACGAAGGACAATTTTCCGGCAGACGGCCTTTTTATTGAACTGCCGTATCCGTCCGGTACGGGTAAGGATACACATCACTTTACGGCGGCACATATGTTTACCGAGGATATGAATGGATTTCTTGCGGGAGATGTGGAATATTCAGAGGTGACTAAGACAGAGAAGGGAATTAACTTCAAGGTAAATGGCCTTTCCCCGATTGCTGTAGGTTGGAAGGACGCGAATGAGGGTTCATCAGGAGACGGCGGAGGCAACGGTGGAAACGGAAGTGGAAACGACAGTGGAAGCAACGGTGGAAACGGAGGCGGAAACGACGGTGGCACACCGAATACGCCGGCCGTTTCCGGTACTCAGGTGAACAGCCCTGTTACCGGCGATAATTTGCCGATTCTGCTGTATGTACTTCTGGCGGTTGCGGCATTCAGCGCGATGATCGGGATTTATATAAGAAAAAAGAAGAATGAATAAGTCCAGCTAAGAAATGTCAAGAGGTAAAATGAAAAATGTTTTTTTCAAGTAGTTGAAGTAAAAAAGGGTAACCTTAATAAGCCCACCCATGTGGAAATTTTAAAAATTCATGAGAACTTGTTAAGCTGCGTTTCGTGTCTTGCCAGGATGCGCTGCCAGATACTTCTCACAGTGTTCCTGCGGGGTGATGATCTCAAATGGTTTGTTATCCCGGAGCATGGCAAAAATGATGTTGCAGATTTTATGCATGACAGCCCCGACAGCCACGTTTTTCTTCTTGCTTCTGCATTTGTCAGCATAGTAGCTGTGGATAACTGGATTTACAGGGGTTTTTGTCCCTTTATCTACCTTGAGGTTATTGAGCGCCACCATATGCAGGATACGCCTGGCAAGGCTGGAACCCCTTTTCGACATATGCACTTTGTCCCCGTTGAACTTCCCGGACTGCTTTACGGCAGGATCCTGGCCGAAGTAGGCATACAGCTTCTTCGGGGAAGGGAACAGGTCAAAAGAGCCCATTTCTGCGATCAGGACAACCGCGCTCATGAAACCTATGCCGTGCAGCGACTGGAGAAGGAGGATACGGCCATGAATGCTCCCGCCTTCCAGACCGTCAACAGAAGCATGGATTGCGTCCATGATGGTGTCAAGGCGTTTCTGGTATTCCCGGTAAGAGCGTATGTAGAGCCGGATGCGGATGGCATTGCTTTTCAGTGCCCGTCCAAAGACAGCGGCATCTTCTGCGGCTGCACGCAGGGCATCGTATTTGGCAAAGGCATACTTTTCCCCAAAGCGTGCCGTGGAACGGATCATTTCCACCACCGCTTCCTTTGGGGCGGCGAGAAGATCCTCCGCAAGCGGCCAGGAATCCAGGAGCTTTAAGGAAGTCTGGGTGGTGACCTTGCTGAATATTTTCCGGTATGCAGGAAATGACACTTTCAGCTCGGCAGTGAGCTTCAGGACGACAGCGGACTGCAGGTCCTTGAAATAATAGTAGTCCCGTACCAGGTTGCGCAGGTCAATGACCTCATCATCTGGTATGATGGAAGTCTTCAGGGAAGCATCCAGGCCGACTTTGGCAGCTTTTTTTGAATCAAATTTATCATTATGCAGTTTCCTTACGTTCATATTTGTGCTATTCTTAGTAATGATAGGATTAATGACGGAGCAGTCAAAACCCTTAT
>CATKXE010000146.1 GCA_949840465.1 uncultured Lachnospiraceae bacterium | reverse complement strand
GCCATCTGAACACCATTTTGAAAAACGAGATTTATATCGGTGACAGGCGGCTGCAGAAATGCTATGTGGCAGACCCTATCAGGCATAACAAGGTGAAGAACCGGGGCGAGCTTCCGCAGTATTACATTTCAGAGTGCCACGAACCGATTATTGACAGGGAGACTTTTGCAAAGGTTCAGGATATCTTGAAAGAACGGGCAGAGGCTGTGCCGACGTATCCGTTTACGGGAAAAATAAAGTGCGGGGTATGCGGGCATCCGTTTACGAGGAAGAAGGGCAGAGTCAGGGGGAAAACTTATATCCACTGGATCTGCCGCGGGAAAAAAGAAACAGGAATGACCTGCTCCAGCGTGAACTTTGGGGAAGATGAACTGGAGGCGGTTTCGGCGCAGGTTCTTGGGCTGGATGCCTTTGACAGAAAAACATTCGGGGAACAGGTCAGGGAGATTACCGTCCTGCCAGACGGCAACCTGCAGTTCCGGCTTTCGGATGGAGGCATAAAGTTATGGAAGAACCTGCGGCTGCACCAGGCATGGCACGAGGCAACGGTTACGGATTGTTTCCAGGGGAAAATACGGTGCGCCATCTGTGGGAACACCTACCACAGAGTGAATTCCGGTGGCAGATGGGTGTACTGGTACTGCATCGGCAAAAAACGCAGCAATGTGGAATGCCACAGCACGAATTATGCGGATTTCAAGCTGCGGCGCATTTCCGCAAGCATCCTTGGGCTGGAGGAATTTGACGAGGAAGAATTTGAAAGGCAGATAAAGGAAATCGTGGCGCTGGAGGACGGCAGCCTGGAATACCATTTCCGGGAAGGGAAGGTGCAGACATGGCAAAGAATGTGACAACGATACCGGCCACGAGGAACCGCTTCACGGCGGACCCCATCAGCAGCCGGAAAAAGCGGAAGGTGGCAGGGTACGCCCGCGTCAGCACCGACATGGAAGACCAGCAGACCAGCTACGCGGCCCAATGCGATTATTATACATCCTACATACAGAGCCGTGAGGATTGGGAGTTCGTCGGGCTGTATTCGGATGAAGGCATAAGTGCAACTTCCACACGGCACCGTGAGGGATTCAACAAAATGGTGGAGGATGCCCTGGACGGGAAGATTGACCTTATCATCACAAAGAGCGTGTCCCGGTTTGCGAGGAACACGGTGGACAGCCTTTCCACCATCCGCAGGCTGAAAGACAACGGTACGGAGTGTTATTTTGAAAAAGAGAACATCTGGACATTCGATTCCAAGGGCGAGCTTCTGATCACCATCATGTCCTCGCTGGCGCAGGAAGAGAGCCGGAGCATTTCGGAAAACTGTACCTGGGGCATGAGGAAGCGGTTCGCGGACGGCAAGGTCACGGTGCCGTTCGGAAGGTTCCTCGGCTATGACCGGGGAGAGGACGGGAACCTTGTCATAAACGAGGAACAGGCGAAAACCGTGCGGGAAATCTACGGGCTTTTCCTGCAGGGCAGGTCGCCGTACCAGATAGCCAAGATGCTGACGGAAAAAGGAATCCCCACGCCGGGCGGCAAAAAGGTATGGGGGAAAGCGGTGGTGGAGTCCATCCTCACCAACGAAAAGTACAAAGGGGACGCGCTCCTGCAGAAAGTGTACACCACGGATTTCCTTTCCAAAAAGAAAAAGAAGAACGAGGGAGAGGTTCCGCAGTATTATGTGGAGGGCAACCATGAAGCCATCATACCGCCCGCCGTTTTCGACAATGTACAGGTGCTGATGCAGTCACGGGGCAAAGGCGGCAGCCGGAATAGCTGCGTGAGCATTTTTTCCAGTAAGATACGGTGCGGGGACTGTGGGAGCTGGTACGGCTCCAAGGTCTGGCATTCCAACGACAAATACCGCAGGGTGGTCTGGCAGTGCAACCATAAATTTGACGGCGGGAAGAAATGCGCCACGCCGCATTTGGATGAGGAAACCATCAAGCAGCTTTTCATAAAAGCGCTGAACACCATAGGGAAAGAGAAAGACCTTATCATCGCAGGTTTTGGGGAAGTCAAAGACACGGCGTTTGAAACCGGGGAACTGGAGGCGGAGGCACGGCAGCTTAACGGGGAGATGAACGTGGCGGCGGAACTGATACAGAAATGTATCGGGGAGAATGCCCGCGTCGCACAGAACCAGGGCGAATACGCCAAACGGTATGATGCCTTGGTGGAGCGGTTTGAAACGGCGAAAGCGCGGCTGGAGGAAGTACAGGCAGCCATCACGGAGAAACAGGCGCAGCGGAAAATGATGGAGAACTTCATGGAGGTGCTGCGGGGCCTGCCGGAGCAGGTGGATTATTTTGACGAGGCGGCCTGGTATGCCATGGTGGACTTCGTGATGGTCTACGGCAAGGATGATGTGCGGTTCACCTTCAAAAACGGGATGGAGGTTCCGGTGAAAACCGAATAGGGAATACAGATTGCACTTCACGGGAATGTGGAGTGTTTTCTTTATTTTACTTTTAGTGAAGAATGAGATAGAGCATATTGAAAAATTAATGCTATTTAACTATAATTTAGAATATGTTTGAGAGTATTTTAAATTATTCTTGGAGGTTAACAGCATGGATATAAATAAAGTGAAAGAGCTTGCGGAAAACGATGTTACACAGGCGCAGAATGACTTAGGTGTGGCATATATGACAGGCGATGGAGTGGAGTTAAATGAGCAGCAAGCTGTTTATTGGTTTCAACGTGCATCATCTCAAGGAAATCCAGAAGCTATGGCGAATTTTGGAATGTGTTTATTGCTTGGAAAGGGGATCGCAAAAGATATTGGTGCAGCTCTGTATATACTCGAATCTGCCTATTTAATGGGAGTTAATAATGTGATTAAAAATATTTTAGATGCAATTCATATTAAAGATGTTGATATTAATGCAATTATATCGTTGGCGAATAATGGCAATACACAAGCAGAATGGATTTCAGGCTTGTGCTATGATCATGGATTGTGCGTCAGTAGAGATACGCAAAAGGCAATGGAACTATTTAATGATGCAGGAGAAAATAACAATCCTATTGCACTTTGGATATTAGCGCATTTCTTTGCCAATAATTCTGAGCCGGATTTGTTATGTGCAAAAATGTATCTTGAAAAAGTGGAAGAGTTAGCAGAGAAACAGGTTGGAGTTTTAGGTAACGCTCAAATTAAAAAGGATGTGTCTGATATAAGCGAAAAATTGCGAAAAGAGTGTGCGTTTCTCCTTATGAAAGTTGTTCCTGAATGTGCTGAAGAAGGGCAGCCTAAAGATAAATATGCTCAAGATTTATTGGATGGAAAACTGTTTATGAAAACATTGGATCAGTTTGGAGACCTTTCAAAAAGGGACTCATCTTCAGACAATGATTTCAGAGGAGATATTCTTGAGGGATATTCAGAGAGTTTTGGTTTTGGGTATAATCCACATCTATATAAAGAAGATGGGGACGGTATCGTAAAAGATGGAATGCTTGGTTCTATTGATATACTTGCTTTGCGGAAGAAAGTTTACTGTCTTGCGGCAATTGACTATTACAAACCTCGTCATGCGATTATAAAGCCGTCTCTAAAAATGAAAGAGTTTGGAAAATATGCAGTAATTATTAGTGATGTAGAAGAGTTTTTGAAAAGAGTACATAAGGCGTTTGATAGATATCAGCAGGAGAGCCATGCTTCTTATCGTCTGGCTTATAATAAGGTTTCTTATGATGTCGATTTATATGAGAAATTTAATTACAGTGAGTTTCATAAATCCAAATCTTATTCATGGCAAAATGAATTTAGAATATCGTTAGATTTCAGTGAAGGAAGATTTAGTTCTACAATGCTTGAGAAAGTGACAGATTTTGCAAAATTGACCTTTCCGGGAAAATTTGAGATTGATAATAATCCACTTTCACTTTCTGACTGGATATATTTTGAAATAGGAGATATTCGTGATATTTGTCAATGTGTAGAGGTTGATGAATTGTTTGGTGAGAAATTTACTATCCATATTGAAAAAGAGCCTACATTAGTTAAGCCGTATGAAACACCACAAAAACCACGCCCAACTTTTTGTAAAGGTGTAACAGAAGTAGTGTTTCCTAATGGAAAATATCATCTTGCTGTGTCCAAAGAGGCGTTTTTTAGTGCAGTATTGTGATTTAAACCCCCTTTCGAGGCAAAATAAAAAAGTGTAGGGAAAATAAAATTGTATCAAAATGGGCTATTAGATAGACGACGGTTACTCCGGTACGAATTTTAACCGCCCATCTTTCCAACAAATGATTGCGGATATCGAAGCGGGGTATGTGGATTGTGTCATAACCAAAGATTTATCAAGACTTGGCAGGAATTATTTGGAGAGCGAGGCATATATTGAGGTATTTTTCCCAAACCACAATGTCCGTTATATCGCTGTCAATGATGGCGTGGATTCAGTGAACAGCGGAGAGATGGACATTACCCCGTTCAAGAATATCCTGAACGAATTTTATTCAAGGGATATTTCCAAAAAGGTGAAATCCGGTAAATATATCCGTGCCTGTCAGGGGAAATTTATGGGAGTCCATGCGCCGTTCGGCTACAAAAAAGATCCGGCAGACAAGAATCATCTGATTGCGGATGAAGAGACAGCGCCAACCGTCCGCTATATTTTCCAACTTGCTTTGAAAGGCTATGGGAATAACAAAATCGGGAAAGTCCTTTATGAAGAGAAGATTCCGAAGCCAGCCTATTATAAACAGGAGTATTTTGGAAAATTTCTGATTGCAGATGATGACGCTTATAACTGGAAACAGGAAACGGTTCTCCGTATTCTCCGTAATCCGTTGTATAAAGGTTACTTTTGGGTACAGAAGAATGATAAAAAGCATTTTAAACAGCAGACAAGAGGTTATATCCCGATTAAAGAGCGTGTTATTATTCCTAGCGACCATGAAGCCATTGTAGACGAGCATACATGGAATACTGTGCAGGAAATCCTTGACAGGCATACGAAAGTGAAGCCATGCACTTCCGGTTATGACAATAAGTTTCGGGGGATTTTAAAATGCGCCGACTGTGGCAGTAATCTGTCAATCCATACAGATGGGAGGAACCCGGACAGACCTTTGCTTGAAAGGACGTATTACCTGTGCCGGATTTACCGTGTAAGAGGAGCCAAGTTTTGTAGTAAGCACCGCATCAGCGCCGGGGATTTGGAAGAACTGGTACTTTCTGACATCCAATTCCATGCGGGGAAAGTCATAAAAGACCGGGAGAAATTTATGCGGAAAGTGCTTGGGCAGATGGATATGTCATCGGCAAATAGCAGGGCAAGTACCGACAAGAAAGTGGCTGTCTTAGAGAAAAAGTTAAAAGAATCTGACAAACAATTCATCAAGCTGTATGGGGACTGGTCAAAGCAGATGATATCGGAGCAGCAGTTCCGGCTGCTGTCTGCCCACTTTGAGCAGGAAAAGAAAGACTATA
>CATKXE010000145.1 GCA_949840465.1 uncultured Lachnospiraceae bacterium | reverse complement strand
GGTATCCTGCCGGAGCCGTAATCTCTTTCAGATACACCGTATTCTGTGTCATGACTATTTCTGCTTCTGATACGCCGTTGCTGTCCGTTGCAGGCATCCTGGTAATCAGATCTGTACAGTCCTTATCACGGTAAACGCCGAATACAGCTCCGGAAAGCCTGCTGTCAGAAACGGAATCCACCTTGACTACTTTTACTTTTGCAAGCTGCAACCACTCTACAGTAAAATCTACGGTATTCCCGCTCTCCTCCTCATAGTAGCTCCCAATGTCCTGATTCGCTCCACCGGTAGTCACAACAAGTGCTTTCCAAATCTTCCGTATGCTGCCCCTCATTTCGCCGGCATCCCATCTTCCGCTGACACTCATGGGTGCTGTGAAATAAAAACTTGTACCACCGGGTATTCTGACATTCCCTCCCGTCTGCGTGTTGCCGTCACTCTGGTTATGGAATGTCACATTTTCTGGGAGACTTAGCGTAATAAAGTTTCTGGAATCTCCCTCCAGCTTTATAACTTCCGTCTCCTGTACAGAACCGTTACGTCTTGCTTTTATCACACTCTTCGTCAGATTGATATGAGGATCTGGCGGAGCAGGCTGATCTGCAATATAGTTGATCCATCCAAGCACCCCACATGCTTCCAGGTCGGCCATGGTGCATCCTTCAAATCCCTCTATCCCGCAATAAAAAAAACTGGCTGCAATGTGGGTAAACACATATTTCAGGTCATCCCCAAACTGCGGCATAAACTGGTCTGTTAAATCTCCCGCCCCGCCGAATCCATAATAAAGCGTTTTCTGTAAATTAGGGCTCCCCTCTAAAATATGCGAAGCATAGCTGCCTGTTCCGGGTGTTTCTTTCGGCGATTCCAGACAATAGGCGATTTTTCCATTTACAGTAAAATAGTTTGTAGAGTAATTCCCCAGATTGCTCGGGTAATAGACCTCCCTGCCAGTTACCAGTGATACATTTCCTGATGCCCTCGCCTTCCTGACTTTCACTCCCGTATCCATGGAAAATAACAAAAGCCCACCATCTTCTGCGATTTTCTCCGCATTTTGTCTGGTCTCTTCTGCTGTCTCCATGTCCTCCATGACCGCTTTCATTTCAGCCTCTGTCATGGATTCCTTCTGGAGCTCTTCTGCATCAGCCGTTTGCCACGGTAAGTCTCCATCCCCATCTTCTGTAGTTCCTTCCGAATCGTCTGAATGGCTGTTTTTATTGCCTTCCCCCTCTACAGTCTGCTTTCTGGAAGATGATGTAGGCGCTTTTTCCTTCACAATAATATTCCGGCTGATATGGTAGGATGGATGCTTACTGGATGGCTCCACAAAATAAACCGCCTTGTAAGTCCCTGCCTTCCCGATGTCAAACCTTTCCCCATCTTTATCTTTTGCCTCATGGAATGTGACCTTTACTTTCTCCGGAGAGAACTCTATGCCGGAGAAATCCTGTTCCACGTCAAAACTGCTGCCAATCTCTACGGTATGATCTCCCACAGCCACAACTTCATCCGCATCCAGTTTTTCCTTCACCTTTTCCAATGCCGGATACTCTGCTTCATAAGCCGCAGCCTCCGACTCTGCCGCATAAGCGCCTAACGGCTGTAAGAAAGCTGATAAGACCGTGACCGCCGACAGCAGGCCGGATATAATCCTCTTTACGTTTCCTTTCAATCTAATTTGTCCCTCTCTTTCTTCGTTATACAGCTTCATAGCTGCCATCCTCTGTCTTTCCGTTTACTTTCTTTCCTATGCTCCCATATATTTATCTCCTTTCATTTTATTTGCACTGCCAGCCGATAACAGCACATCAATACAGGAAAGCCCTCTGCCTCGGCATATTCAAGCATACCGGAACAAACAGGCTTCCCTGCATGGCATCTGCTGTTATCCAGCCCGGTTTCCCGGACTGATTATAATTTTATTGAGCGTTTTCCTGTGTTCCTCCCAGACCCGTTCCCTGCCCCGGCTTCTCTTGCCTGGGGCGTTTTCTCCGGCAAGGTACGCTAAAATGCACACTCAATACCGGGTATCAATCTGGGCAGGCTATGAAATTTTCAAGGTGCGGTGAAAGGGAAAATCTTTGAATTGAAGTGATTTGATATTTTTTAGAAATCTTACCCTTTCACTAATCGCAGACTGGAAAGGGGAAAATACAAGTAAATTTGAAAACTTTTTTAATTTTTTTGTAAATGAGCTGAAATATTGAATGAAAAAGGCATTTAGATATGCTAGAATATAAATATTAGACAAATCGAAGTTTAAAGGAGAAAATTATGAATATAGAACAATTTTGGAAAGCCGTTCTTGCTCAAGATGAAAGAAAAATTAGAAAATACTTTCATGCAGAAGCCTATATAAATTGGCATTGCACCAACGAGCATTTTACGGTGGATGAATATATTATTGCGAATTGTGAGTATCCCGGAGAATGGGATGGAATCGTTGAGAGAGTAGAAATTGTGAATGATTTAATTATTACAGTTGTTCGTATCTATCCCAAAGATAGAAGTGTTTCTTTTCATGTGACTTCGTTTATTCAAACAAAAAACAATAAAATTACAGCAATGGACGAATACTATGCCGATGACGGGATTGCACCACAATGGAGATTGGATAAACACATTGGAACATCTATCAAATAAATTCCTATTTTCCTATAACTTAGAGACTGAAAAGATTAAGCAAATACATGCTTACAGAAGCACTTACACAACAAAAGGCTATGGTACATGGCTGCTGATTCCATCCCATAGCCTTTTATTCACCGTATTTTCTTCTGTTATCTGTAATGCCCAATATATAATCAACGCTGACATCATACCGCTCGGCGAGTTTCATCAATGCCCATAGCGGTATCTCCCGTGAACCATTTTCGTATCTTCTGTACACACCTTCATGGCATCCTAAATATTCAGCTACATCTATCTGCCGTAAATCATGGTCTGTCCTTAAATCCCTGATTCTCCTGTAATACATACCACACCTCACCATTCGGTTAGATTTATTTTTTATCTTACCATTGGATAGGACATTTCATTTAAAACCAAACCATTTGGTTAGGCAACGAAAAATAGTCAATACTAAAAAAAACAAAATACCTTGCAGGAGAACATGATATAAAAAAAGAGTTATGACATGAGAAATTTATGTGCCACAACTCTATTCACCATATTTTCTTCTGTTATCTGTAATCCCAAGCATATAATCGACACTGACATCATACCGCTCTGCCAGTTTCAGCAATGCCCATAGTGGTATTTCCCGCACTCCATTCTCATATCTTCTGTACACACCCTCATGGCATCCCAAAAATTCAGCCACATCTATCTGCCGCAATTCACAATCTTCCCTCAAGTCCCTGATCCGTCTGTAATGCATATCTCACCTCACCGTTTGGTTAGATTTACTCTTTCAAATTTTACCACCAGATGATATACTTTTTTCAAAACCGAACCATTTGGTTAGGTCGTTGGAGGTCATGGAGATGAAAAAAACAGGAATCTTAATTTTATTATCATGTAGCATAATATGCGGGTGTTCCAAAGAATACATTGAAATGGATGTTATTTCTTCCCGCAACACAACATCCAGTAACTGGTATGAGCTGGATATTGACGTCATTGCCGATGAAGATGACGTATCCGACAAAGATGCATGTTCCAGGGAAATCATACAGCATATCCTTGACAATAATTTCTACAGTACACGCTTTTCGTTTGATATAAACGGATATCCTAATAGTGTGTCAGTCGATGTATTTACTTCTGAAAAAAATGTACAAAAAGCCAAGAAAGCCTATTCTTTTGAATACGTCACGGAATTTAATGCAGAAAATCCTGATATACAAAATAATATCAAAGACAATCCAGAAGAATTTGAAATACAGTACGAATAAAATACTTTTAATGGCAGGATTCCACTTTGCGACACAATGTCGCAAAGTGAGAAATCATGCACTGTTCAGAAATACCCACCCTGAATCCCCTGTTCTTTCATTTTTTTGCATAACTCTTTTAATATTCGTTTCCGGCGGTTCTGTATCGTTTTACGGCTGCATCCAAAAATCTTTGCCGTTTCCGTTACTGTAACTTCTGCAAAATACAACAGCTCAATCAGCCTGGCATCCTCTGCAGGCAGGCTTTCCAAAACTTCCCTCACTTTATCCCGGCAGATATTCCGCAAAACCGCTTCCTCCACTCCTTCTGCCACATCCCGGAAATGCCCTGAACACTTCTCCCTGCCCCCTAAGCCATCCAGACTGCATATGCCATATTTCCGGCTCCTCTCTTTCTGATACCGCTCCCTTCGCTGTGAACGATACCACTCTAAATAAACCTCCCTGGTTACATCCACCAGTGTGCCATCTGTCATCCGCAGCACATAATGCTCCCGCTTTTTCGGCTGTTTCCCTTTCATACCCTGCCCTCCTCATAACATATTCCGTTGGCAGTATGATCCTGAAAAAGCGGATGATTTTTACGGATACAGCGGATTGCCTGGGAAATCACTAAGGATACCGCCTGTTGGCTGATGCCTAATTCTTTTGAAATCTGCTCCTGTGTTTCTTCCTGCAGGTAGTATTTTTGAATGACATATTTCTGCCTTGCCGATAAACTCCCCAATATTTCCGTCAATGTCTCTTGCTTTGTCAAGTGTTCTAACATAGATTCTGTCCGGTTTTCCATTGCGAGCCAATCCTCGGATACAGCACTGTAAGAAACTTTCCAGTTCCGTTCCTTTTCTTCATGGTTCCGGTTCAGCCGATCTTCGCCTTCTAATACAAGCCGTAGATACCATTCTCTATTTTCAAAAAAATGTTCCGGCAGGATAACCGTCTTTTCATCTGCCAGATACAGATAATCTCTGCATGAGTGAAGTAAAAATACTGTGGAATGCTTCCCTATCTGATAAAGCACATAACCGCTCTGATAAACGGATATTTTTGAATCCATACCAAGCCTTTCCTGTGCTAGTATCAAACTGGATGTTCTTAACTGTTTTGCCGTTGGAAGTTTTGCCCCCAAACCCGGCACATCCGTAATCCGTTTCAATTCCTGCAGTGTCAGCATACATGACCGCCTTTCTGCCCATAGGCTCCGGGCGGCCTGGAAAGCTGGCATCACAGGAATTGTCTGATATAGCAGGAAGGCAGTAAAATAACGCTCCCGGCTCACCCGTTTTTTTTAACGGGAGCCAAGAACTCCTTTTACTGCCTTTGCCAGTCCATATCTTTATCCCTATATTTTCCCGATAATCCTGGTCTTTTTAGATGCTTAACTCCTATCCCCCTTCCATCATTGTTTTCTCCTGTGGCTACTCTCCTTGATATATCCAGTGTAACAGCCAGCCTTTCCGTTTACCCCAACATATATGTGGAGATTCCCGGAAAGGGCAACATATTTGTGGAACTTCAAGAACTGTGGTAAATCACATCACCTGCATTGCCGCAGTCCATCGACCAATGCCTCCATCGTCTGTAAAACCACCATCT
>CATKXE010000144.1 GCA_949840465.1 uncultured Lachnospiraceae bacterium | reverse complement strand
TCCACAATCCCGCCTGCCCCCGGACGTTTTGGCACAGCCCCAAACAACCTCACAAACGTATCCTTACGGACACCCAGGTTCACCCGGTAAACCCCCGGTCGATCCAGCTTAGAGCCTTTATCATTATCGCCGTCCTTCTCCTTGACCGTCAATATGTACACACCCCGTTTCAGCACATGGCCGGGATTATAAAAAATCCCTTTTTCTCCCCAGCTCTCCACAAGGACGCTCCCTTCCAGATTCTCCAGACAATACTTCAATATCTCATCCGGCTTCATATCCCACCCCCTGTACTTTTCAGATTCCTTTTATAAATCTCCAATTCATAAGTTTTCCCACTGCGCTGGTCTGTCTTCTGCTCCGAATGCTGATAAGTCAATCCGCAGGATAAGGCCAGCGCCCTTGAAGCAAGATTCCCTGCCCGTGTAGAATAATAAAATTCCTGCCCGCCTAAAGAAAAACAGTATTCCATCAATAAACGCAGTATCTGTTTCCCATATCCCCTTCCGACATACTCCGGCCCCAGGGCAATACCAGTCTCATGATAAATATGCGGCTCTGTTTCCTCCACTCCGGCAAATCCAATGGCCTGCCCGCTGCTTCTCTCATAAACCAGCCACGCGTCATGGGTTTCCTGCCATGCGACCGTCCTCTGTATCCTTTCCCTGGCCCCATCCTCATCAGCCGTTACCTTCCATACCATATATTCCGCTGTTTCCGGCCTTGACCAGACATTACGGTATATGGAACTCCAGTCTTCATATTTTGCTTTCCCAAGAATAATATCTTCTGTCTCCATCCTGCCTTTATCCCTCATAAACAAACCCCATCACAGCCAGACCGCCCAGTCTCCGTAATCAAAAGTCCCGCTCCCATGATGCAGTTTCCCGCTTTCTTTCAATCCCCGGAAACTGTCCCTCATCCGAATAATGATCTCCGGATGGATATCCAGAGAATGGTGCGCCGGAAACACCCTTTCCGCAGGAAGCAGCGCCATCTTCTCCAGTGAGGAAAGATAAGCTCCCGGGTCTGTAGATGGATAATACGCAAACAAAGTATCTTTATAGATCAGATCCCCTGTAAAAAGATACCCCCGCTCCGGTTCCCAAAAGCACATATGACCCGGTGAATGTCCTGGCGTATGATAAACCTCTATCATCCTCCCGCCAATATCAATCTTTTCCCCGCCATGCAGAACCATGGACGGCCTTCCCTGAAACATCTCATAGCTGCCCACATCATAACCTTCTGGCAGTTCACAACGGTCAACTACCATATCCCTGACCGTTTCCATAGACAAGGGGAATCCGCCCGACAGCCACCCCAATTCCTCTTCATGGGCATAGAAATCCGGAAAGTATTTATGCCCTCCGATATGATCCCAATGGATATGCGTGGCAACAGCCGTAACCGGCTGGTCTGTAAGCTTCACCACTTCATCATGGATATTACAGATCCCAAGCCCCGTATCGATTAGCAGACTCCGCCCGGAGCCATTCAGCAGATAACAATGTGTTTCCTCCCAATGCCGGTACTCGCTGATGATATAAGTATCCTCATCTATTCTGTCAACAGTAAACCATTTATCCATCTGTTCCCTCCTGAAAATCTTTATCCCTTTCCACCTGCCGCCTTTTCCATCGTATGATAACAGAGATAATCCCCGCCCTCTGTTTCAATTTTCTCATAGGTTTTTATCCGATATCCCCGCTTCAAATACATACTTTCCGCCGGAAAAGACGCATCAATATGTACTGCATGATGCTTCCTGAAAACCATATCCTCCAATAAGTCCATCATTCTGCTTCCATAACCCTTTGCCTGATATTCCGGCAGAATAAACAGCCTGCAGATCTCATTCCCCCGGACGCTGCCGGTTCCCACAATCTTCCCCTGCACCACCACAAAATAAATATCTTCCTTGACAAACGCTTCCCTTATCCTCTGTTCATTATGCAAGTCCAGAAAAAACTGTACTGCTCCGGAAGGATAATAATGGGGATAGACGGCCCTTATTGTCTTTTCTGCAATCTCCGCCACCTTCACCGGAGATTCCGCCCGCTTTAGCTGCATATCAAAATCCTTATCCTGCATCTGCCCGCCTCTTCTTTCGTGAACTCAACACCATTTGCCACTCATCTGCCCCGCACACCAGCAGATCTTTCACATTTCACATAACCTCCAATCTCTGAAAACAGATTGTTATCTGCCTTTCAGATTCTTTGCCATACACAATGATTCCGGCATATCCTCATACGAGCCATAATTAGGGATCATCTGAAAACCCAGTTTCTTATATACAGCGCAGGATTCAGCCAATAATTCCCCGGTTTCAAGAACCATTCTCTTATATCCCAGCTCCACAGCCCATTCCATTAACAGAGAAACAAGCCTGCTCCCTATGCCCTGTCCCTGATATTCCGTATGTACAAACACCCGCTTCAATTCTATCGTTTCATCATCATATCTTCTGATAGCTCCGCCGCCAATTAACCGGTTCTCTTCATACACAACGATCGCTTCCTGAATTTTATCCAACTGGTTATATTTTTTGTATTTGTCTCGCTGTATCTTTTTACCTACACGTCTGTCCAAATCCATATCAAGAAGCCTGCAGTTCTCTATAAAATCTTTATCCTTACCATCTGTTCTATGAAATATCATAAAAAAGCCGCCCTTCCTCTTTCAGCAGGGAATACATTTTCATATCGATTACTTTCCCATTTTTTACAGCATTATTTCTTAATGTCCCCTCGTATTGAAAGCCCGCTTTTTCCAGTACGCGGCAGGATGCCGTATTATACGCAAATGGCTCTGCGTAAATACGGATAATATCACTTTTCTCAAAAACATATCCACAGACCTGTTTTACAGCCTCCGTCATGATTCCTTTTCCCCAGTATCCTTCAGCAATACAATATCCTAGTTCGGCTGTCTGCCTGTGAATATTTCCCTGACGGAAAACACCGATACTTCCCACTACTCGTCCATCTGCTGTTATGGCAAAAGCAAAGGTTTCATTTTCATCCGCAGACAGCATAGCGGAAATATAGTCCACCCCATCCTGTTCCGTATAAGGGTACGGCAGTCCATCCCTAAGATTATCCTGTACTTTTCTATTGGAAAGAACCATCGCCAAATCCGCCGCATCCGCCAGATTCCATTTTCTTATTTTACAGATCATCTTCCCGCCTCCCTGATTGATCGTCTTTCATAATAGACTCTATTATACAGCATATCCCCAACCAATGGAACGGACTTTCTAAGAACTTTTCAAAAACAAATCAACACATTTACAGCCTTCCCGGTTTTATCTTCAAACCATAATTGCAGAAGCGGCAAAGTATCCGCTCTCCTTTAGTCCATATGTATTGTTCTGTGGATTGGAAACTGGTTTATTATCAAGGCAATCACAATGCCAATCGTAGTATCTAAAATCCGTGCAATCCCAAAAGACAAAGGACTTTCATCATTTCCATGCGTCACAGTAATGCACAGAAAAACAACACACATGAGAAACGTCCCTTTTTCCTGTTTAATCAAAACAGAAAAATTGATGATTGGAATAAGAAGCACCGATAAAAACAGGTATCGTAACACTTCATATGGGATGCACCAGACATTCCTCTCGAACAGCAGGACGAGCATCCCCCACATCCCGCCGATAACCGTAGCCATCTCCCTGTTGAATGCTTCACGGAAACTGTCCTTAGAGGTGCGCTGGACGCACAGCACTGCAGCAATGGCGGCATAGAATGCCGTGTCCGATTTCCATATTATGTCTGTCAGCAAACACAGGAATACTGCCACAACTGTTTTTATTGTGCGCCCGCCAACTTTCAGACAGCTAATTCTCATATATCCCTTTCAGGGTAAACTGGTCTAAGATATGTCCGTCCATTTCACGGTAAAGCTCGTTCAGCAGAAATCCCCTCTCCAAATCCAACATCTTATCCAAAGCATACACATGAAGTTCGTATATGTGCGGCTTATCAGGCGGTGTCATCCCGCCATAATAGGAGGAAAGCTCCATGGATTGCTCTTTGCCCTGTATACTCGTCCAGCTATTCCTTCCCTGCACAAAATCATCCGCCGTCTGGCTCTCATTCTCTTTGATTTCGAAACGGGTTATATTTGCCGCCAGCCAGTGTATCCATGCAAATCCCCCGGTCACCGAGTATGCGTCCTTATCCTCTAAGACAATGGCAACCGACACAGTTCCCTGCGGCGCATCTTCCACCGTAAAAGGTAAAGAGTATGTAGGGATGCCATTTTCATTGAACTGCGTTCCATGCCCGCCATATTGAGGCTGAATAACTCCGTTTATAATACCGCCGCTTGTAACATTCATCTTTGAATCCTCCAATCTGATTTTCTGATGCTATTACAAGCGGCGGTTCCCGGACAGTAAATTACCCACTTTTTCGTGGGTACTAATCCGGGATAACTCCCTTTTCCTCCAGGATATGTTCCATGCCGCTTGCTTTCAGGTAATCAATCCCTATATGCTGCATGATTCTTAACGCCTCCAGTATTTTCATTCCCATATCATCCGTTAGAGAATATTCCACCCGGAGCGGGTATCCCTCGTAGGATTTCTTTTTTACAAATCCATAGTGCATTAGTTCCTTTAACTGCTCCAGCAACATCTTTTGTGTGATGCCGTCTATGTCCCGTTCCAGCTTCGCCAAAGATGTAGCCCCTAAGCGTAGCCGCCACAAGATGATCGGTTTCCATTTTCCCTTAATCATGTCTTGCACAAGTTCCAAAGGGCAGGTATATTCCGTCCGCATTTTCATAGGCAGATACTCCTTTCGCTTTCTATCATCTCTGTTATCTCCTATTACTTCGGCTGAACGCCGTTTCCACTTAGTATAAACTGCTGAGTGGAATTTTTGTCAAAATACAAATGAATCATTATATAGAATAATTTTCATTATTTTATAACAGTGTAGTTAGTGTTTCTTGCTTTGCCATTCTGCTTTAGCAAATTGTTTTTAACCATTTTTCTAATGACTCTGGAAGCGGTAGATGTACTCACTCCAAGCAATGCAATTACATCATTTCTTGTAACAGCACCATGAGACCAGGCATATTCCAATATTTTTTCTTCTTCGTCGCTTAGGCTTTTTTCAGCCCCGGCAGCAGAACTTGTGATTGATTCTGCTTTCGGTAAAGAAGTATTTCCTGTTTCATATTTTGCGTTAATGTTAGGCAATATAATCTTAAAGGTATTTTTGGTCGTTTCAATCGCAGGCTTTTCTTCCATGCCTTCGTATGCCTTCATAATCTTGCTCATTCCGGTACCGTAAGCCTCATTCAAGTGCAGCCGGTAGAACACATTCGCAAGGTCCTGATTTCTGCATACGGAAATACCTGCCATAATATCTTCCAGTTCAATTCCCGGCATCAATCCGCCAATAGATACAAATTCAATCCGGTCAGCATAAATACTGATAAGTGCACTAGAACTAAAGGAATAATCACGGTGAACCAGC
>CATKXE010000143.1 GCA_949840465.1 uncultured Lachnospiraceae bacterium | reverse complement strand
CATACAGTTCCTGCAGCTCCCTTAATGTTTCCTGCGCCGTATATCCAAAGAAACTGTTTGCCTCCCTCTGCAGCGTGGTAAGATCATAGAGTTTCGGCGGCTGGCTCTTCTTCTGGATTTTCTCCACTTTGCGGATAACTGCGGATTTCCCATTGCATTTTTCAGCCAGGGCAATGCTTTCCGCTTCATCCTTAATAGATTCTGATATGACACGAATCCCATCCCCCTCAACCGCCACCTTGTAATAGGCTTCCTTCACAAACCCGTCAATGGCATCCTGCCGCTCCACCAGCATTGCCAGCGTGGGTGTCTGGACACGCCCCACCGTCAATCGCTTATAATATTTTGTGGTAAATGCCCTGGTTGCGTTCATCCCGATCAGCCAGTCCGCTTTTGCCCTGCATATGGAGGCTTCGCAAAGGTTCTTGTATTCCTCCCCATCTTTCAGATTGGCAAACCCTTCCCGGATTGCGCTGTCCTCCATAGAACTGATCCACAGCCGCCTGACCGGGATTTTGCTGCCCGACAGGTCATAGACACGCTTGAAGATCAGTTCCCCTTCCCGGCCTGCGTCACAGGCATTCACCACATAATCCAGATCACTCCGGTTCAGCAGCTTTTTTAAGACTGCAAACTGCTTTTTCTTATCTTTTGCAACGGCCAACTCCCACTGCCCCGGCACGATGGGCAGGTCTGCAAACTCCCATTTCCCATATCTGGAATCATAATAATCAGGGGAAGCATACTCGGCCAGATGCCCCAGGCACCAGCTTACAATACAGTCTTCCCCTGACAGATAGCCGTCCTCCCGTTCCGTAACGGAAAGAATCCTGGCCAGGCTCTGTGATACGCTCGGTTTTTCGGCAATGACCAAAAACATTATTCATCATCCTCCTCTTCTTCCTCAGAATCGTCCTGCTCCTCATTGATATATGCACCGCCGTAAAATTCCAAATCCTCATTGTCTTCTTCATCCTCGTCCTGCCTTGGTTTCACCACTTTAAAATAATAATATCCGCCGATGCCGCCAGCCAAAAGTACAATCACCGCAAGCAGGGCGCCCGTATTCGTGCCGCCTTCCTTTTCTTCCGGCTCTGTCTCCATTTCTGGTTCTTCCGGTACAGACGGCTTTTCTGTTTCCGGGATGATTACGGAAGGCTGCTCCTGCTTTGGGTCTTCCTTTGTTTCCCCAATAAATTCTGCCAGGTCATTTTCATCAATCATGGACAGCATATAGACATTCTCCGTATTGTTGGAGCGGTCTAACACCATGAAAAAGGTATTGCCGTTCTTAGTCTGCACAGTTAAAAACTGCTTGCTTTCATCGTCTGCCATATCGTCCACCAACTGCCCGTTCCCAGGCACAGAAAACGGCGTCCCCTGCACCCTGCCCTGTGATTCTTCCTCTTCTGGTTCTTCTGTGTCTGACGGTTCCTCTGCAATCGGCGCATCCTCCGGATCTCCGTTTTCCACGCTGCTATTTCCTGTCGCTGTCCCAACATTTGCGGTGTCGGCTTCCGTCTGCCCTGCACTGTCCGTATAGGCAAATGCAGGCATGGCCGCAGAGAACATCATCCCCACGACCATCGTAATTACCATCAGATATTTTTTAATTTTCGCTTTCATTCTAAAAATCCTCCCTTTCCATTGCCATACCCTCCGACAATCCCTGTCCTGCAGAGAATCCCCCTGCTGTGTTTTCCGCTGTTTCTGCCTGATTTTCTGTTGTTTTCTCCATGCTTTCCGTCAGTTCTGCCCGGTTTTCCAGCTTTATGATTTCAGCACTGCCGGAATCCTCCGCCATTTCCGGCTCCTCTGAAAGTACGACCGTCCCATTCTGTATGCCCTCCAGGATAGAAAATAACTCCCGGCTGTTAAGCCGCATGGAACGGACGCTTTTTATAATCTCCGCATCCTCTAACATTTCCTTTTGGATGTTCAGCTCCCCTAAATGCTCCTGCCATGCGGCAATCTTTTCCTCCGTTTTCTGGATTTCATCCAGGACACGGTGCAGCTTTTTATTCATATCCACCACCTCATTTCTTCTATTGCCTAATTCACTGTTTTACCAGGTATTCAAATTCCAATTGTCTTTCACAAACACCGCTGCAGAGATAACCACTCTGGAACGGCACACCCTGGAGGGAATCCTTGCCCTCCGTCATATAGTTCACCCTTGGGCTGAGCCAGAGCATTTCCACCTTATGTTCTTTGAACATCTGAAAGCGTTCCCGGCTGTCAAATATCCCCTGAAAATTAATCAGCATGGCAAACGGCCTGCCGATTTCATACAGTCGCTTCAACACTTCATTTTTTAAGCTGTAAGGCGGGTTGCTAACGATATAATCACATTCCGGAACATCGGACTGGAAGAAATCCTGCCCTGTCCGGATATGCCCATAAACCACCTGGAACCTATGCCGGACAAGCACTCTGACAAACTCACTGTCCTTTGTGTCAAACGGGCACCACACCCTGGAATCGGATTTCAGCCGTTTCACGATTGGATAAACCGCATATGCCGGCGTGAAATATTCATCGTTTTTATTAAACTGGTATTGTATTTGCGCCATATCATCCTCCCAACTGTCCTTTCATAATATAGGCTTACATTTACAAGCGCCTTTGTGATAAAATAGTTTGACAATAGAAAAGCCTGAAATGCTCTGCACTCCAAGCTGGTCAGTGTGATGATTCCACGTTCTGATTTATGACATTGCCACCTATGGTATTTATCCTGATATTGTCAGGTTTTTTTATGATTTTTGCTTTGTGGTTGTCATACTTTATTCTCATATTGTCAAACTTAATTATTATCAGACACCAACTTGTCTTTTTGCAAAACAGTTTGATAATAATAAGCTCCATAATTACAATTAAGTTTGATAATTTACTCCAAAACTTAATATCACGAAGCCATGTTGCAGAAAAGCAAAGAAGCATAATAAGAACCATGCTCCTTTAAGTGCCACGAAATCTCCGTTTTTATCAACTTTAATTGTCATTTTATTTAAGTTTTATCAATCATAATTGTCAATTTCTTTGTGAAGCCGTTTTTATCAAACAAAGTTGTAAATTATCAATCTTTATTGCAAAATTATCAAACTTAATTGCAACTCAACACAACTCTCTAAGGCAGCCTTCCAAATCCGAGTAGATGTTGCTGCCAGTATGCAGAACTTATGTTTGTATATTGGATTGGGTCACCGCAGTGGATCATCATATTGTTGCCCACATAAATCCCCACATGGCTTGCTCCAGATGTCGGGTAGGTGTTCTGGAAAAATATCAGATCACCCGGCTTTGCCTGTGAAGATGGTACATGGGCACAGCACCCTCGCAATCCTTCTGCCGTCTGCCTCCCTACGTTCCATCCATTCCCGCAGTTATTGATGACCCAACTGACAAACCCGGAACAGTCAAACCCGGTACTTGGCGAAGCTCCGCCCCAAACATAAGGACGGCCTAAATATTTTTCCGCCTCATGGATCATCCTTGCAAACTTTTCATCCGACAATGCCTCGGACGGGATTTCATACCCATATCCATCCGCACCGCCGCCACCGGGCAGGCTCCCCACGTCAAATAAGTAATTCCGGTTGCCGTAAGTCCCGTTGTAAAGGTTATACCGCTTTTCCTCATTTTCATCCATACGGCTCCGCAGGACGGCATCCAGATTGTGGTTCGTAAGCGTCACTTCCAGGCGGTTGATTACTTCCGTCGTGGTCACTTCCACTTCCTGATTGCCGTTATCGTCCGCAATAAACGCTTCCCAGGTCTGATGCCCATGTGCGGACGCAGCGGAATGGCTGTCATAATAAACATCAAACTGCACCCCATACCGGGCAAACGCCCCTGTGTCCTCCACCACATACTCCACGCCGTTCATCACGACCTTCGTACCCATCGGCACAAAGGGATTGGCGGCATCCACCGCTATCGTATGGTTTGCCGTTGGATATACGCCGCTGGCCGTCGGCCCTCCTGACCATACACCGCAACAGATGGAACAGTTACAATACCCACTCGTCACCACCTGTCCCAGGGATTCCCCGACACGCACGGTTTTTGTCTCCGTCACCGTATCGTTGACTTCGTCCACATACAGGCTGTACTGTTCCCGGAAAATCTCTTCCACCTCGTCTTTTACCTGTTCATAAGTAAACTCCCCGTATTTCGCAGTGAAATAGGAAATCAGATGGTAGGGATTGTGGGAAAGCTCGTCTACCTGGTACCAGTATTCGTCATATCCCGGATGTGTGGATTCCATGTTGTTAATCTGTCTGTTTAAGCCAGCTTCCAATGCCGCATACGCATTTTCCGTCTCATAAATATCTTCATCCGTGCTTGGATAGGTAGAGCCAATAATACTGGAAGATGTTCCCTCAATCATAGCGCTGCAGCTTGACAAGCCTGCAGAAAGCATCAAAAAAAGCAGCCCTAAGACTGCCGCTGCCCCAAATATCCCTTTATTATTTTTTAAGACGGACGTCGCCTTACTTTTTATTTTGTCAAATACGGATTGTGTGGCTTTTGCCGCCTCCGCTGTTGTTTTCTCACCCCTCTTTGCCGCCTGGTAGGATTTTTTAATCCGCTGTTTCTGCCAGAATTTTTTTCGGATTGTTTTCTCTGCCTGCCCCGTTTCTGCCAACTGCTTCCCCGCCGATTCTGCCGTTTCCTGTGAAGCTTCAAACTGCAGGCGGATTTTCACCCCTTCCCCTTCCGGGGATTCCCTCCAACGGGAGAGCTTCCGCTGCACCATCCGGCGGGAGGTACGCATGGCATTCCGCAAAGAATGTTCCGCCATGACCTCTGCCCGGTGTGCCCCCTCTGCCGCAGAATTATCCTGCTCCGCTTCATGCACCTTCCCGTGTGCATAGGCTGACATGGAATGTGATGCCGCAGACGCAGCTTTTCTACCGATCCCCATACCTGCACCATGCACCATAACGCTTTCATCGTCACCGAAGGAAATCCTGGATTCCTGCTTTTTCTGCTCATTATGCAGCCGCTCCCGCTTCTGCTTTTTCTTAATATTTTCACGGACAGACTCTAAGGTTTTCCCTGCATCTTCCGGCGTCTCCCTGTAATGGGCATCATTTTTCAGAGAATCCTTACTGCCTGCTTCGCCGCCTGCCTGCTGTCCATCCCCTTTACGGAACTGCGCCTGCACCTGCTTTTTCTTCCGGCTGTGGCTTGTCTCTGCCACAGCTTCCACATAGTTCCTTCCGCTGGACGGATGCCCACGGATGCTCTCCATGCGTGAGGAATGTCCCGACAATCCCCTGGCTGATTCTGTCTCCGGGATTTCCGGTTCTGTATCTCCGTTGCCGTCCGGCTCCTGTGCGAAATATGTATGGTTTTCCGGCTGCACGGGCAATCCGGATAACGGATCGCCTGCCTGCTCAGACAAAGGATTCTTTGTATGTGCTTCATACAGCCGCCGCTTTTTTGCGGACTGCCTTTGCTGCCTGCTTGCCTTTGAGGGATTTTCCGCACTGGAAGAAATGCTGTCCTTCTGCCCCCGTCCAATGGAATACGCTTTTTCCCTTTGGAAATTGACAGAATCTGCCGCCTGCCCCGGCAGTGTCAGATTATCC
>CATKXE010000142.1 GCA_949840465.1 uncultured Lachnospiraceae bacterium | reverse complement strand
ACATATGTATCGCCACCTCCAATGCATTGGACTATCTATTTCCCGACAGCCCCTTCCCATTTTTATGAAAGCAGTAAGGACTCTTCCAACCGGCTTTTCCGGAATCTCATCCTTCAAATTCTGCTATAATTCTTTCATCATCCACTGCAGCAGGATGATATGATATTCCTCGTCCTTGATGATCCGCGCGAGTACTGCATTGACATATTCATCTTTCATCATATCCATGTGCATCCGGTACTGGCGGACTGCATCTTTCTCCGCCTCAATATCCGCCGAAAGCATTTTGTGGATATTGTCCGGTATGGATACAAATTCCGGCGTCCACATCCGGCGCCCTCCGTTCTGGTATCTTGCCGTAAAGTCCACCTGCCCTCCCAGCATGCAGATCAGTTCGCCCAGCTTCTGCAGATGGATCATTTCTGACATGGCGATTCCAAGGATTGTTTTCGCCGCGGAGCATCTGGCACAGGCCAGGCGGTTTTCGTTATTGATGTACTGTGCCGTGGCGCTCAGTTCTGAGACGGCGCCGCAGTAATCAATGCTGAGCAGGTTCGCATAGGCCTGATTTCTTTCCTTTACCTGAAGCGGCGGATAGGGCAGGTCAGCCATGATCGGCTGTACGTCCATAAAATTGCAGGACGAAGTGATCGGTTTCGTATTTTCTCCCATAATAAACTCCATTCTATTGATACATTCCTATGACAGTATATTATGGGAATAAAGATGTATGCCCAAAATTTTATATTGACGCATCCCCCATCCCTGCTATAATAAATTCAGGCCGCCCGTAAAGAATGCTATGCCCCCTGCGAAGTATCGTATGATAAAAATACGGGACGGCTTAAACGGGAAGGAGGCCTCCAACATGAAATACGACTGCCTGATCATCGATGATGAAAAACTGCTTGCAGACAGCACCGCGGAATATTTCAACCTGTTCGGCGTAAAGGCCGCAGCGGTGTACAGTGTTTCCCAATGCCGCAATTTCCTTGAGGAACATACGGCACAGCTTCTGCTGCTCGACATCAACCTCGGGGATGGCAGCGGTTTCGCACTCTGCAGGGAGCTCCGGGAAAAAACAGACATCCCCATCCTGTTTATTTCCGCGCGCACCAGCGACGACGATATGATCGCAGCCCTCCACATCGGCGGGGACGATTATATCCAGAAGCCCTATTCCCTTGCCGTCCTGCTTGCAAAGGTAAATGCGGTCTTGAAGCGTTACGGTGAAACGGCGGAGTCCGGATATTCTGACGGCCGTCTGAAAATTGATTTCCATGCCAAAGAAGTCTTTGTGGAAGGAAAGCGCGTCAAACTGACCGCTCTGGAATTTAAGCTGCTATCCTGTCTTGCCAGACATCGGAACAAAGTCGTTTCAAAGCAGGCGCTGTTCGAGGAAGTCTGGGAAGACAAGTTCACGGGCGACGGGACATTGAATGTCCACATCCGAAAAATACGGGAAGCCATTGAACGCAATCCCGGCAAACCAGATTACATCATCACCGTCTGGGGCGACGGTTACAAATTTATCGGCATTTGACCATACTCGGGAGGCTCCCATGAAAACACGAACTTTCTCATCCGTCCTGCTGCTCCTTTCCATACTGGAAATCGCGGCTCTCTTCTTTTTTGCCCTGCTGGAAACAGACAACTCCCAGGACGCTGTTTTGATCAACGAATGCCTCCACTGCGTACAGGACGATTGGGGCCACATGCAGAATCACCAAAATAAGACGTCTCTGGATTATGTGGCGCTGGACGCAAAAGGCGCCGTCCTCTTCCGTACCAAACCCGATCTAAGCGAGAGCGTCCACGAGGCCATCCTCCACCGGGATACCATCCTTGACGTCCAGTCCGACGGTTCTGCCGCCGGGAAACTGATCATTAATAATGACAGCCCAAAGGTTATCCGGACACAGAAACAGCGCGTCATCCTCATCCTGTGCTTCATGGTTCTCCTGCAGTGCATGGTTTGCCTGGGGCATGCCCTTTACCTGAACCATACCATTGTCCGTCCCTTCCACGCATTGGAAGGATTTGCAAAACGCGTCGCAGGAGGCAATCTGGATATTCCCCTTGAGATGGACAGAGAAAACCTGTTCGGCGCATTTACAGAAAGCTTTGACATCATGCGCAGCGAACTGAAAAAAGCAAAGATTGCAGAAGCAAAAGCCAATGCGTGCAAAAATGATCTCGTAGCCAGGCTTTCCCATGACATCAAAACACCGGTGGCAAGCATCAAAGCCGCCTCCGAAGTAGGCGCCGCCCTTGCAGACAGCGAAAAGACAAAAAATAACTACCTGCAGATTATCCGCAAAGCCGACCAGATCAACACCCTCATTACCGATCTGTTTGCAGCCGCATTGGAAGAACTGGAAGAACTTTCTGTCATTCCCGAGGATTTGAAAAGCGAGGAGCTGAAAAAAATTCTGGAGAATTCCAACTACCCTGGCCTGGCAGAAATCCCCCGCATCCCCGGCTGTATTTTGTATGCGGACAGACTCCGCCTACAGCAGGTCTTTGACAACCTCTTTGCCAATTCCTATAAATATGCGGGCACAAAAATTGACCTATCCCTGTTGTTGGAGAGCAGCTTTCTCGTCGTTTCCATCGAGGATTACGGCGGCGGAGCGGCTCCGGAAGATCTGCCCCACCTGAAAGAAAAATTCCGCCGCGGGAGCCGTACCGAAGCGGTGGAAGGCGCCGGGCTGGGACTCTATATTTCCGACTATCTGATGCGGGAAATGCATGGGGAACTGGCTCTTGAAAACGGAAAAAACGGCTTGAAAGCCATGGTGAAGATTCCTCTGAGCGGTACGATTTAAGGATTCTTTAAGGTTTTCCTAAAGACATTTAAGAATCCGGACATTAGAATATCATGTATCAGAGAACTGTACGGAACTGTATAGAACGATGCTGAAGAGCCTGTTTTCGTGCAATTCCCGGAATGTATTAAGAAATGTAGGAGGCCTGCCATGAAAAAGATCCTTTTAAAAACAGAGCGCTTAAGCAAATCCTTCTCCAGCGGAGGGGTTTTGCAGCACGTTCTGAAAAATATTGACCTGGAACTATATGAAGGCGATTTCACCGTAATCATGGGCGCCAGCGGCGCCGGAAAATCCACTCTGCTCTATGCCCTTTCCGGGATGGATACCCCGACCCTTGGGGATATCACTTTCGGAAATACCCTTATTTCCGGCCTCAATCAGGACGAACTCGCCGTATTCCGCCGTAACCACTGCGGGTTTGTCTTCCAGCAGATCTACCTGATTGACGGAATGTCCGTCATGGACAATGTCCTGTCCGCAGGCCTCCTTGTAAGCCAAAGACCTCACAGCAGCCGTCGGGCGGATGTGCAAAGACATCCACTTGGCCCCCTGCTTCGCGGGAATAAAGACAAAAAGGCGCTCCTGTCCAGAGCCAGAGAATTATTTGCAGCAGTAGGGTTGTCCGAAGAGACCCGGAAAAAATTTCCCACACAGATTTCCGGCGGTGAAGCCCAACGGGCGGGCATCGTCCGTGCCCTCATCAACAACCCGGATATTCTCTTTGCCGACGAACCCACTGGCGCGCTCAATTCCAAAACCGGACTGGACGTCCTCGATACGCTGACCCGGTTCAACGGCCAGGGGCAGAGCGTGGTCATGGTCACCCATGATATGCGCTCGGCCAGACGGGGGAACCGCATTCTCTACTTAAAAGACGGCGCTATTTTAGGCGAATGCAGTCTGGGCGGCTATGTCCACGGAGATACCGCAAGGCACCGGAAGCTCTCTGCCTTTCTCACGGAAATGGGGTGGTAATTATGGCAAAAATGTTTCTTCTGGCACACTCCAACCTGCGCAAGACAAAAGGGCAGATGGCCGCCATCATTGTGCTTTTGCTGCTCGCATCCTTGATGCTCAATCTATGGCTCATGCTGTCCATGGATTACAGGCAGAATTTTGACCGCTGCCATGACCGTCTAAACGCAGAACACGTCACCTTCGCTGTGGACGGCAGCGACCGCAAAATGCAGGAATTCCTCTCACAGACTTTGGAAAAAGACGCGCGCACGGCAGAGTATTCTCTGGACAGGTGCATGCATATGGTAGGGATCTTTGAGAACCACGGCGGCGAAGTCAATTCAGAACTGATCATTCTGGAAAAAGAAGCCGCGCTTTCCCGTACCATCGGAAAGATCGAACTTACGGAGGAAAGCGGCGTCCAAAGCGGAGTGTATATGCCCGTTCTGTATAAATCAGACGACATAGACACCGGAAAGACCATTGAGGTGACCATCGGAAGCCGCAAATTTTCTTACAAGATATGCGGATTTTTCAACTGCGCCATGGCCGGTTCCCATAACTGCTCCATGTGCGCCCTCGTCCTCACCAAAGATAAGTATAAAGAATTGGAGAATACGGGCTGTGCGCCCCAAGCCACGCTCTGCTCCGTCCGACTGAAAGACAGGACCCAATGCGAAGATTATGAAGCCATGCTGAAAAATGCGGCGTCCTCCCAATATCCGGGAATCCGTTCCGTGAGCAACTCCTATGCGCTGATCTCCCAGTCCCGGTATATTTCGCAGATGATTTGCTCGGGCATTATCAGCGTCATGGCATTTTTTATCCTGTTGATCGCACTGGTTGTGATTTCCTCAAATATCATCAACTATGTCCAGGAAAATATGCAGAACCTCGGCGCGCTCAAGGCTCTGGGATACACAAGCCGCCAGCTGACTGCTTCTCTCCTGCTGCAGTTTCTTGGGATCACCGTACCGGTTTCCACAGCAGGCGTAGGGCTTTCCTACTGCCTGTTCCCTTTTATCAATACCATGATGGAGGCACAGACAGGCATCCCCTATGCCTTACATTTCCTGCCCCTGCCCATGGCGGTCACCTTCGCCGTGTCATGGTCAGCCGTTGCCCTCATTGTGTGCCTGTCCTCGCGCAGGATCAAAAAAATAGAACCCATTACCGCGCTCCGTCAGGGAATCCCGACGCACAATTTCAAACGCAACCACATTCCTCTGGAAACCACCCGTGCGCCCCTGCATGCCGCCCTTGCCCTCAAGACGACATTTTCCGGCGTCAAGCACAACATCACGGTATGCATCACCATGCTGGTACTCTCCCTGGTCGTCGTATTTTCCGGATTGATGACGGAAAACATGATCGTAGATATGACCCCTTTCCTCAACCTGATTGTCGGGGAAACGGCAGACAGCTGCATCAATATCCATTCGGAGATTGAAACAGATTTCCTCCGGGAAATGGCCTCTGACCGGCGCGTCGAAAAAATTTACCTGTACAATTCCATCGAAGTCCGGCATGTAGGAGGCGTCGGGCTGGTGGCAACGGTATGCGATGATTTTTCAAAGGTCGGCAACCAGAATGTCGTATTTGAAGGAAGATTCCCGAAATACGAAAATGAGATCGCTATTGCGGCAAAATATGCCAAAGAGAAAGAACTGGCTGTCGGAGACGAGATCACCATCACCGCAAACGGCAAAAAAGACGTCTATCTCATCACCGGGTTTACACAGATCTCCAATAACCTGGGCAAAGACTGCCTGCTCACAAGAGCCGGTTATGAACGTCTGGGGAAACTGCAGACCACAAGCTATTATCTGCTCCTTGCAGACGACGTCGATATAGACGCGTTCAATTCAGAAGCAAAAGAACGGTTCAAAGACCA
>CATKXE010000141.1 GCA_949840465.1 uncultured Lachnospiraceae bacterium | reverse complement strand
AATCCACGGAAAAGATGCTTGTACAGGTGGTTTCCCCTGTAGAGGTGAAACTGATCTCAGCTTTGGATGGAGACCGGAAGCGCGAAATATTGGTGGATGTGACAGCACAGATCCCAGAATTTGCATATGGGAGATACATGGACAATGAAACTTTCCTGATCGCCCTGCAGTCCAAGTTTATTCCAGGCGATGACCGGGAACTTCTCCTGAAATTCGCCGGAACTGTGGAAGATGGAACTGTTGCCCAGTACAACGATGACGGGATCACTCAGAAGGCAACGGTCAAGACGGGCATAGCTTCAAAAGGGGATGCTCTGGTCCCGAATCCGGTGAGGCTGCGCCCATTCAGAACATTTGTGGAAGTAGAGCAGCCGGAAAGTTCCTTTGTGTTCCGCATGAAGCAGGGCAATGGTGTGGAATGCGCGATTTTTGAAGCAGACGGAGGCGCATGGAAGAACGTAGCCATGCAGAACATTAAGGAGTATCTGCAATCAGAACTGAAAGAATTCCCGATGTTTACAGTGATCTCATAAAAGAGCCGGAAATCTGTTGATCCGGGCTAGTGGTGCAGCCCGGACGGATTTCCATTATTTTACACAATAAAAAAGGCGCAACCACAAGTGTGACTCCTTCTGTTACGCCCAGTTTGCTGGCAAGGGCAGTGCCCTCGTCCTCCCAAACTAAATATAAAGGTTTGATGCGGAAATGTCAAGGGGATTGAGCGATTTTCAGAGGAAAAACATGTATTATCCAGACGGCATCACAACAGTGTTGGATCCTTTCTGGGTAAATACCTGCCGGGGATGCGGGGAGGTGTATTGGTCATGCGATTGTCTCTGCACATGTCCGGTGTGTGGGTGCGCCGATGCAGAAAAGAGTTTGGGAGGGATCCCCTACGAGCAGGTCGTGGCAGAGCGCGGCAAACCTAATAGAAATCAGAGTTTATCAGAGTTGGTCAGAGAAAATCAGAGTTTATCAGAATAAATCAGAGAAAAACAAAGTTTGTACAGAAAGGCGGCGGGGCTTTGAACAGATTGGGATTCATCCTCCTTTCCCTCCTGCGGGCAAGCGGAGCCACAAGCAGGCTGTCAGGCATGACGCTCCGGGAGATCGCGTCGTCTGAAGATTTTGGGGTGGAGGAAAACACGGTATTTAAGAAACTAAAAGAATTTGAGCAGTCCGGCTATGTAAGCCGCGGCCTGAAAGAGGGCAGGGCACATACATATTTCATCACGCCGGAGGGCTGCGAATGCCTGGAAAGAGAAAGGAGTAAGTAACACACATGAGGAAAAAAATTTCATTTGTAGCGGTAGGGCAGGCTGCCGGAAATATCGGCCGGATTTTTGAGCAGAAAGGTTATGCGGTGATCTATGTCAACACGTCCCAGGAAGACCTTGACACGCTGGAGAAAGCAAAATTTAAGTACCATATCCCGCAGGGGGAGGGCTGCAATAAGGACAGGAAAAAAGCAAAGCAGTTAGTGATCGATGATTTTGACAGCATAGCAGGGGAAATCGAATCCAAGGTGAAATCGGAAATGGTTTTCGTGATCTTTGCCAGCGGCGGAGGCACTGGATCAGGGGCGGGTCCCATGCTGATCGACTTGCTGATTGATGAGGGGAAGACGGTCGGGGCGGTCACCGTGATTCCCGCGCAGTCCGAAAGCGTGAAATCCCACATAAATTCCTATGAATGCTTTTCCGAACTGACGGGGATTTCCGGCACTGGCGCGTGCTTCATCATCGACAATAACAAAGGGGATAAGCTGAAATTAAACCATGTTTTCGCGGATTCCCTCGACGCCTTTTTGGAAATCCCAGAGAAGCATAAAAGCGTGAAAGGGAATATTGATAAGGCGGAGGTTATGGAGACGCTGAAAGCGCATGGCGTATCGGTCGTCGTCCGAGGCAAGGGAAAGGAAAGCGCGGATATCATTCAGGCGGTAAAAAACAGCGTCTTTGCGCCTTTGGATCCGGATCGCGCCGTAAAGTATATTACAGCGTCCCTTGCAGGGAATGTCCAGATGGCAGATCTGGAAAAGGCCTTTGGGACGCCGATAGATAATTTCCAGACGTTCAATGACGAGGAGACAATTTGCTGCATTTCCGGGCTTACATATCCGCAGGCACGGCTGAACATGATGTATGACAAGGTTGCTGAAAATAAGGAACTGATAAAGAAGAACCTTGCGGCGGCACAGGAGACAGGCCTGAAAGACGGGGTGAATTTCCTGGAGGAAATCGAGCCGAAAAAGAAAAAGGCAGAGGGAAAGAAACCGCAGTCAAGGCGGGATATTATGAGCAAATATTTGAAGTGATAATGCAAAATGATTCTGTCAAGGAGGGCAGGCTATGAGGACAGATAAAGAACGATATAGGAAAGGGCAGGAGGCCGGGAGGTATCAGAATTGCCAAATCGGATCATAAAAGAATCTATCTGCAGGAGTGATTCCATAGATTCCCTTTCATGGTTCGAGGAAGTGTTGTTTTACAGGCTGATCGTAGTGTGCGACGATTACGGGCGGTTTGATGGCAGGGCAGCGATCATAAAAGGATTCTGTTTCCCTTTAAAGGATGTAACGACAAAACAGATTGAGAATTCTCTTAATAAGCTGGCGTCGGTAGGCTTGGTCAGAGTGTATGAGGCACAGGGAAGACCGTACCTGCAAATGTTAACTTGGGAGAAACATCAGCAAATACGGGCTAAGAAAAGCAAGTTTCCACCACCGGATAAAACTTGCAATCAAATGATAGCAGTTGATTGCAAAAACAATCAGACGGCATCGGATGGAATCAGTTGCGCCCGTAATCCAATCCAATCCGAATCCAATCCGAATCGAAATCCAGACGGAGATGCGCGCGCGCGTAAGCCGGTGCAGCGCTTTGACGAATTCTGGTCAGCATATCCGCTGCAGAAGAAAATGCTGAAAACAAGGGGAGAGTATGCCTATGTGTTGGAAACTACAGCGGATCTGACGGAGGATATGCTTATCTCCGCCGCAGAAAATTACGCAGAGGAATGCAGGATCAAGCGGAGGGACGGGATGTTTATCACGCATCCTGACAACTGGCTGAGGGAGTCTGCGTGGATGGATTATCTCCCGGGCAAGTATCAAAAACCTGAAAAGAAGAGCGCAGGGAAAGTGCGGGATAACAACAATTTTCAGCATCGGCAATATGATTTTGAGGATCTGGAAAGCCAGTTGCTGGGAAAGTGAGGACAAATGACGAGGGATCTGTGGGGGTGAAATGGATGATGGAAGAAGACAGGGCGGATGAGATCATCAGGGAAGTGCTGGAGCATTGGGATGATGAGGACTGGGAGGTGCCGGATTGCCAAGAGTCTTGAAATACCCGGGAAGCAAATGGAATATTGTCAGGCAGATCATAACCAGAATACCGGAACATCACAGTTATGTCGAGCCTTTCTTTGGCAGCGGCGCGGTTCTCTTCAACAAGCCGAAGTCGGATATTGAGACGGTAAATGATCTGGACTCGGAAGTCGTAAATCTATTCCGGTGCATCCAGAAAGATTCAGAACGCTTGGCACGGCTTGTCATGACAACTCCATATAGCAGGGAAGCCTATGAGGGTGAGTTCAACCCGGACGTATCGACAAAGTATCTGAGCAGCTTTCAGCGTGCGGCAGGGTTTCTTACCCGGTGTTGGCAGGGATATGGATTCAGGGCCAACGGCTATAAGGTTGGATGGAAAAATGATGTTGTCGGCAGGGAAAGGGCTTATGCATTGTGGGACTGGTATCGCCTGCCGGAATGGATCATTGAGATTGCGGAGCGGCTGCGGAACGTGCAGATTGAGTGCAGGCCTGCGCTCGAAGTGATCCGGCGATTTAATCATAAGGGCGTATTCCAGTATCTGGATCCGCCGTATATCTTGAAAACCAGGAACGGGAAGCAGTACAGGCATGAAATGCCGGACGAGGAACACGAGGCAATGCTGAAAGAACTGCTTGACAGCGAAGCCATGGTCATGTTATCCGGCTATGATTCAGAAATGTATAACGAATACCTGAAAGATTGGAACCGGGTTGAATTGAAAAGCTGCGCGGAACAGGGAAAGCCAAGGACAGAAGTTCTTTGGATGAATTACGGGGAAGTGCAGATGCGTTTAGAAGATTTGCTGTAGGGCAAAAGAAAATAGGGAAGAACGGAAAGGATAGGGAATGAAGCAGGAAAATTGGGCGAGAGCTGAAGATGTGAAGATATGCAACATATGTGGAAAAATGATCATAGGCGAATACGATTATACGCTTACGAAAAGAAAATCCAAAATATATTTTCACAAGGGGATGAAATGCGGAAGGAGCACTGAGAAAGCATGAACAGGAATAAGAAAGGCGTTATGCCTGAGATTACAAGGGAAGCGTACAAAAGCGTTAAGAAATTCGACCGACAGCAATTCACGGCATTCTGCATAGACCTGTATCAATTTGGGTATGAAGATGGGCGTGAGAGCGTACCCAGGGTAGATGTCACTGCAGTGTATGGCGCTGTAGCGTCTACGAAAGGGATCGGCCCTAAAAAGTTGGAAGAGATCAAGGCGCGGCTCGAACCGTTGTTTGAGAAAGATAAAAGTTAGGTTGACGGCAATTTTACAGCAGAGAAAGGATTAAAAAATATGGAAACCTTTGAACAGAAAATAGCAAATGCAGTAAATGAAAAATTGAATGATGGTACGGTGGAAAGATTAGTTGAGAAGTATATAGAAAAAGGCGTGTCTGATGCGCTTAGCAATGTGTTTTCCTATGGGGGAGAGGGCAAGAAACTGTTAGAGAAAAAGTTCAATGAAATAATAATTCCAGTTATTGAACGTCATGATTTTAACCGGTATCTCATAAAGCTGGATGCAGTTTTGACGGAAATTGTTGAAATGACAAGTCTCTCGGATAACAAGGAAATATTAGAAAACTTTGGAGAATTGATGCGGCAGCCGGAAATAAAAGAGATTAATTTGTCAGAGGTATTTAAACATTACTGTAAACATGTTGAGAAGAATGTAAGCACAGACGATTTGGAAGCCTGCTGTGATGATGGAGAACCCTATTATGAGTGTGTAACAGCACAGATGGAAGTAGAGCATAGAGAAAAAATGTTTCGGTCAGATTATGATGACTGTATCGTTAAATTCACCTGTGACGAAGATGCGGGTTTAAATTGTCAGATTAAGTTGTTCAAAAGAACTGATAGTGATAAATGGAGGATGTTAGGCAATGATAGCGGTATCGACATTAGTTCTCTGCGAGATCTGAGTGATTTTCAGATATTCCTTATGACTTTAAAGAGAGCGTTCGTGAAAATAGTTATGGACAAAGAAGATGATTATGAAGATAGTATTGAACCGGAAGAAAAACCTGAATGGTCATTAAGTTAGGTTGCTAAAGGGAGGTTTAGGGGGATTGTGGAGGGAAATATGAAGAAATTAAGCGATAAAGCAAGAATGTATGCAAGGTCATACGGACAGCCGCCTTATGGCAGGGAGATTGAGGGAACGGCTGAACTTCTACTTCGAATGGCAGAAAAGATGGATGAATACGAGGATTTAGAGGAACAAGGGAAACTGTTGAAACTTCCCTGTGCGGTGGGGGATATAATTTATGTCATACCGAGTAAGACGAATTACAAGCTGAACATATTAAACGGTCACGAGGAAAATAACCGAGTTTATGAACAGATAGTAA
>CATKXE010000140.1 GCA_949840465.1 uncultured Lachnospiraceae bacterium | reverse complement strand
ATCTCAAAAGGACACATAATCTTAAATTCTCCTCAAACCGCCTAATCAAGCGGTTTCCTCATTTTTCTTAACATCAAGCCTGCGCTTGTCTGATAAAGGCTTATCCAACAGCTTGTAGTAAATGTGAATATCTCGCGGACGGTCGGCGGCATACTCGTCAACGGTAATGTACTCAATAAGTTCAAGACACATTTCTCTGGTAAGTTCCTGCACATTTGTGTACTTTTTCAACCGTTTGATAAACTCGTCAACATCATTTTCGTCCTGCTTTGCGGAATTTATCTTTGCTTCAAAACTTTCAACTTTCTCGGAAAGTTCTCTTTGCTCCGTCCGATACTTTTCCAAAAGATTAACGCAAACATCTTCGGGAATTTTTCCAAGAACCTTGTCCTCGTAAATTGACGGAATAAGCGTTTCCAACTCGGAAAGCCGAAATTTGTCCTCCCTCAATTGACGTTGTTCCTCTTCCAATTGGTGAGAATTGATTTTCTCCTTTTTGGAAATGAACTGCTGATTATTCTCTGTATTAAATTATTCGAGGAAGTTATTAAATACAGCCAGTTTCAGATTGTTCATAAAGATTTCCTCGAATAATCACATATAAGCCAAAACTGTTCTCTTATAATTAAAGAATCTTGATTATAAGGAGGTTCCGCTTATGGAGCAGAAAGTAAAACAATCAATTCCTGTCTTAAAGCAGAAATTTTTCTCGCTGATCCAGGAAAACCACTACTCTAAACAGTACCAGAATTATCTGAGGTTCAGATTTGCAGCACTTGAGTCTTATATGATCCAAAACGGCTATCATGACTATTCCACTGAAATCGGAGAGCAGTTTATCTCTGATTTTAATAAAAACAGGGTTGTCAAAAAGTCAACACGTCAGGCACTGGATACCTTTATCAGCAAGGTTAATGATGCCTTATCTGGAGACGGCTTTATGGCGCGCCATCAAAAGAATGCACCGTTGGTTCCTGACGGTTTCTGCAGGGTGCTTGATGGCTATGCATCCTACTGCAGGGGGAAGGGCAACAGGCAGTCCACAATAGAGACAAAGATGCGCAACTGTTCCCGATTCTGCCAGCTTCTCAGCCAGTCCGGATGCGCCAGTCCGGACTGCATGGAAGATTCAATGGTTGCCAAAGCCTGCCTGAAAGTCAGCAACAAAGACGCATGGCGCTTTGTCCAGGAGTTCCTGCTGTTTCTTTATGAAGCGGCATACACAGGACAAAACCATTCCTACCTTGTGCCGAAAGCGCCTAAGAAATCAGCACTCCCTTCGGTTTACAGCCCGGAGGAGATCCGGAGAATTGAGGAATCCATAGATACTTCCACGGCATCAGGGAAAAGAAACCGCTGTATCCTGCTTCTGGCTTCAAGGCTGGCAATGCGGGCCGGGGATATCGTTAAACTGGCCTTTGATGAAGTGGACTTCAAAAACGGCCGGATATCATTCACACAGGAAAAGACGGGGGAATACCAGAGCCTTCCCCTTATACCTGAAATAAAAGATGCCCTTGAGGATTATATAAAAAATGGCCGCCCGGACTCCGTGGAGGACAAAATATTCCTCAGCCTGTATGCGCCTTACAGGCCATTGACGACAAGCGTCACCCGCAGGATCACCGCCGCTTATATGAAAAAATCCGGCGTGGAACCCGGCGGGCGGAGGCACGGCTCCCATATTTTCCGTTCCTCTGCGGCAACTTCCATGGTAAACGACGGTGTTTCTTATGAAGTTGTGAGGCATGTTTTGGGACATAACGATCCCAATGTAATACAGCATTATGCCGCACTCGACATAAATAACCTGAGACAGTGCGCCCTTCCTGCACCAGAACCTACCGGCTTCTTAAAAGAACTGCTGGAAGGGAGGGCATCCCTATGAAAGAAGTACAGTTTAACAGCATTTTTGCTGATTCCATAAACCAGTTCCTTCAGCTGAGGGCTGCTGTATTAAAAGAAAAAACCATTGCCGTCAGCAGACGGCAGCTAAAAAGCTTCGATGATTATCTGTCGGCCAATGATATCCATTCAATCACTAAGGATGCTGTCGATGGGTGGATTGCAGGACTTCATGGATCCGACAGCACGATAGCGCATGCAGTGTGCACCATACGGACTTATATAGGATTTCTGGTCGGATCAGGAATTGAAGCGTATGCTCCCGATGTGCCGAAGCAGCATGATGGCTATATGCCATATATCTTCAGCGAGGACGAAACCGCCCGCATTATTGAGACTGCTGATTCATACCCATCAAGGTGGAATAACTCCATCCCGTATATGCGGGCTATGCTGCCGGTAATCATCCGGATTGCCCTGTGCTGCGGATTAAGGATATCTGAAGCAGTGTGTCTGAAGCGAAAAAACTTCAATCCTGACAGCGGGATACTTACCATCGAAGAAGCAAAAAACGGCAGACAGCGGATTGTGCCAATGCACGGGAGCCTGACCGGGCTCCTCATAAAATACTGTCTTGCAGTCGGCATTCCTGATAATCCTGACGCATGGCTTTTCCCTGGGAAAAATGATTCCCTGCATGTGGAAAGCATGAAAATATATTTCCGTTTCGCCCATATCCTCGAAAAATCCGGGATAACGGTTTCCAAAGGGAAATACGAACGCGGCCCGTGTTTCCACTGTCTCAGGCACACATTTGTATTAAGGTCTTTCAAACAGCTTGAAACAATGGGGATCAGCACGGATAATTCCGTCCCGTACCTGTCCATTTACCTTGGGCACAACAGCCTGAAAGAAACTGAACGGTATATGAAATTCACCACTGATATGTTCATGGATGAATTCCAGAAATTTGCCGCTTTCAGCGGCGGGGTTTTCCCGGAGGTGTGCTATGAGGACTGACAAGTACACTTTCCTGGATGTAATGGAGGATTTCGTCAGTTCGTACCTTCCCCTGGAAAAGAGCTGCAGCAGCAAGACGGTGGAATCCTACAAGACAACATACCGCCTCCTGCTGGATTATCTGTATGAGCATAAAAACCTGCCATCCGACCAGATTTCGTTTGATAAACTTGATTACGAAACCATAATCGGCTTTCTCGACTGGTTACAGGAAAGCCGGAACTGCAGCGCCAGAACCAGAAACCAGAGGCTTGCGGCATTGAATTCCTTTTCAAAATATGCCAGAAATATCTGCCTTGAAGCTGCTTTCCTGAGAAATACGCTTAGCAAAATCCCACAGAAGAAAGCACATCGGAATGTAAAATCAATTTTTACCCTAGATGAGGTGCAGATACTTCTGACAATGCCCAGCGACCATACAGAAATCGGCAGGCGTGACAAAGTGCTTCTGTCAGCGATGTATGGAGCAGGGACACGCTGCGAGGAAACCTGCAGACTCAAGGTCAAAAACATACGCTTTAACAAAACCGGAGGCGCCAACGTTGACATCATAAAGGGCAAAGGCGGAAAATCCCGGACTGTCTGGATTTCTGAACCATGTGCCCGGCTCATAAAGGGATATATCCGTTACCGGGGCATTGCCGACAAGCCTGAAGCGTACCTGTTTAAATCGCAGACGCATGAAAAAATGTCTGTGTCTGCAATTGAGGAAGTCTACAAAAAATACATTGCCAAAGCAAAGCAGGAACATCCCGATAAATTCAGGAGTGACGATTATACCCCGTATACCATGAGGCGTTCGGCAGCATCACATATGCTTGAATCAGGAATCCCGATGGAAGTCATCCGCACCTTCCTCGGCCATTCATCCGTCTATACGACAGAGCTTTATGCCGTCCTGTCCCAAAAGAAAATGGACGAGGATTTAAAAAACTGGGCTGCAAAATGGTTCCCTGAAACTACAGAGACATCCAAAGAAAAAAGCAATATCCCAATTTTTCTGAAAAGATAGCAGTATAAAGATTATTCGAGGAGAATGGTTGAAAATGCTGTATTTACACTCTAAAACAGCATTTTCCTCGAATAATTTAATACAGAGAATAATCGATTGTCCCTTTGCTGAACAGACTGTGCAGATTAAGGCAATGATAGCGGCTTTGATGGTAATGTTCATGGCTGCCGTCATTGCCTCCGTACCATATTTTCTGAACAGCGTCAATATTTTTCGGCTTTCTGCGGTTCAGTTCCTCAAGGAAATGCTGATCCACCTTTTGACAGTATCGGTGTTCCCGCGAAACATTGACCTGCAATGCCTTGTAAATGAGATTTTCTTTGGAATTCATAATGTTGGTGAGATTTCTAAGGGACTTAGCGTCGTAGGGCGCGCCGTTGATGTGGATATGGATACCGCAGGAGGAATTTGTTACCGCCCCGCCCGCGCGAAGATTCCTGACGAGCTGTTGGATCGTCTTTATATCGTCGTATACGCAAATGGGAGAAACAAACTCAACGGAACACTCGCTGCTCAGCGAGTTCCCGCTCCTGTCCGCGCAGCGTATACTTCCGTCGCGAACAATTTTCCATTTCCTATTCTGATCGTCCCTGACGGTATACGGGTCGTATGCACCTCCGACATGATACGCTTCCGTCCCGAAATACTCCGCAACAATATCGGCGGCTTTGGCTCTGGTCAGTCCCGTCATCTCTATCTCTATCCCGAATTTTTGCTCTTTCGTTTTATCACCTCCGAAAAATATAAAAAGCAAGCCGATCTCTCGACTTGCTTTGAAAATATTTGGTTTTCTTTACATTTTCATTCCGAAATCCATGTCGGTGTTTTGTGTGATCTCATGTTTAAGCTTTTGTGAAATGTCTGTATATGCCTGCTTTGCCATATCATATTTTTTCTGCGTAAGCGTAATATACGGATCGTAACGGCACTTTGATTCCCATAATGTCAGCGTATCGGCAATGTTTTCAAGCTCATCATCAAAAGGAATTCCGAGCCTGCTGCAATGTTCTGCCAACCGTCCTATATCATGAGTAAACGGCGGATTTTCTCCGTTATATAAAATCGCAGCCTTTAGTATTTTCTCAACAGCCTGCTGCAAATGATACGCCGATGCTCTGACCGCATATTCATCGGGAAAAGATTTTTCCATATCCACAGCCGTTTTGAAATCCCATTCCGCAAGTTTAAGCAAGTCATTAAATCCAATTGACATAAACGTCAACTCCTTTCGTTAAAATTTCATTTCTTAGTAAATCATTTTTGGTTGAGTTAAGATGAATTATATCAATTTCAGATTCCAATGCTTTCCTGAACGGTTTTGCAATTGTAATAAATTCATCGTCGTCCTTAATATCCGGAGCGTCTATTGCAATATCAATATCGCTGCCAATTCCGCAGTTCATAGTTACGGCGCTTCCAAAAATAATCATTCTGCGTATTTTCTCATTTTTTTCGGCAATTTCAATTGCTTTCTGCACATCTTTTTGCTTGGACGGAAAAATATATTTTAATTTTTCCGAACCGTTAAATCTTACGGGAAATGTATACATATTTTCCGCCTCCTGTCTTATTTCCATAAATATTTGTTTCTGAGGTAATCCGCCTGTTCGGGAGTGATAGAGCCGTCTCCGATCTGAGCGGCGTTGATGCTGCCGTAAAGCTCTCCCCATAAAAAACAAGCGTCAATTTTTCTGTTTTCCTCAACAGCTTTTTTGTAATTGTCAAGGTCGTCCCGTAAATAATCGGGAAGTCCGTGTTCGTATGATTCCTCTATTTCGGCTTGCATTTCTTCTTCGGTCATAGCTGTCACTCTCCTTTTTACACACTATACCACACTTTGGAATAAAAATCAAGCAAAATAAAAATTTTTGTGTATTATTCCTCATTTATCTCCCGACTTATGACGTCCATGATTTCATTAAGACGGGACTCGCCAATGCCCTTTATACTGCCGATTTTTTCACGAAGTGTATCTAAATTTA
>CATKXE010000139.1 GCA_949840465.1 uncultured Lachnospiraceae bacterium | reverse complement strand
TTTCCCAGAGGATAATTTTAGAAAGCGCCAGTCCGTTGGATGGGCGCTTTCTTCCGCATAAAGCCTCTGCTTTATGCGGAAGAAAACGTCCATCTATTTTTATGCCCGTATTTATGTGTTTTCCCGCCTGACGGCGGGGAGCCGGATTTACCGTCCATTAAGCGCTTAACGGCATTTTTCTGCGCAAAATGGCAAAATTTTGGTTCCGGTTTATCCGGGTTAAGGAGAGGATACGTCTATGAACATACAGCTCAGTATTTCTTTGCTTGCATCCGACAGGCCTGCCGCCCTGGAGCGGTGCCTGGATTCTTTAAGGCCGCTGCTGATGCAGGTTCCCAGTGAACTGATCGTCGTTGCTACCGGCACGGATACACGGGTACGGGAAATTGCTGCCCGCTATACGGATCAGATTATTCCTTTTACCTGGTGCGATGATTTTTCCGCGGCCCGCAATGCCGGGCTTAAGGCCGCTAAAGGCGAATGGTTTATGTATCTTGATGATGATGAATGGTTCGAGGATATTTTTGAAATACGTGATTTTTTTCAGACCGGGGAATATCACGATTACGGTACGGCTTTTTACAGAGTAAGGAATTATCTTGACTGGGACGGAATCCGGTATTTTGACTTTCATGCATTCCGTATGGCAAGGATAGACCCCGGGATCGCGTTCCAGAATCCCATCCATGAAGAATTAGTGCCCCGCCGGGGGGAAACTAAATTTTTTGAAGCCTATGTCCACCATTATGGCTATATCGTGGGAGAAAAAAAGGAAAGCACTGGGAAAACTTCGCGGAATATACCGATGCTGCTTAAAAATATCCGCAAGAATCCGGACTACATCAAAAACTATGTCCAGCTCACCCGTGAGTACTATATGCGCAAAGAATTGGGGAAGGCAGAAGAATACTGCCGGAAAGGACGGAGGCTCTGCCGGGGCAAGGCAGGGGCGGAATGGTATGTCCAGTGGTTCCAGGTATACCAGTCTGATATTCAGGCCGCAAAAGGCGATGCGGAGGCTGCCAGGAAAGCAATTATATCCATCCTGGAAAAGGAACATCCCGGCGAACTGACGAGGCTGTGCCTTTACAGAAAATTACTCCTTCTCTGCACACAGCTCAAAAAATATGATGAGACCATACATTATGGGCTGGAATTCGAAAATCTCCTTGCCTATATGGAGAAAACGCCTGAACTGTGGGAGCAGCAGAGTTATGGGGATATCAATAAAGGGAGGATCCAGAATCCCGAAGAGCTGGCTGTGGGAAGGCTCCGCTGCGCCGAGGCCGCATTACACCTGGATGACAGCGGCCAGGCAGCCTATTTTTTAGAACTGCTTAATTGGGAAGATGAATCCTGGATTCAGCGGTATTATCCTATTTTTGACACTTGGAAAAGCCAGCATGCAGCGGCATTCCAGAAAGTATTAGGACAGATCACCGCAAATAACCCTTATCTGCTTTTCCAAAGGTCAATGCTTCTTGATGGAGACGCAGAAGGTGACCAAAAACCAAGACAGTTCCTGCAATGCATGGAAGGGACGGTATCCCCCCATCTGCAGTTGCAGATCATAAGGGAAGCAGCCCTTTCCGGAATAGGGCTGTCCCGGTTTGCGGAAATCATGGATTTAGATACATGGAGACTGTGTACTCAGCAGCTTATAGAGAAGCTGTCCCTCCCAGAGACTGACAGGATACATGAAACAGTAAATGAACTCAAAGGGACAGCGTTTCTACACGGACTCTGGCTGGAAATACTTCTGCGGGAAAAACAGCTCATCCGTAAGTGCCTTGTGGGCAGGGAACTGATAAAGGATTTATCCGAATACACGGAATGTGTCCTTACTTATTATAAAAAGCAATATCAGGAAAAGATGTTTGAAAAGGGAAACCGGAATCTTCTCCCGGAGTACTGCAGGTTTGCACTTCATGTATCTGGCGCGCTGCAAAGCATCCGTGAACGGAAGCTGCCGGAAGCGGTATCCAGGTTCCGTTCGGCTTTACAGTTCCACCCGGCAATGACAGGCGTTATCCGTGAAATTATACGTCACCTGAAAGACAGCATGGATAACCCGGCCCTAAACGCAGGTACGGACTTTGAGGTTCTGGCCGGACAGATGAAAGCCAGTCTGTCGACACTTGTGGAGCAAGGATATTACCAGGAGGCGATGTCTGTGGTACAGCAGCTTGTCCCGCTTCTCCCGGAGGATCTGGAACTCCTGCGGCTTCGGCAGGAGCTGCTGCGGATGTAAAAGCTAAAAAAACACCGTTTTAGAACAGGAAGGGTAAGGATGGATAAAGCTGAATTTGCAAACCTGTCCCGCAGTTACGGGGGGATATCGACTATCTTAAAGAACTGCTCGCATCAGGAGATTGTATCTGCCGTATCAGAACTGGCATCCGTCCCTCCGGAAACCCTGGAGGCATGGCCCATGGGCGGATACTCGAAGGGCAGAGCCAGCGGCGCGTACCATTTTATGCTGGAAGACCTGCTCCGGAATGTGGAACATTACGACTGGCTCTATGGAAGGCTGGCAGATAACATTTCACGGAAGGTATTTACAAACCTGATGCAGTTCCGGCTGATCCCTGACCTGCAGTTCGTGGAAGAGGTCTATGACGGCCTGAACCACCAGTATTTTGACCCGGCGATCGTATCCTGTGACGAAAATGAAGTCTTTGTGGACTGCGGCGGCTTTACCGGGGATACCACGGAGGACTTTATCCGGCAGTATGGGAATTATAAGAAAATATATGTGTACGAACCCTCCGGCGACAATATTGAACCCTGCTGGAAAAATCTGGTGAAATACAGGGACATCATTGTGAAAAAATGCGGCGTGGGAGAAAAAAATGGCAGGATGGCAATGGATGCCAGCAGATCGTCCAGCAGTTTTGTAAACGCGGCCCCGGGACAGGAAGCCGTCGGGATCATTTCACTGGATGAGGATATCAGGGAGAAAGTTACATTTATTAAAATGGATATAGAAGGATTTGAAATCCCGGCCATTATCGGTGCGAAGGAGCATATAAAAAATGACTCTCCCAAGCTGGCAGTCTGCACTTACCATATCATTAGCGATATGTGGGAGATTCCCAGACTGATTGATGCCATCAACCCTGAGTATCGGTTTTACATACGCCATTACTGCAGGACCCAGAACTGGGAAACCGTCCTGTATGCGGTTCCGCCCGGAAGGAAAAAAGGAAACGGGAAAACAGGAGGCCGGAAAAGCCGCCCCAAAAGGGTCGTGGCAATGCCGTCCCATGAACAGGGGTGGACAAATGTGGAACTGGTCAAGGATTGCGGCCTGATCCCCTACATTCTCTATAAAAACCATGGCTGTGACGTATCCATGGTGGGTCCATACTCAGGCCCATACCCCTATTACGAAAAGTACGTTAAAGGCGAGAAGATGGAATTCCTGCCCAACGGCGGGGTCACAGAAAAAATGCGGTATATAGATGCAAACGCAAAGGAAATTGACGCCCTGCTGCTGCGTGGCTGCTACCCCTCCAATTTTCCAATCGCAGAGGCCTATAAGCTGGCCAACCCTGATGGAAGGATCTACCTGGGGCTGGACGCCAACAGCCACTGGATGGACAGGATAAAATGGGATGAGCCTGAATTCATAAAATTTATGGATGACTGTGACGTGATCGCAACTTCATGCCGTTCCGTGCAGAAGTTCCTGAATGAGAAGTGGCCGTGGAAGATCGAATATATCCCCAACGGCTGGTATGATTTTTCACACCGGCAGGAAGAGCCGGTCTTTGAAAACAAGAAAAATGTGATACTGACCGTGGGGAGGCTTGGGACTGCGCAGAAAGCAACAGAGGTTCTGTTGGAGGCCTTTGCCCGTGTTGCGGATAAAATCCCGGAATGGCAGCTCCGTCTGGTAGGGGGAGTGGAAGAAGCATTCCAGCCTTATATTAAAGAATATTTTCTGCGTTTTCCCCATCTGTCCGGGCGCGTCCGGTTTGTGGGCCTCCTGGCAGACCGGGAAGCGCTTTTTAGGGAATATCAGGATGCGAAGGTTTTCGCTTTGCCTTCCGACCTGGAAGGGGCGCCGAACGTGGTTTCAGAGGCCCTGCATGCCGGATGCGTCACTGCGGTGACGAAGTTTGACGCCTATGAAGACGCAACGGACTATGGCCGCTGCGGACTGTCCGCAGAAATAAGGGATGTGGACGGGTTTGCCGGAATACTGTACCGGCTCTGTACGGATAAAAACCTGAAGCTGCTTTCTGAGCATGCCTGTCAGTACAGCAGGCTGCATCTGGATATGGAAAATATCACGGCAAGGGTGAATGAGATGCTTTTTGGGGAGGCGGCCATATGAGTGACGTCATTTGTGAAGATGGGCAGCTTGTATTTATAGACGGCGGCAGGCGCGAGGCGCTTTTGGATATCAGCCGCCTGATGTTGGACAACAGATCCAGATATCCCATGCAGGTGATGCCGGATGGAAAAACGGGAATCACAAGGTTGTTATTGGGGCTTATGGAGAAGCATGGTGAGATAAGCTGCGGCAAAGATTTTTTCCCGTTCTATCTGCTGGACATCCTCGTAATTTCCAGCCTCATCCGTACCTCAGCGCCGCTCAAGGTGCTGGAGATCGGCGCCACAAGCGGTATTTTAAGCTATCATCTGGCCGTACTGATGGGGAAGCTGAACAGGGACTCCCTGCTGTGCTGCGTCAGCAATGTTGCGGGAAACGGCAGCAAAAACCAGTGGCTTGACAGGGTATCCATGGTGGAGGAACCGCCAAACCTGTCCATGCTTATATCAGACTATGATGCAACACAGTTACAAACAGGGAATTTTGACCTTGTGATTCTGAATGGGACAGACTGGTTTGACAAACCCTATGAGACAGTCAGGGAGGCGGAGCGCCTGGTAAAGAAAACCGGGACTGTGTTATGCCACACAAAGGATGCGCCCCTTCTGGAAAGCAGCTTTAAACTGGTTTTTCCCGAACGCCGGGAGTATGGGATCTCACCGCAGGAAATAATCCTTGCCGTAAATGATCCTGAAACCGCATGGAAGCAGGATAAGCCGCCGGTACTGGATGAAGAGATGCCAAAACTTTTACAGGAAATTCGACGGATTGTAAGACCCGGATGCCGGCCGGACGAGGTCAGGCCATTCATACGTGAAATTGACAGATGCGCGGATCTGGCTGTGAAATATTTTGACACAGACAGGAAGGCAGAACTGATCCGGTTAAAAGGCGCTGCGCTTGATTATCTGCTGAACATTGGAAAAGAAACCGAAAGCTATTACCGGAATGAACTGGTGAAAATATTATAAAACTTATGATTTTGAAAAGCGGCGCTTGGGCGTGATATTCCATAATCCATATGATGAAAGTAATTATGTCGCCGGTGTGCCGCAATTTTAAAAATTTTAGACAGTATACGAGCTAAAAGGTATATGTATCTTATTTTATATTCGAAACTGAAACCAGACAACGGGAAAACAATGGAACCCATGCGTCATTTCTACATGGTTCCGGGGATAATCAACATACATAAGGAAAGGGCTGTAACTATGATCACAAAACAATTAGAGGCGGATCTTGCCTACACTTACAGGAAACTCAGCAGCGAAGAACGCGGGAAGCTGTCCGGCAGCACGCTGCTTATCACCGGATGCGCCGGGTTCCTTGGCTTTTACCTCCTGCATTTCCTCTACCGCTACAGGGAGGAACTGTCATTAAAGCAGGTACTCTGCCTGGACAACTTCATGCTGGGGCATCCTGCATGGCTCCGGGAGATGGAGGAAGACAGCCGCTTCACGGTAGAAAAATTTGACATCATCACCGATGATATTGCTTTAGTGCAGGGTGCGGAAAAGTCAGACCTTGTCATCCACATGGCTTCCATCGCTTCCCCCGTGTTCTACCGCCGGTATCCCATCGAGACCATCGATGCCAATGTGACAGGCTTAAGGCGGCTCCTGGATTTTTACTGCG
>CATKXE010000138.1 GCA_949840465.1 uncultured Lachnospiraceae bacterium | reverse complement strand
GCACCCCTTCGAACCTGTATTGTATTCAAACGGTTCTGCGAATATGCGGATGATATCAAACCGCGCGAACGCTTCGCGGCAGATCATCCGCGCAGCGCGGGAAGTAATCCCCTGCCCCCAGTAATCTTCGGAAAGCCAGTATCCCAATTCGGCGGATTTCTCATAGACGTCATCCTTTACCGATATGGAGATACTGCCGACCACCTTTCCGTCGGTTTCGATGGCCCGAAAGAGCTGATTTTTTTCCTCCTCGGAAATACAGAGGTTCAGGAACTGCCTTGCATCCTCCAAAGAATAAGGATGGGGAAATATATTTCGCAGGTTTCTTGCAATGTTTGGGTTGTTGGCAGCTTCGGCAAGCTGGCCGGCGTCCTCGTATTTCCATTCTCTCAGTATGAATTCCATTCATTTGTCTCCTTTCATGTTTTATGAGCCTTTGTTTTGCGAGAAAAAACGACATTAATGTCTTTTTTAATTATACGACAAGAGTGTCGCTTTGTCAAGGAAAAAGAAAAATTTATAAGTCAATTTTGCATTGTCATAGACTGGATATTTGCCAGATGGCAGGACTTAGAACACTAAAAATATCAAAATCGAACAATCAAAAAAGCCATATTTGAACATTGGATATCCCCGTGTTTCTGTTAGAATGGAAGAAAACAATATAGAAAACAATGAAAAAAAGAAAGCGAAAAGGAACCGAGGTATTTATTATGAAGATTATTCAGCTTGAAACAAACCATATGGCGAATCCCATGGGTTTCCGGATGGATTCTGTAGTCTTATCCTACAAAACGACGGAAAGCAAGGGGAAAAAGAGCATTGTGCAAAAAATTGAGATTGCGGAAGACGAAGAGTTTAAGGAAATGGTTTTGGACACCGGATGGACACCGGATATTGACAGCAAATGTTTTCGCCCCCAATTTTCAGTAAAGCCGGAATGCCGCTATTATTGGAGGGCGTCTGTGCGTAATGACGCAGGAGAGGAAGCGGTCAGCGAAGCGGCGTTTTTTGAGGCTCCGCCCGAAAAAATCCGGGGGAAATGGATTTGCGCGCCGTTTGAAAAAGAGAAACACAGTGTTTTCATGCGGAAGTTTGAACTGGGCGGGAAAAAAGTAAAGAAAGCAAGGCTCTATATTTCCGGTCTCGGCTTATATGAGGCATACCTGAACGGGGAGAAAATCGGTGATGAATATTTGACGCCTTATTATAATGATTATAACCACCGGATCCAATATCAGACATATGATGTAACAAACATGCTGGAACCCGATGCCAATGCCTTAGGCATCATGCTGGGAAATGGCTGGTATATGGGCCGGTTTGGCTATATAGACCGGATGGACCGGCTTTATGGGGATACACAGACGGTCATCTGCGAATTAAAAATAGAAACCGAAGACGGAGAAACCCTATCGGTTGCCTCCGATCCCAATTTTGTGTGCCAGGAATCCCCGGTTCTCGCAAGCTGTATCTATGACGGAGAGATTTATGACAGCCGGAAGGAAATCCCGGATTTTGCAAAAGCGGACTGTGATACCGCCCGGTGGCTCCATGCGGCGGAGGGGGAAGACCTGTCGGCACGGCTGCAGCCCCGGCTGAGTATTCCGGTCAGGATTCAGGAAACCTTTGCTCCGGCAGAGGTGATCCATACGCCGGCTGGGGAAACGGTTCTGGATTTCGGGCAGGAGATTTCCGGTATTTTGACGTTCACCAACCATGCGCCCGAGAATGCCAAAGTGGAGCTGCAATTTGGAGAAATCCTCCAGAACGGCAATTTTTATACGGATAATCTGCGCAGCGCGGAGCAGAAGTTTGTGTATTATTCCAATGGAAAAGAGGAGAGAGTGCGTCCTCGCTTCACATTCTATGGGTTCCGCTATGTGAAGGTAGAAGGGGTGGAGGATCTGGAGGCAGCGGATTTTACTGCCTGCGTGCTTCATTCGGATTTGAAGCGGATCGGACGTCTTACAACAGATAACGAAAAAGTAAACCGTCTCATTGAAAATGCGGTTTGGGGGCAGAAAGGGAATTTTGTGGATATTCCGACAGACTGTCCGCAGCGTGACGAACGCCTTGGCTGGACCGGCGACGCCCAGGCATTCTGCGCGACGGCAAGCTTCAATATGCAATGTGCGCCGTTTTACCATCATTATATGACGGAAATGTTGGCGGAGCAGAAGCAGCCGGAGATGAAAGGCTCGGTTCCGTTTGTCGTCCCGGATGTCTTAAACCAGATTGACCGGATCCTAGGCAAGGATACGAACAGCCCGGAATCCAATGCCGGCTCCTGCGCATGGGGTGACGCGGCGACGATCGTTCCGTGGACGTCCTATGTCTTTACCGGAGATCTGTCTTTATTGGAAACGCAGTATGAAAATATGAAGCTGTGGACGGATTATATTCGAAGCGTAGACAGGGAATACTGTGGAAACCGCCATCTCTGGAACCATGGATTCCACTTCGCGGACTGGCTGGCGTTGGACAATCCGCACAGGGATTCCCCGTTTGGGGGAACCGATCCCTATTTTGTGGCAAGCGCCTATTACCTGTATTCTGCGGAGCTGACGGCAAAAGCGGCGGAAGTATTAGGGAAAACAGAGGAAGCACAGGAATACGCACAGGTTGCTGAACAGGTACGGAAAGCAATGCAGGAGGAATATGTGACTTCCACCGGGCGGCTTGCAGCGGACACCCAGACAGCGCTCGTGCTGGCGCTCCACTTCCATATTGTGCCGGACTGGGCGAAGGAGCGCACGGTTCAGGAATTGAAGAGAAAACTGGACGAGGAAGAAATCCATCTGACGACCGGATTTGTGGGAACTGCGTACCTGTGTAAGACCTTGTCTGAGAACGGGCTTTCAGACTATGCATATACCCTGCTTTTAAATGAAGATTATCCGAGCTGGCTATATGAGGTCAACATGGGGGCGACTACGGTCTGGGAACGTTGGAATTCCGTTCTTCCGGACGGCAGTATCAGCGATACGGGGATGAACAGCCTGAACCATTACGCATATGGCGCTGTCCTGGAGTGGATGTACCGTTATATGGGAGGGCTGAATCCAGATGAAGCCCATGCAGGATTTAAGAAGTTTTCCATCAAACCGGAACCGGACAACCGGTTTTCCCGCGTATCACTGAGCTTTGACAGCCCATATGGAATCATTGAAAGCAAATGGGAAAGAACGCCCCAGGGGATCCGGTTTGACGTAACGGTTCCATTTGATACAGAGGCAGAGTTTATCGTCCCGGCTGTGCTTCGTGGGAATGAAATCCGTATCCTGCAGGCGCCGTTTGCAGGCGCGGCAGCAGAGGGAGAACTTCAGCCGGAGGCGGCATGCGAAATAACGGACGGAAAGCTGCGGCTGGAAGCAGGCCGCTGCAGTATCCTTATAAAAGAGTAAGGCAGATATTTCTGCCGGCAGCCCTGCGCCGGACAGAAATTGGACTGCGCAAGGCGGCATATACCGAAGCATTTCTTATAGATTTTCCTGTGCAAGGCGGTATTTGCCCGGGGACATTCCGTAATTTTTTTTAAAAAGCCGGATAAAGGTTCCAGGCTCTTCATAACCGACCATATGGCTGATTGCCTCTATGCTGTAGGAGGTAGTCAGAAGAAAGGCTTCCGCGCGGCTTAAACGGATTCTGCGCAGGACGTCTGTGAACGAAACCCCGGCAGCAGCTTTAATCAGCCTTGAGCAGTACTCCTGTGTATAATGGAAGTGTTTTGCAAGGCTTTGCAGCGTAATGTCCTGATAATGGTCATTGATGTAGGTGATCATATCAAGGGAACGGGTATTGACGGGGGATTCCTGCGACGAAACGATTTCTCCGGTTCTATACCGCCTTGTAAGCTTGGCAAAGAAAATCGTCATCAGGCTGGTGAGGATTCCGCCAGAATAGGAATCCTCTTCCAGTTGTTCCAAAAGCATGGATAAGATCAGCTCTTCAATTTCCTGCTCCTCAATATCATAATACAGGCCTTCCCAGTGATTCAGGGTATACATGCTGTTCAGGAAAAAGCTGGTAAGCATGCCCTGCACTCTGAGCGTATTAAAAAAGATATCGGAAAATGTTTTTCTTTTTATCAAAAGATTGATGACAATACTGTTATCATACACTTCCAGATGATGGCGGACGCCGGGAGCCAGAAAGAATAACCGCCCCTTTGGAAGACGTTCTGTCCTGCCCTGAATTGTGTGCAGGCAGGAACCTTCCAGCACATAAAAAATTTCGAAGAATCCGTGTGTATGTTCTACATTCGGTGAGTAGCGGGGATGCTGCAGCAGACAGATATCTCTGTCTGTATAAGCGGACATATCATCTGGAAGAAATTCAGAACGCTCCGTGAAATCAGTGAAAAATTCAGGGCACAGCCAGCCTTTTTCTAAAATAGATTCTTTTGGGTACTTTTTACAGAAACAGTCCCATTTCTCAGGATTTCCCAAAGCCTCATAGCGGTCTTTATAAAAAAGTTCACTCTCTGTAAATATTCTCAGGTTTTGTTTCAGTTTTTCGTAATCATACATACCATTCCCCCGTTTAAAATCCCCTGTGGATATATATGCGGCCATGCCGTCTTCCGACAAAAATGATCATGAAAATTTACTTTCATACACCCGGCCTGTCATTCGCTGTTGCAGAAAAATAACGGATATAGATTGCGCAGGATATGTCAGTTATTTTCGCTGCTGGTTTTATAAAATAGTATATCAAAGTAGTTTCCATTTTTCAATTACGCTTTGTCCGGGCACAGGGAACTCCATAAAAATTTTCGCGGCCACAAAATAGATAACTCATGTCCAACAGGATGAAAAAGGAGGGGGCTTCTGCTACAATAAAAAGAAAAATCTAAATTGCTGTTTGTAAAAGAAAGAAGGATGCCGTATGCTCTATAATACAGTTGAAATTGAAGGAATCAAGCTTGCGTTTAGGAACATGGAACATCAGGGAAAGAAATGCAGAGAGATCTTGCTATCCAGTATCCGCTGGCTACGGGAGTATTATGAAAGGACAAGGGATGAGGAGTATCTGAAGAAAGCAGTCTGGCATATGTACGCATATCTGGATATGGGGTTTCCTTATAAAGACGGGAAAAAAGAGTTTATGCATATTTTAAGATGTCTGCACATAAGCGCAGAGGAATTGAACCCGCCGCTGAAAGAGCGCTACAAGAAAGTGAAGGCCACCAAAATGGGAATCAACAATTTATTAGGAAGCTGGAACCCCAAATTGCAATGCATGAGGATCGGAGAGGCAGTACAGGATATTATTGACAAGATAGATTTACGGAAAATCGGCGAATATACCTATTATTGCGGCAGGCTGCTCCAGGAAGAAAACGGGGAAGGACTTTGGGAACATACTTTTCGGCTTTATGTCAGGGAGGATGAAAACATATTCTATGATGTGCGGAATAATCTGTATTATGAATTGGAGAGTTCTATAAAGAAATGATTCCATTTAGCGCGGGAACAGGCTTTGTAAAAAACTGGCGGAAGAGGATTTCGGAGGATAAAACCATGGTAAAAATAGCAGTTGTGGATGATGAGAAAAGTGCGTTGGCGTTGGAATGCGACTGCATCAAAAAGGCGGTGCATGAAAAAGGAGAAGCAGAAATATTTTCATTTTCAAGCGCAGAAGAGGTGGCGGAGAATATCAATCAGGGCATGGAATATGATGTGTTGATTACGGATATTGAATTGTCCGGTATGAGCGGGCTGGAATTAGGAAAACTTGTGAGTGGGAAATTGCACAGGTGCTATCTGATGTTTTTGACGTCATATTCCGAATTTGCTGTGGAAAGCTACCGGCTGGAAGCCTATCAATATATCTTAAAAGGGGAAATGGAAGAACGCCTGCCGTCCATTCTGGAAAGACTGATTGAGAAAATAAAAAAAGAACAAAATAATTTTATCCTGCTCGGCCCGGAAAACGAGAGGCGGAAAGTATACTATCGTGATATAATATACGTGCAGAAGGATAAAGGGATGAAATACGTATT
>CATKXE010000137.1 GCA_949840465.1 uncultured Lachnospiraceae bacterium | reverse complement strand
AGGAGAATTTTCGGCGGATTGCATCAGCCATTGGTGTGAGATGCGAGGATATCGTGTATTCCCGGTAGACACATACGGCCAATGTGCGTGTGGTTACAGAAGAGGATCGGGGCATGGGAATCCTGCGTCCATTGGAATATCAGGATGTGGACGGCCTGGTCACGGATATACCCGGGATTTGCCTGGTCACATTTTATGCGGATTGTGTGCCTCTGTTTTTTGTGGATCCGGTAAAAAAGGCGATTGGATTGAGTCATTCCGGATGGCGGGGAACTGTGGCAAAAATCGGGAAGGCGACCGTGGAGCTGATGGAGCGGCAGTTTGGATGCGACCCGGCGGATATTTTGGCAGCAGTAGGCCCATCCATCTGTCAGGAATGCTATGAGGTCAGCGAAGACGTCATTGAAAAATTTCAGGAAAAATTTAAAGAATGTCATTGGAAAGATTTATATTACCAAAAAGAGAACGGAAAATACCAGCTGAATCTGTGGAAGGCCAATGAGATCGTGCTTAGGGAGGCGGGAATCCGAAAGAAGCATCTGGCAGTCACGAATGTATGTACGCATTGCAACAGCGATATACTGTACTCCCACCGGACAGCCGGAAATGACAGGGGAAGCCTGGCGGCGTTCCTGGCTTTGAAGTGAGTAAAAAATACATGTATACAATTTGGGATGACAGGGGGTGAGACAATGGATGTGGAAAGTACAACGGATATGATACAGCAGTCTGCGGAGGAATCCGTTGAGCAGGTACAGACGCAGGTCAATGAAGTTGTGACTTTTTTTCATGAGCATATTCCGGATATGCTTGGATTTGGGGTGAGGGTTCTCATTGCAATCCTGATTTTTATTGTGGGGCGTGTTTTGATACGATGGATCCGGAATAAAGTCAGCCGTTCATTGAGGAAGTCCAATGCAGATACAGGGATCATGCAGTTTACGGACTCTTTTTTGAAAGCGGCGCTTTATCTGATCCTTGTGCTGATCATCGCGGCGAATCTGAAGATTGACATTTCTTCTGTATCGATGCTCTTTGCATCGGCAGGCGTGGGAATTTCGCTTTCATTACAGCAGACGCTGTCCAACCTTGCCGGAGGGGTGCTGATCTTGCTGCTAAAGCCGTTTGTGGTAGGAGACTATATCATAGAGGATACGAATAAGGATGAGGGGACGGTCAAGGAAATCCAGACGTTTTATACAAAGCTGACTACCGTGGATAACAGGACGATCGTGATCCCGAATGGAATACTGGCAAATAACAGCCTTACCAATGTAACGGCGAAAGCAGAGCGCCAGTTAGATCTGCGGATTGGGATTTCCTATGATTCGGATTTGAAAAAGGCGAAGCATCTGTTGGAGGATATGCTGAAAAATATCCCCAGCATCATCAAAGACGAAAGTTTGTATGTATTCGTGGATTCTCTCAGTGAGAGCGCAGTGGTGCTCGGCATCAGGGGCTGGGTGAAGACCGATGAATACTGGACGACCCGGTGGGATCTGTTAGAGAATATCAAACTGACTTTTGACGCGGAAGGAATCGTGATTCCCTACAACCAACTTACAGTGCATGTTGAGGAGAATCAGGCTCAGGATACATGAAAATTCCAAGGAACTGTTCTGCTGACAGACAACTTGTGCCGGTAGATAGAGGTTACGATGTATCGACAGTACCTGAAAATCCCGCTGCCCTCGGATTACCGGGGGCAGCGGGATTTTTTCTGCAGGACGCTCTTTCTTGTAAGCCGAAAATCGGACTCGAACCGACGACCCCTTCATTACGAGTGAAGTGCTCTACCAACTGAGCTATTTCGGCAAGGCTCTACAAACGAACCTTTCTTATTATAACCATTCTTTATACAAATTTCAACTGTTTTTTTCAAAAAATGAAAATTATGGTTACAAATCGTTACTGTGAACCGTAACTACCCTCCGGTTATTTCACTGCATTTTGCTCCAGAGGATTGATCTTAAAGCGTTTGATCCTCTTAAACAGTAGTGTGGAGAGCGCCACGGATACGATTTCTGCAAGGGGGATCGCCCACCATACCATAGATAAGCCAAATAATTTTGCGAACATATACGCGGCCGGGAGGATCACCATCAGCTGCCGGGCCGCCGAGGTAATGAGGCTGTACACCCCGTTTCCGAGAGCCTGAAATACAGAGCCTACGATGATGCAGTATCCGGCAAAGAGGAAACTCAGGCTGATGATCCGAAGAGCCGGAACACCAATTTCCAGCATATGCTCTGACGCGTCAAAAAATCCCAGAAGCTGTGCCGGGAAAATCTGAAAGATTGCAAGGCCTACGGCCATGATGCCCACGGCAAGGGCAATACTTAAATTCATGGTGGCCATGATCCTTTTTTTATTTTTCGCGCCGTAATTATAGGCAATAATCGGGATCATTCCATTATTAAGCCCGAACACCGGCATGAAAATAAAACTCTGCAATTTAAAATACACTCCAAAGACAGCGGCGGCAGTGGAGGAGAACATCAGCAGGATCTTATTCATCCCAAACACCATGACTGAACCGATGGACTGCATGACAATGGAGGGAAGGCCTACCTGATAAATGGTGAGGATGACCTTCTTATTCGGACGAAATCCTTTCATGTTCAGATTGATTTCTTTATTTTTGGTACAGTTAAAATATATGGAAAGGGCAACGCCCACAATCTGTCCGGCTACCGTCGCAATGGCGGCTCCTGCCACTTCCAGGCGCGGAAATCCGAAGAGGCCGAAGATCAGGATCGGATCCATGATGATATTGATGATCGCCCCCAGCCCCTGCGTGATCATGGAATAGATGGTCTTTCCGGTGGACTGCAGGAGACGCTCCAATGTAATCTGCATGAATACCCCGATGGAAAGCACGGAGATGATCATCAGATACTGTGTACCATAGGTTACAATCTGTTCATCCTGCGTCTGAAGCCGGAAAAATGTATGCGCCCCGAACACGCCCAACAATGCCATGGCAATGAAACTGATAAAAGCGAGGAAGATTCCGTTCCTTGCGGCCTGATTGGCTTCCTCGAATTTCTTTTCACCTAAGTTCCGGGAGAGCAGCGCATTGATGCCTACGCCTGTCCCCGCAGAAATTGCGATCATAAGGCTCTGTACGGGAAAGGCAAGGGATACTGCGGTCAGTGCATTTTCATTGATCTGCGCCACGAAAATACTGTCAACGATGTTGTACAGTGCCTGCACAAGCATGGAAAGCATCATGGGCAGGGACATGGTGATAAGCAGCCTTGGAATTGGCATGACCCCCATCTTGTTTTCTTTTGCTGTTGTTTGTTCCATTTTTAAGATAACCTCCTGATCCGAACGGAAATATATTCGGAAATTTTATCAAATTGTATACCCAAAGGGCGGACTTCGTCCTCTTTGGCGGATGCATTTTATGATTATATCATCATTAAATCAGAAGTGCAATGCATATATTGAAAAGATGATGATGACAGATTCGGGCTGATTATGAAAAGATGGATGCAGGGAATCGGATTGGTTTATATGCTGATGCTGCTGGGAATCTGTGCACCCCAGACAGCGGCAGGAAATGCACAGGATGATACCGGGGATGTATTATATCTTACGGTAAGGGACGGTACAATGCCAGGCACAGACAGTCAGGCGGGGAAGCCCTGGGAAGCCCTGGGTGCAGCCGGGGAAGTTTTTTCCGGGGAACATCCCAAGATCGCACTGACCTTTGACGACGGCCCCAATGCCATACATACGCCCGTCCTGTTAGATGGGCTGAAGGAGCGGGATGTAAAGGCCACTTTTTTTCTGATCGGGAAAAATATTGAAGCCGGAAACAACGCGGAAATCGTCAAACGGGAGGCTAGGGAAGGGCATCTGGTGGGAAACCATACCTACAGCCATATCGAGATTACCCGGGTGAACGATGAGACCGCCTATCAGGAACTCAAAAAGACGAATGACCTGATTGCAGGGATTACCGGAGAACCTGTGGAGTATATGCGGCCGCCTTTCGGCCTCTGGCAGAAAAAGCTGGAGCAGAGGATTCATGTCCTGCCGGTGCTTTGGACTGTGGATCCTCTCGACTGGGCTACAGAAAATGTGGATGAAATTGTAAATAAGGTAGTGACGGAAGTGGAAGAAAATGATATTATCTTGTTACATGACTGTTATAAAAGCTCTGTGAAGGCTGCCCTTCGGATCGTAGATCTCCTGGAAGCCGAGGGGTATCAGTTTGTGACAGTCGATGAGCTTTTATTGGAATGATGTTCATTTCCGCGAAGCAATGAACTGGTGTACTGTCTGACTGTCCGTCAGGCGGCTGCCGCGAGGGTCAAATACCTCATAGTTTGCTGCAAGGGATTTGATTTTCAACAATGAAACAGTACGGGAGATGAGGTTATGGTACATGAATTTTCCAGAACAGAGCTGTTGATCGGGGGAAAGGCCATGGAGCGTCTGAGACAGTCTGCAGTTATGGTGTTCGGGGTGGGGGGCGTAGGTTCCCACTGCATTGAAGCCCTTGCAAGAAGCGGCGTCGGGAAATTGATCCTGATAGATAATGACAGGGTTTCCCTCACCAACATCAACCGCCAGTGCGTGGCGGACCACAGCACGGTCGGATGCTATAAGACAGAAGTCATGAAACGGCGGATTGCCGCAATATGTCCAGATATCCGGGTGGAGACTTACGAGAGGTTTATATTGGAAAATAATCTAAAGGATCTGTTGGAGAAGAAACCGGATTATATTGTAGATGCGGTGGACACGGTGACGGCCAAGATCGCTATCGTGGAGGGGGCGCAAAAACTGGGAATCCCTCTGATAAGCAGCATGGGGACGGGAAACAAACTGCACCCCGAGCTTTTTGAGATCACAGACCTGCCAAAGACCAGTGTGTGCCCCCTGTGCAGGGTGATGAGAAGGGAGCTGAAAGCAAGGGGGATCCTGCACCTGAAAGTACTGTATTCCAGAGAACAGCCGGTGGATATTTCCGGGCGGATTTCGGAAGAAGAAAAAGGACAGCGCAGGGCGGTTCCGGGAAGTATTTCTTTTGTACCGCCCGCGGCCGGGCTTTTGATTGCCGGGGAGGTTGTACGGACACTGGCAAAATTAGATTGAGACTGGGGGAAAGGGGCAGAAGTCAGAGATAAAAAAACGGTCGTGTAATGTATTGTATGAAAAAAACGGGAATTGCCCGCATTAAAATCTGTTTCATAGACGGCGGGTAAATGGGTTACAAATTTTGGGAGATAAGACATGGATTTATTTGATTATATGAGAGAGGCAGAGCAGGAAAAAGGGGCGCCTCTGGCGTCCAGAATGCGTCCTTCGACTCTGGAGGAAGTGGTAGGGCAGCAGCACATTATCGGGAAAGACAAGCTTTTGTACCGTGCGATCCGTGCAGACAAATTGGGCTCCATTATTTTTTACGGCCCTCCGGGAACCGGAAAGACCACGCTGGCAAAAGTGATCGCCAATACGACCAGCGCCGCGTTTAAGCAGATCAACGCCACCTCTGCCGGAAAGAAGGATATGGAGGGCGTGGTCAATGAGGCGAAAGATCTTCTGGGGATGTATCAGAAAAAGACCATTCTTTTTATTGACGAGATACATCGGTTCAATAAAGGGCAGCAAGATTACCTGCTTCCTTTTGTGGAGGACGGTACAATCACATTGATCGGGGCAACCACGGAGAATCCTTATTTTGAGGTAAACGGGGCGCTGTTGTCCCGCTCCAGTATCTTTGAGCTGCATGGGCTGGATCAAGAGGACATCAAGACACTCCTCAGAAGGGCTGTGTATGATAAAGAGAAGGGGATGGGTTCCTTCCATGCACAGATTGAGGAGGATGCATTGGATTTTCTGGCAGATATTTCCGGCGGGGATGCAAGAAATGCCCTGAACGCGGTAGAGCTTGGTATTCTGACGACTGAGCGCGGTTTGGACGGAATCATCCATATTACGTTGGATGTGGCGTCGGAATGCATCCAGAAACGGGTCGTCCGCTATGACAAGGCCGGGGACAACCACTATGATACGATATCCGCCTTTATCAAGAGCATGCGCGGCTCCGACCCGGATGCGGCGGTCTATTATCTGGCCAGGATGCTCTATGCAGGAGAGGATATCAAGTTTATCGCCCGGCGCATTATGATCTGTGCGGCGGAGGATGTGGGGAATGCAGATCCGCAGGCTTTGACCGTGGCTGTCTCCGCGGCACAGGCCGTAGAGCGCATCGGCATGCCGGAAGCAGAGATCATCTTATCTCAGGCTGTCCTTTATGTCGCCACCGCGCCCAAGAGCAATTCCGCGGTGACGGCCATTGCAGCGGCAAGGGAAAGCGTGAACCAGATCCGAACCACAGTGCCCAGGCATTTACAGGACGCCCACTATAAAGGGTCGAAAAACTTAGGGCATGGGGTGGGATACA
>CATKXE010000136.1 GCA_949840465.1 uncultured Lachnospiraceae bacterium | reverse complement strand
GGTTCCCACAGGCTGGCATCCCCGGTACTGCCATTGTGTCAAAACTTATGAATACCATATTTTTCACGCAAAAGTGCCGGATCCGACAAGACGGCTTACCACCTGTTTTGTGTCCTATCCGCTGAATCTGGAAGATATGCGCCGGGCGGCAAACTATCTTACCGGGGAGCATGACTTCGCCAGCTTCTGCAATATCAGGACCAATGTGGAGGATACGGTTCGGACGATCTACAGCCTGGAGATCGAGGAGCAGGCTGCAAACGGGATACAGGGCGTGTGGGGTGGAAGCGAGATAACCATCCGCATCCGGGGAAACGGATTTCTCTATAACATGGTCCGCATCATTGTGGGGACGCTTCTGCGCGTCGGGCGCGGCTTTTATACCCCGGAGCAGGTCCGGGATATTCTGAGAGCAAAGGACCGCCAGGCGGCGGGGGTGACGGCTCCGCCGCAGGGGCTTGTACTGGTGGGGATAGAGTATGGATCTGTCATGAACACATAATTATGGAGAGCAGGAAATATTATTCTTCTGTATTTTTTATCGTAATGAAGATATTCTCCGGCGGTATTTCGTCGATGCTTCCTGCGACCAGTTTTTCGATTGCTTTCTGCTCATCCCCGGAGATTTCGTGTCCCTGCTTTATGGATAATGTTACGGCTGCAGTTGTTTCTTCGCGATTTTCGGCAAATAAGTTTTCGATGCTGACCGTAGGTTCTATATCTTCTGATATGAGTCGGATCGTATCCTGCAGCCTGTTTTCCAACGTTTCTTGTATAGACTCTTTCTTTTTCTCAGGATCCGGCTCCGGCGCGGCCTGCCCGGACAGCCCGGCATAAATGCCGTCATATTCCAGCGTATCTTCCGCATGAGAACGGGGGGACTGCCCTTTGCCGCAGGAGACCAGAAGTAACGCGATCCACAGTATGCCAAATAATTTTATTTTCAAGCTGTTCATTATTTTTCACCATAATTCCTTTTTTGGGATGTCAGTTTTCCAGATAGCCGCCCGGACTCCGTCCGCTGTATTTTCCAGCACAAGGGACAGATTGTGGAGAGCCAGGATTTTCTTTGTCAGAAACAGTCCCATGCCCATATGTTTTTCTTTTCCGCCGCGGCTTTTATGGCTTGTATAAAACAAGTCAAAGGCATGGGCAAGCTGTTCTTCGTCCAGGGGAGAGCCGCTGTTCTCAATCGCGCACATCTCCTGTTCGACGGTGATTAAAATAGTTCCGCCAGGCACATTGTAATCCACTGCATTGGACAGAAGATTCCACATCGCCCTTGCAAGGTATTCTCTGTCTCCTTCTATCTGGAAATCCGCTTTTTCCTCATACCGGACGAGGATATTTTTTTCGCGGAGCATAGGCTCAAAACGGTCTGCCTGCTGATGGAACAGCCTGGAAAAAGAGACCATTTCCTTTTTGAGGGGGATCTCATCCGAATCCAGCTTTGATATCTCGATCATCTCCGCCACCAAATGATCCATCTCCTCGGTCTGCCCGATAATCTGAGAGATATAATAATCCCGCTTTTCTTCCATATTATGTTCAAATAAATTTTCTGCAAAATTACGGATAATGCCAAGGGGTGTTTTTAATTCATGTGCTATGGCATTGGTGAAATCCCGGCGCGTTTCTTCCAGAAGCGCCTGCCTGCCATAAAGCTTATTCTGCATATGGATGATGGAAGCCATACATGCCAGAGACAGCAAAAATCCGGCCAGATAGATATATTTCATATAATCCAGGGCAACAAGCCACGGAAGCGCTTCCATACGGACTTCCAGATAGGAGGAAGGGGCGTCTATAAATCCGATTTTTACAGGAAACCTGCCCCTGTGGAAAAAGCCGTCGGATTCTGTCTGTAATTCGGGATATTCAAATCCGCTCTCCCAGCTGAAGCTGCCTTCTTTTAGGAACCCATGGAGGTATTCGCTGCTGTTCCACCTCTGCCAGATTTCCAAAGAATTACGGATATAAGGGAAATAAAGGCTGGTATGTTGAATTTTCCCCAGTTTGCGCTGCTTTTCACTGATGTCCGGGTTTTGCCACTCCCATACGATTTTGCTGTCCGTCTCATGGTAACTTTTCTCTTCCCCTGTTTCTTTCCCGGTTGCATAATCTATCGAAGCCATTGTCAGAGAGTGGATGATTCCGTCCATCGGATTGGTATAATAGGGCGGTTTTCCGGCTCCTTCTTCCCAGGTGGGCTGCTGGACGCAGACGCCCCAAAGTTCCTGGCCTCCGGGAGCGCACTGGATATAAAAACGATATTTTTCCGGAGCGGCATAATTGGATTGTATGGCATCCTGAAGAGACTCCCGGTAGTAACCGGCCAAAACCCCCTTTTCTTCGGGAGACAGGAAATCATCCAGTATATAGGCATAGTATCCCGCGCCGGCAGTACTGATTGCCGCATCGCTGCTTTTGGCCAGAAGCTGCTTTTCCTGGTCATAAAACGCGGCCGAAAACTGCACATAAGCAGAATCCTCCATTCCAAGAAAAGACTGGTTTGCCAGTTCCAGATACCGCCGTTTGTATTCCTCCTCCCCCCATTGTTCCTGCTGTGAGGATTCCTCGAGATTCTGTGCCAGAGTCAGCAGGGAAGAAGTCAGATTGATACAGGACTGATCATATTCATGCGAAAATCTTCTTGCTACCAGCCAGGTCACCAGCGCCATTGTCACCAGATACATGGCGGCAAACCCGATTACAATGGGCTTCCAGAACGTTTTCCTTTTTCTTTTTGTGTTTCCTTTCATTACAGTCACCTCCGTTTTCAAAACAAGTGTATTCTTTTCATGCGGTATGCCGCGCCGGAACGCGTCCGGAAATGATATTATGCAGGATTTTGCCCTGCTTTTACCGAAATAAGTTCTTAATCGCGCTCCAACCGGTATCCGGCTTTCCGTACCGTCTGTATACTGCATCCGCAGGAGCCGATGGCTTTGCGCAGTTTTTTGATATGATTGTCCACGACCCTCTCGTTTCCGTCAAAATCATATCCCCAGAAGCGGATGAGAAGCTGGTCCCGGCTGAAAATCCTTCCGGGATTTTCCAGAAAAAACAGGAGCATATCATATTCTTTGGGCGGCAGGGAGAGAAGCTGGCCGGATTTCCACACCTGATGTTTTTTTACGTCCACTTTCAGGTTCCCCATTTCCAGCAGAGCAGCGCCGCCCTGTACCCTTCCGGTCAGCGCCGTGGCCTTGGCATACAATACCGGGAGCGAAAATGGCTTTGTCACATAATCGTCCGCCCCAAGGGAATACCCGTTGAGCATGTCTTCCTCCAGAACCCGCGCGGTAATAAAAATAACGGGAACGTCGCTGTTTTTGCGGATTTCCCGGCACACGGCAAACCCGTCGATTCCCGGCATCATCACATCCAGCAAGATTAAGTGAAAGCTTTTTTGCTGCAGCAGTTCCAAAGCTTCCAGACCATTCTCCTTTGTCTCCACGTGCCAGCCCTTGCCGGTAAAATAATCGGCGGCGCCCTCTGCCATCAGGCAGTCGTCTTCTATAATCAGTAATCTCCGTTCCATTCCTGTTCTCCGTTTTCATTTTTGTGGTTTTTCCATACGGAAAAACGATAAGCAGCCTGTTCTCTTTATGCGTTTATCTTACCACTCCAATATATCTTTTTTGTATCCTTTTGTAAAATAGATTCAAGCGAAACCAGAATTTTTTGGTTTACACTGTTTCGGTAAAGTGTTATAATATCCGCGGATAGTATTCCTGAGGAAACTATACCAGTGCAGATGTTACACTTGTTCATTATTCGAATCAGAAGAGCATCACTTTCGTTTATTCCCGCGAGGAAACGAGCCAGGCAGGCATGTTTTTGTCTGTCCATTTGGCGGCTGCCGCGAAGCAATGAGCCGTGCGGGTGCGAATAGCGAGATGCACCTGGAGCATGTTTGAAAACTGTTTTCTGCCCATGTTTGCAGGAATGAAGTTTCAAATACGCCGGGGCGTCATCGTATGGAAGGACTGTATTTAGGAGCTGTATCCGTTTTTTCCGCAGCTCTTCAGGGAAGGTGATGGGATGAGAATAGGATTTGCGGGTGCAGGTAAAGTGGGATTCACTTTGGGAAAGTATATGACGGAACGCGGCGTGTGCGTATCCGGTTATTACAGCAGGAGGATGGAATCCGCTATACAGGCATCGGATTTTACGTGTACAAAGTATTATGAGACACTGGAGGAACTGACTGTGTCGAGTGATGCTCTCTTTCTGACGGTTCCGGACGGAGCCATCGAAGAAGTATGGAATTCTGTAAAAGGATATTCCTTAAAAGGCAAGTTCATTTGTCACTGCAGCGGCGCGATGAGTTCCGCCGTATTTTCCGGGATTGGCCAGATGGGAGCATTTGGTTATTCTATCCATCCTTTATTCGCAGTCCATGACAGGCTGCAGTCGTACAAGGAGATTTCACAGGCTTATTTTACAATAGAAGGTTCGGACGAATACATACCGTTCTGGAAGGAGTTTTTTGGCGCGCTTGGCAATCCGGTCCGTGTCATACAGGCAGAACAGAAAATTCTGTATCACAGTGCGGCGGTGTTTGCCAGCAATCTGGTGACAGGATTGTTTGAAACAGGAGTTTCTCTGCTGATGGAATGCGGCTTTGACCGAAAAAGCGCAGAAGAGGCGTTAAAAGCGTTGTTTTTAAATCATTGCCGCTCCGTAGCGGAGGTTGGGCCAAAAGACGCACTGACAGGGCCGGTGGAGCGCCTGGACGTGGGAACGATCCAGAAGCATTTGGAGGCGCTTTCTGGAAATAAACGGGAAATTTATGTGCGGCTGTCGCAAGTGCTGACAGAGATTGCAGGACATAAACATCCGGAGAGGGATTACACAGAACTCTCCCATTTATTGGAAAAGGAGTGGAAAGAACGATGAAAAACACAGTTGCCACATTTAAGAAAGCGAAACAGGATGGAAAACGGATATCCATGCTGACCGCATACGATTATTCCACGGCAAAACTGGAGGATGAAGCAGGGATCAACGGGATTCTGGTGGGGGACTCACTTGGAAATGTGATACTTGGCTATGAGGATACGATTTCTGTTACTGTGGAGGATATGATCCACCATGGGGCGGCCGTTGCCAGAGGCGCTAAGAATGCGCTGGTAGTTGTAGATATGCCGTTTATGTCATATCAGTGTTCCGTATATGATGCGATGCACAACGCGGGACGTCTGATGAAAGAGGGGCGTGCCGGCGCGGTGAAGCTGGAAGGCGGCAGAGAGGTGGCGCCTCAGATTCAGGCAATCGTACAGGCCGGAATTCCGGTGATGGGGCATCTGGGGCTTACCCCGCAGTCGGTCAATGCATTTGGCGGCTATAAGGTGCAGGGGAAAGACCAGGAGGCGGCACAAAAGCTTCTGGATGACGCAAGGGCAATCACAGAGGCGGGGGTATTCAGTCTCGTGCTGGAGTGCGTCCCGTCGGCATTGGCAAAGAAAATTTCGCAGTCCGTGTCCGTACCTGTAATCGGTATCGGGGCCGGAGCCGGATGCGACGGGCAGATTCTGGTATATCAGGATATGCTGGGGATGTTTTCCGATTATACGCCCAAATTTGTAAAGCGTTTCGGAGAGATCGGCAGCGCCATGAAAACAGCGTTCCAGAATTATATAGAAGAGGTAGAGGCAGGGACTTTTCCGGCCGGAGAACACAGCTACGGCATTGGAAATGATTTGATTGAGAAGCTATATTAACGCCATATTAAAAAGCGGAGGAGAAAAATGCAGATTGAAAAAACAGCGGCCGGTGTGAGGGCACAGGTGAAAACATGGAAGAAGGAAGGCCTGAGCGTCGGTTTGGTGCCGACCATGGGATACCTGCATGAAGGCCATAAGAGCCTGATTGACCGTGCGGTAGAAGAAAATGACCGCGTGGTGGTCAGTGTATTTGTGAATCCGATCCAGTTTGGACCGGCAGAGGATTTGGAAACCTATCCCAGAGATTTGGAGGCGGACTGCAGGTTGTGCGAGCAGGCGGGCGCATCGCTGATTTTTGCTCCCGCGGCGTCGGAAATGTACTCGGAAGATTTCTCTACCTTTGTGGACGCAGGAAAAGTAACCGAAGAGCTTTGCGGAAAAAGCCGTCCGACCCATTTCCGGGGGGTTTGCACCGTTGTCAATAAACTCTTCAACATCGCGGCGCCGGATCGTGCTTATTTCGGACAGAAAGACGCCCAGCAGCTTGCGGTAATCCGTCGTATGGTCCGGGATCTGAATATGGATCTTGAGATTGTCGGGTGCCCGATTATCCGGGAGGACGACGGACTGGCAAAAAGTTCCAGGAACACATATCTTTCAGATCAGGAGCGAAAAGCGGCCCTGGTATTGTCAAGAGCCATTTTCAAAGCAAAAGCCATGGCAGAGGGCGGGGAAAAAGACGGTGAGAAAATACTGGAAGCAATGAGAAATATGATTGAGGCGGAACCTCTGGCGCGTATTGATTATGTGGAAATGGTCCGCTGGGATACCATAGAGATCCATCATGCCATCGACGGGCCTACACTGATTTCCGCCGCG
>CATKXE010000135.1 GCA_949840465.1 uncultured Lachnospiraceae bacterium | reverse complement strand
GCAGGCAGGACAGAGATCGTACGCGCGGTTTTTGGGCTTGACGCATTGGATGAAGGCGAAATATGGATTTCAGGGAAACAGGTCAGAATCCGGAATTGCAGGCAGGCTATTAAAAACGGAATTGCGATGGTCAGCGAAGACAGGAAGAGCATAGGGCTGGTATTATGCCGGTCCTTACAGGAAAATATTGCGCTTCCCAATCTGCAGCAATTTTCGATAGGGCAATTTATCCTGCGGAAGAAAGAATACAAAGCCTGTCAGGAAATATCGCAGAAACTCAGGACAAAATGCAGCGGGCTTTCCCAGATTACAGAGTCCCTTTCGGGAGGGAATCAGCAAAAGGTCGTGATCTGTAAATGGCTATTGGCAAATCCTAAAATCATGATTCTGGATGAGCCTACAAGAGGGATCGATGTCGGCGCAAAATCGGAGATCCACCGGTTGATTTCCGAGCTTGCAAAACAGGGAATGGCAGTCATCATGATTTCATCGGAAATGCCGGAAATATTGGGGATGAGCGATCGGATCCTTGCTGTCAGCGAAGGGAATATCCGGGGGGAATTCGACTGTAAGAAGGGAAAAGCGAAGGAAAAGCTGCAGGAAGAAATTCTCGCATGCATCTTAGCAGGAGGTAAAGATGGGAGTAAAAAATGATAAGCAGAGTACCATAAAAACAATGGGGGCCAAACAGTTCTTTGACAGATTTGGAATGCTATGTGTTCTTATCCTGATCTGCGCGGCCATATCGATTGCGAACGAAAAATTTCTGACATTTGGTAACTGGCAGAATCTGGTCAGGCAGATTTCCATTAATGGGATTTTAGCATTGGGGATGACGTTTGTGATCTTAAGCGGAGGCATTGACCTTTCCATCGGGCCGGTGGTCGCGCTTTCCGGTGTGATTGCGGCAAAATTTATGCGTGACCATGAGGGGGCGCCGATTGTCGTGCCGATTTTACTCGCCATTCTCGTCTGCGCTGTTCTGGGGATGTTTTATGGCTTCGTGATCTCGTGGTCAGGCCTGCCGCCGTTTGTGGTGACATTGTCGATTATGCAGATTGCGCGCGGGATCGCATTGGCATATACGGATGGCCAGCCGATTATTATAAAAGATACATTTTTCCGCATGATCGGCCAGGGGGAAGTGTTCAATATTGTTCCGGTACCCTTTATACTGTTTCTGGTGATCTTTCTGCTTTCTTTATTTTTATTGAAGCAGACACGTTTTGGGCGCTATATCTACGCAATCGGCGGGAACGCGGATGCGGCCAGGGCATCGGGAGTCAATGTACGGAAATATAATACGCTGGTCTATATGCTGAACGCCTCTTTTGTAGGATTGGCAGGATTGATCCTGGCAGCAAGGACTCAATCAGGGCAGCCGGCTGTCGGGACAGGTTTTGAGTGCGACGCCATCGCGGCGGTTGTGATCGGCGGCACCAGCATGTCCGGCGGGACGGGAGGAGTAACGGGGACGATCATCGGTATTTTGATTATCGGTGTAATCAATAATGGCCTGAACCTTCTGGGAGTATCGTCCTATTATCAGACTGTGGCAAAGGGATTGATGATCCTGACCGCAGTGTTGCTTGATGTTGTAACGAAAAAGGTGAAAAAGTAAATGCAGCGGTTGGAAGACCGTGAAGAAAACAGGAGGAATGAAAATGAAACGTAATTTAATTATTGTATTGGCAGCAGCGCTTGTACTGATGTTATCAGGATGCCAGAAGAGTGGAGAGCCTCAGGATAACACTTCTTCGGAACAGACAGAGGGGCAGGCAAAAGAGGACGGCAAAGAGGAAACAGAGCCGGGGGCACAGGATATTGTGGTTGCGGCGCTGATGAATAATCTCGCGGATACAAACACGGCAACCAATGCAAAAGGGATTGAACAAAAGGGAGAAGAACTGGGAATTAAGGTGATTATCAATGACGGAAAAAATGACTTGAATGCCCAGATCTCTCAGGCAGAGGATATGATCTCCCAGGAAGTGGACGCAATCATCCTGCATGCGATCAGCTCAGAAGGAAGTTCCGTGATCGTTGATAAGTGTAATGACGCCGGAATTCCCTGCGTCATCATGAACCTGTCAGTAGAATCAGAGGATTACAGCGCTTATGTAGGCGTCAATGACGTCTTTGCAGGAGAAATGCAGGGAGAGCATGTTACGGAACTCCTGGATGGAAAGGGAAATATCTGCATTCTGGAAGGGGAACTTGGTACAGGCGCAACCATCAAGCGTGATGAAGGACTGGACAACACAATCCTGAAGGAAAGCGGGTTTACTCTGCTGGAGCGCCAGACTGCGAACTGGTCCCGTGCAACGGCAATGTCCATGACAGAAGATTGGCTTACGCAATATGATGATATTGATGCGATCCTCTGCCATAATGATGATATGGCAATGGGAGCCATGCTTGCATGTGAAGCGGCCGGAAGGGACGACATCATTGTCTGCGGCGTTGACGCGATCTCAGATGCGTTGGAAGCAATCTCCGAAGGCAGGCTGGACTTTACGATCTTCCAGGATGCAATGGCGATTGGCGGCGGTTCATGCGAGGCCGCATATAAGCTGGCAGCGGGCGAAGATATTGAAAAAGAGAATTATATTGACTTTACACTTGTTACAAAAGAAAATGTGGAAGACTTTATGAGTATCAATGAATAGGATGCCTTCCGGATTCTATGTATACCCATACCCTGAGGGCGTCCCGTAGTACAGGCTCTTTGGGTACAGCGGCATGGACAGTATATATCCGGGGGCGTCAGACGCCCCGGATATCATAAAGGGCGCTATTTAACAGAGAAAGAGAGACGGCAGGCCGGCGCTCTCTGAACATCAATGGACAGGAGAGGAAGGATATGAGCATCACGGCAAGATTATTCGGGGAGACAAAGGATAAAAGAGAGGTTACGGAATATACCCTTAGTGATAAAGACGGCTCAAATATCAAAATCATAAATTATGGATGTGCAGTCACAGAAATCAATGTGCCGGACAAAAATAAAGTTTTGCGTGATATTACGTTGGGATACGATTCTGTCAAAGCATACGAGGAATCATCTACATATTTTGGAACCATATGCGGGCGGTGCGCTAACCGGATTGCAAATGGAAGTTTTATGCTAAACGGAAGGCGCTATACACTTTTTGTAAACGACGGCCCCAATAGCCTGCATGGAGGGAAAGAGGGATTCTGTTATAAACTGTGGGATTCGGAAATCCGGGGGGACAGGGTGATCATGCGCTATACCAGCCAGGACATGGAAGAAGGCTATCCCGGCAAATTGACGGTAAAGATCAGTTTTTCCTACAGGAACCACCAGTTGGGGATTGACTGTGCCTTTGTAAGCGATCAGGATACCATTGTCAATGTGATCAACCATAGTTATTTTAATCTGAACGGGCACAACCATGGCGATATATTAAATCATTCCCTTTTCATAAACGCAGATTTTTATTGTGAAGACGATGAGAATGTCATGCCATATGCCCCGGCAGTGGCTGTCGAGGGAACCCCTTTCGATTTTCGGGAATATCATAAAATAGGGGAAAGGCTGTTTGAGGATCATGAACAGCTCAGGAAAGGGCGCGGGTACGACCATAACTGGTGCTTGAAGGAAGACTGGCATGCAGCGGCGGCGATTGGAGATATCAGTGGAATCCGGCTGGATGTCTATACAGATTTCCCCGGCATTCAGTTCTATTCCGGAAATGTGATTGGCGAGGCGGCCGGAAAGAATGGGAGCACTTACAGGCAATATTCGGGATTTTGTCTGGAAACCCAGCAATTTCCCAATGCAGTCAATGTCCCGGAGTACCCTTCCGTGGTCTTACGGGCAGGGGAAATTGGGATGACCAGGACAGTATATTCATTTAGCACGGTAGAGTTAAATACCCCGCAGTAAGCTGACGGGGCATCAAATTTCCAGCGCAGCAAGCCGCGGGGTATCTGACCCTCGCGGCAGTCGCCAAATGGACATACAAAACCATGTCCACCTGGCTCGTTGTTTCGCGGGAATCAACAGATGACAAAAGGAGCGGCGGCACAGACGGCGGCTCCTTTTTTTGATGGAGCGTTACAGTTGGAGGCCGGTCAGGCCGTGAACTGTAACCGGCAGAGCAACGAAGTGACCGGACGCAGCCTGTACCGCTTGAATTCTGTCCATGGGAATGCTATACTGGAAATGCTTTATGGAGTTTCAGCCGGTTATCTGAATAAAGATGGGAAAAGGGTGGAATGATCATTTATGAGGACGTATAAACTAACAATCGCCTATGATGGAACCCGCTATCAGGGATGGCAGAGACAGCCGGACACAGATCTGACGATTCAGGGGACACTGGAGCGCACGATCTGTGTCCTGAAAGGGTATCCTGTGGAAGTAAATGGATCTGGCCGGACGGACGGAGGCGTGCATGCCGAAGCCCAGACGGCCAGTATCCGTTTATCGGGAAAAGTAGACGAAGAGACATTTTGCAGGGAATGGAATGAGATGCTGCCAGAGGATATCCGGGTGTTAAGAGTGGAACTTGTAAAAAACGGATTCCATGCCCGCTACAGCGCCAGCGGAAAGCTGTATGAATACACGGTTGACACAAGGGAAAAAGCAGATGTGTTTACCAGAAAATACTGTTTTCATTTTCCGGAACATCCGGATGTGGAGGCAATGAGAAGCGCGGCAGAACGCCTCGTTGGAAAGCATGATTTTGCGGCGTTCACAGACCGCAACGAGGAGCAGTCTTCCATACGGACGATTTATCGTATTCAGATAGAGGAACATGGAAGTAAAATAAAGTTCCTCTATGAGGGAAATGGGTTTATGTACCATATGGTACGTATTTTGACCGGGACGCTTCTGGAAGCAGGAACCGGGAAACGGACATTGGAGGAAACGGCGGCTCTTTTGGAGGGAGGGGAGCGGTGGCGGGCGGGGTTTCTGGCTCCCGCTTGCGGGCTGAAGCTTAAAGCGGTATACTATGTTTAGACAAAAGGCGGAGAACTGTAGGAAAATAACCAAAACAGACGGTTCAGGTCATCCGGGTACAGTTCCTTAGCTGAAATCATCATCATTTTGGGAAGGATGGCAGAAAATCATATGAAGCTGATATCATGGAACGTGAATGGAATCCGCGCCTGCATCCAGAAAGGGTTTCTGGACTTTTTTGAAGCGGCTGACGCGGATATTTTTTGCCTGCAGGAGACGAAGCTGCAGGCCGGGCAGATTGAATTGGATTTGAAAGGATACCATCAATATTGGAACTACGCGGTCAAAAAAGGCTATTCTGGAACCGCGGTATTTACCAGACGGGAACCGACCAGCGTATCTTACGGAATCGGCATGGAAGAACATGACCAGGAAGGACGCGTGATTACCTGTGAGTTTGAGGAGTTTTACTTTGTGACAGTCTATACACCGAATGCCCAGGACGGGTTAAAGCGTCTGGATTACCGGATGAAATGGGAGGATGATTTCCGGGGATATTTAAAGCGTCTGGAAGAAAAGAAGCCTGTGATTGTGACCGGAGATATGAATGTGGCGCATCAGGAAATTGATCTGAAAAATCCGAAGACGAACCGGAAGAACGCCGGATTTACGGATGAAGAGCGGCAGAAATTTACGGAGCTTTTAGACGCCGGGTTTATAGATTCCTTCCGGTATTTTTATCCGGATCAGGAGGGGATATATTCCTGGTGGTCTTACCGCTTTAAGGCACGGGAGAAGAATGCAGGCTGGCGGATTGACTATTTCTGCGTGTCAAAAAGCCTGAAAGAGAAGCTGGAGGATTCGAAGATCCTGACAGAAGTGTACGGGTCGGATCACTGTCCTGTTGAATTGGATATAAATTTATAGCGATTCCATACAGTCTTTGCCTGCAAGGCGAAAATCAGTACTTGCACATCTGAAATAAATGAGTAAAATAGATAGGGAAGCGTTTATAATCAGGAAAGATTGCTCTTAGAAACGTTTTGCACTTGATTTTTTGGTTTATGTTTCGAGGGGATTCAGTGAAAAAACAGGAGGCGGTCATTGTGACTAAGATTGATATTATTTCCGGTTTTCTGGGAGCCGGAAAAACAACGTTTATTAAAAAGATGCTTCAGGAGGCATTTTCAGGAGAACAGGTAGTACTGATTGAGAATGAATTTGGCGAGATCGGGATTGACGGCGGATTTTTGAAGGACTCGGGTATTGAGATCCGGGAGATGAACTCAGGATGTATCTGCTGTTCTCTGGTAGGGGATTTTGGAAAGTCTCTGAAAGAGGTTGTAGATACCTACCACCCCGAACGGATTTTGATCGAGCCGTCAGGAGTGGGGAAACTATCCGATGTAATCAGGGCCGTGCGGGATGTGGAAGAACAGATCGACGCGAAGCTGAATAGCTTTACTACCATGGTGGATGTGACGAAATGCCGGATTTACAGTAAGAATTTCGGGGAATTTTTCAGCAACCAGGTGGAATATGCAGGCGCGGTTATATTAAGCAGGACGGATAAGGCGAAGCAGGAGAAGATAGAGGAAAGTGTGAAAATCCTGCGTGGGATGAATGGGAAATCTCCGATTATAACGACGCCGATTGCGCAGCTTTCCGGTGAAAAGCTGTTGGAGATCGTGGAAGGAACCAAATCTTTGGAAGAGGAACTGCTGTCGGAGCTGCGCTGCCCGGAGTGCGGGGAAGTGCATGAGCATGGGGAGAGCTGCGGATGCGGCCATGACCACCATCACCACGGGGAAGGCCATCATCACCATGACGATGATCACGAGGGGCATGGGACGCACCATCATCACGGGGAAGAG
>CATKXE010000134.1 GCA_949840465.1 uncultured Lachnospiraceae bacterium | reverse complement strand
CCGTCCCACTACTGCTACTACTGGTTTACTCATCTCTATTCTGCCTTTCCTGAAACTACCCTAAAGTAAAATGCCGATCCTGTTTCATGCTTTTCAGAGCCGCTCCGGGGAACTGTATAACGCCGCCCCGGCGTTTGCTCTGTTTCCTCTCAATATTGCATCCAGCAGATCCTGACCGCTTGATTTTACAATATCCAGCCTCACTTGTAAAGCATTCTCCACATCTGAAACCGTAAAATCATCCAAAAATACATCTTCCTCTGCCCGCAGCATACTGCATGGCAGCAAAAGCCGCTCTCCCAGAAGCTTCCCCCTAAGCTGTTTCATGAGATCCTGTCCGGTGATCAGCCCGGATACCGTAATCTGCTCTCCGAAAAATTCATTTTTCACGGGATAGATACAGATCTCCGTGTGCGGAAATTTTTCCTTTAGATTTTCCGCCATACGCTGCAGAAAGGGGCAGGCCAGATACCCGGTGGCAATGGAGATCTTTCGATGCACCCTGTCTCCTGTCTCTGCGTCCAGGGCTTCCGCAAATTCGTCCAAAAGCAGCCGCAGCATCCCTACCCCGTTTTCCAACTGCAGGTATCCGTCATATTCCTCCTCCTGCGGCAGCTCTTCTTCTGCCAGGATATACCATTCGTCGCTGGCATGGATGAAATGCAGGCCATACTTTGGGTATAGCCGCTGCTGCCATTTCCTGACTGTATGAAGCACCTGCCTTGCCTCTTCTTTTGTAAACGGCTCCAAAGGCTCCAGGCCTTCCCGAAACCGGGTCAGCCCCACCGGAACAATCGAAACACTGCGCAGGAAAGGGAGATATCCTGACAGATCCCGGATGCTTCTTTCCAGTTCCGCCCCGTCGTTAAAGCCTTTACATAACACAATCTGCCCGTTCATCTCTATCCCGGCTTCATACAGCATGTCCGCCTTTTTAAGCGCATCTCCGGCAAACCGATTATGGAGCATCCGGCAGCGCAGTTCGGGATTGGTGGTCTGAAAGGAAATATTAATCGGTTCCAGATGATATTTTATAATCCTCCGGATATCATGATCCGTCATATTGGTCAGCGTCACATAATTTCCCTGAAGGAAGGAAAGCCGCGAGTCATCATCCTTAAAATACAGCGTATCCCGCATTCCCGGCGGCATCTGGTCAATAAAGCAGAAGATACATTTGTTCCGGCAGGAGCGGTACTCATCCATCAGTCCCTGTTCAAATTCCATTCCAGGATCCTCATCGGCCTCTTTCTCGATCTCCAGCTCCCACTGCTCTCCGCCGGGCTTCTCGATCAGGAGCAGAATCTGTTCTTCTTCTATATAATACCGGTAATCAAATACGTCTTCGATTTCCTGGCCGTCCACCGACAGCAGGCAGTCCCCGGGCTCAATGCCCATCTCCTCTGCAATACTGCCGGGCCGGACGGAGCATATCGTATGCTTGTGCGCCATGTTCCACCTCCACTCAGATTCGGAAATACGTTCATATTATACCACAGCATCTTGAAATTTTGTAAAAAAAATGATATAACCATATTATAACGGTTCGCCACATAAAAAATTTCCGATGGCCGAATCTCCGGGAACCATATCCAATCACAGTTCCTCAGGATAAGCTCAGTAACAGTTCCGCTTCTCGTGGGCACGAACTAAACCAACAAATGCATATGGGCTTTTGACATTCTAATCATTATTACTAGTTCAGGCACTGCGTGGCCGATCAGCCAAAGTCCTCTTCCAGCGATGAAAACGGAGCTTTGGCGCTCCATCGGCCTGTTTCCTGCAGTACCTCATGAAGCATTACATTCGTTAGAAGTTACGCGCTAAGCACAGGAGAAAAATATGTCAAATATCGAATTATTAGAAAAAACTCTGCCGGTCGCACCTCTGAAACTTGTCGCCATGGAAAGCTGTATTGATCTTGGCAGGAAAGTAAACGACTATATCGTATCTTTCCGCAAAGACACAATCAACGAAGTTTCCGAATCTCCCTTATACGTCAATTACCGTTCGAATAATTATCTGGTAGACTGCTGCTGCCCTCGTTTCGGCAGCGGGGAAGGCAAAGGGATTATCAAAGAATCCATCCGCGGTACAGATTTATTTATCATGACAGATGTGTGCAACCACAGCCTGACTTATTCGGTCAATGGGTACTCAAACCACATGTCTCCGGACGACCATTTTCAGGATCTGAAGCGGATTATCTCTGCGGCCACAGGCAAGGCTCACCGCATCACTGTCATCATGCCGTTTTTGTATGAAAGCCGACAGCATAAGCGGACGAAACGGGAATCTCTGGACTGCGCGCTGGCGCTGGAAGAACTGACCAACATGGGAATTACCAATATCATTACCTTTGACGCCCATGACCCCCGTGTGCAGAATGCCATCCCTCTGAATGGCTTTGACAGCTTTAATCCTACATACCAGTTCATGAAAGCGCTGTTCCGCGAAGTGCCGGACCTGGTAGTGGACAAGGAGCATCTGATGATTATCAGCCCGGATGAAGGCGCTATGCACAGAGCGGTATATTTTTCCAATATACTGGGCGTAGACATGGGTATGTTCTACAAGCGCCGTGACTATTCTAAGATTATCGACGGCAAGAATCCGATCGTGGCTCATGAATTTCTGGGGGACGACGTGGCCGGAAGAGATGTGATCATTATCGATGATATGATCTCCTCCGGAGAAAGCATGCTGGATGTAGCAAAACAGTTAAAAGAACGCAATGCGGCCAGAGTGTTCGTGTGTACCACTTTCGGCCTGTTTACAAACGGATTCGAACAATTCGATGAATATTATGAAAAAGGATATATGACCAGGTTGATCACTACAAACCTGACTTACCTTCCTCCGGATGTAAAAGAAAAGCCGTATTTTATCACAGCGGATTTAAGTAAGTATCTGGCGATCATCATTGATTCGCTGAACCACGATACCACCATCGGGGCCGTCATGACCCCCACGGAAAAAATCCATGCCCTTCTGGAGAGGCACGGGATAATGAGCGACAGGAATTAGCAGGCCGGTATACCAGAGAAATCCCGGGAAAAAATCGTTACAATCCACGGTCGGTTAATCCGTAAATTATGACAAACAATTAAGATTGTTCTTGCTATCCGGTTTTAAATACTATATAATGTATACATTGAGGTGATAGCATGACAATAAATACGGACGACATATTGAACAGCATTCTTGAGAGCCTTTCCCGGATTGATTATATCCATGCGGCGGACATTCCTAATATTGACCTGTACATGGATCAGGTGACAACTTTTATGGATACGCAGTTATCCTCCACAAGACGGTATGACGGAGACAAGATCCTGACCAAGACCATGATTAATAATTATGCCAAGAACAATCTCCTTCCTCCGCCGGTGAAAAAAAAGTATTCAAAAGAACATGTGCTTCTCCTGATTTTTATTTATTATTTTAAAAATATTCTGTCCATCAAAGATATTGAGACGCTTCTGCGTCCTCTTGTGGAAAAATATTTTCATCAGGAGAAGGAATTGGATCTGACTGCTATCTATGAGGAGATCTGTTCTGTAGAAAAAGCAGATGTGGAGCCGTTAAAAGATGAGATGAAAAAACTTTATGCCCGTACCATGGATTCTTTTTCGGACGCCCCAGAGGAAGACCGCGCATATCTACAGCTTTTTTCTCTGATCTGCGGCCTGAGTTTTGACGTATATGTAAAAAAACAGATGATCGAGAAATTAATTGATTCCCTGCAGGATCCGAAAGAAAAATAAATGTTTCCGGCGCTGTGCCAGGCCGCGCCGGTATTTTTTACTACAGCATTTTACGGCTGCCCTCCCTCGCCGTCTTTCTTGTCGATCCGTTCAAAGACCATATCGTATCCGTCGTTTCCATAATTCAAAGAACGGTTTACCCGGCTGATGGTTGCCGTAGATGCTCCTGTTTTTTCCGCAATTTCCAGATAGGTCTTTTTTTCCCTCAGCATCTTGGCCACTTCAAATCTCTGTGAAAGCGATAGCAATTCATTGATCGTACAGATATCCTCAAAAAAGGTATAGCACTCTTCTTTATCCTTCAGGCTTAATATTGCGTCAAATAAATAGTCAACCGCTTCTGTTCTTATCTTCTTACTCATAAAGCCGCTCTCCTTTTTATCTCCCCATGTCTCTGATGTAGATTGTACGGCTATGCCGTACCGTACTGGCCGCCCTGATAAGGCCAACTTAGATTTTAGCACATTAAATTCTTAAAGTCCATACTTTATTCTGTGAAAACAGAATAAACTTACAAATCGTTTTTCGTATAAAATTGTTTTATGGCCATATCATTCATCTTGCCTTCTTTATGAGATTTCCCTTGAAAAATGAAAGGTTTTATGTATAATAGAATGGGTGGCCTAAAAACATGCAAATATTAGAAAACAGAGGGTTGAAGATATGATCAGTGCAAATAATGTCACATTGCGGGTAGGCAAAAAAGCTTTATTTGAAGATGTCAGCATCAAGTTCACAGAAGGGAACTGCTATGGCATCATCGGTGCCAACGGCGCTGGAAAATCTACATTTTTGAAAATCTTATCGGGACAGTTAGAGCCCACCAACGGCGACGTGGCCATCACTCCTGGTGAACGGCTCTCTTTCCTGCAGCAGGATCAATCGAAATATGACGAATTTCCTGTTCTGGACGCGGTCATAATGGGAAACGCCCGCCTTTATGAAATCATGGGTGAGAAGGAAGCCATTTATGCCAAGGAGGATTTCACAGACGAGGACGGGATCAAGGCCAGTGAACTGGAGGCAGAATTCGCCACTATGAATGGCTGGGAGGCAGAATCTGACGCGGCCGCCCTGCTAAACGGACTCGGCATTGAAACAGAATTACATGACAAATACTTAAAAGACCTGGGGGGAGCGGACAAGGTCAAAGTCCTGTTAGCACAGGCTTTGTTTGGCAATCCGGATATCCTGCTTCTGGATGAGCCCACCAACCATTTGGATCTGGATGCCATCGCATGGCTGGAAGAATTTTTGATCAATTTTGAAAACACCGTTATCGTGGTATCCCATGACCGCTATTTCCTGAATAAAGTCTGCACCCAGATTGCAGATATTGATTATGGAAAGATCCAGCTTTATGCCGGAAACTATGACTTCTGGTATGAATCAAGCCAGCTCCTCATCCGGCAGATGAAGGAAGCCAACAAAAAGAAAGAAGAAAAGATCAAGGAGCTGCAGGAGTTTATTTCCCGGTTCAGCGCCAATGCGTCCAAATCCAGGCAGGCGACCTCCCGAAAACGCGCCCTTGAAAAAATCCAGCTGGACGAGATCAAGCCCTCCAGCCGGAAGTATCCTTATATTGACTTCCGCCCGAACCGCGAGATTGGAAATGAAGTGTTAAGCGTAGAGGGGCTTTCTAAGACCATTGACGGTGAAAAAATTCTGGATAACCTGACGTTCACACTGAACCATGACGACAAGGTGGCTTTCGTGGGCGGCAACGAGCTTGCCAAGACCGTCCTGTTCAAGATCCTGATCGGGGAGATGGAGCCGGACGAAGGCGTGTATAAATGGGGAATTACCACCTCCCAGGCATATTTTCCAAAGGACTTTGGGGAAGAGTTTGACAGCGACTATACCATCACGGAATGGCTCACCCAGTTTTCGGAGATCAAAGACGCCACCTATGTCCGGGGATTCTTAGGAAGGATGCTGTTCGGCGGCGAGGACGGCATAAAGCACCTTAGAGTGCTCTCCGGTGGGGAAAAGGTGCGGTGCCTGCTGTCGAAAATGATGATTTCAGGCGCCAATGTGCTTATTTTTGACGAACCAACCAACCATCTGGATATGGAAGCCATCACGTCCTTGAACAACGGCATGATCAAATTCCCGGGAGTGCTGCTCTTTACCTCCCGCGACCATCAGATCGTCCAGACCACAGCCAACCGGATTATGGAGATCGTGCCCGGCGGAAAGCTGATCGACAAGATCACGACCTACGACGAATATCTGGAAAATGACGAGATGGCAAGGAAGCGGCATACTTATACCGTACAGACGGAAGATGAAGATTGAGGGGCTTAATTCTTTGTCGGACAAAGTCCGCCCGCCCCATGGGGCATGCGTTACGGAATACCCTTTTGGGTAGGTATACCTTATCGGACGGAGTCCGCCCTTCCAGAAGGGATAGGGATTACGGGATGCCCTTCCGCATATATTTCAGGGCAAAACATATGGCCGGGAACCTGTTTTAGATTCCCGGCCTGCCGTGATTATCGAAGTTTTATTCATTCTCTGAACGGATAGTGTCTCTTTCGCAAAAATGTTTCTTATATTTTTCAAATACATAATTTAACGCCGCGCCAGCATCCACGTCCAGTTCAAATACCGTTTTTAAAGTTCCATTCGCATCAGGATTAGTCCCTGCCATCCGGAATTTCTGGAACAAAATCCCCTTGGATTATAACCATATTCGATAAATCCGATATTTTGGTACAAGGATACAGCCCTGGCATTTTCTCCCACCACCGCCAGTTCCAGCTGGGAATAGCCGGCCTGTCTGGCGCATTCGATACAGGCCTCCGTCAACGCCTGTCCTATGCCCAATCCCCAGTACTCTTCTTCTATGCCTATACCAAATTCTGCACGATGCCTGATTTTGTCTTTATCCCCCACGGCTTCAATACCTGCCGTTCCGACAATACGCCCGTGGAGTTCGGCGCACAGCTGTATTTCACTTGCACTCTTTTCTTTCTCTTTCAAAAATTCCTGTTCCTTCTCGATATCCATACGGTTTTCATCTGGATATGACAGCAGGAAATCTGTCTGGCTGTGCGTCAGGTTAAAGTTGTCATATACT
>CATKXE010000133.1 GCA_949840465.1 uncultured Lachnospiraceae bacterium | reverse complement strand
ATTAAATCCCCAGATAAACATCAGCGTCACCACTACCATACTTATATTCTTAAGCATCGGCAGCGTGATATACCAGAACGCCCCAAGTCCCGACGCCCCGTCAATCCTTGCAGATTCGTAGATGTCGTCCGGAATCCCCTGAAGTCCTGCCAGGAGAGACAAGGTCATGAATGGATAGGATTTCCATGTTCCTACCAGGATACAGGTAAGCCTTGCCATGGCCGGATCTGCGAAAAAGAGCACAGGCGCATCCACAAGACCAGACTGCTGAAGCCAGATATTCACCAGCCCCGACTGGTCGTTCAGGATCCACAGCCAGTTTGCCGTAGCCACCACTGTTGGAATGGCCCAGGGGATCAGAAGCAGCGCCCGGAATATGGCCCGGCCCCGGATCTTCCTGTTCAACAGAAGCGCAAGAAACATTCCCATCACATAACTAAGCAGTACGCATGCAAACGCATATTCCAGTGAATAGAGGATGGACGGCCCGATCGTCTTGTCACTGAAAAAACGGGAAAAATTCTCAAATCCCATAAACTGTACCGTCTGGTTTCTCTTCAATATGTTTGTATTGGTGAACCCAAGATACACGCTGTTAAACAATGGATAAAAGCTGACCAGCATAAGCATGAGTGTCGGCAGAAGAAGCATTCTCAATCCAAATTTGTTCTGATTACGTCTCATATTCCCTCCTATTCTATCGTGTAATAGTACAGCTTTGCATTAATCTTGAAGTCGCGGATAACGAGTGCTTATTACTCGAAGATTAATGCAATGCCGTACTAGGCCTTTGCGCAGATGAGGCTGCCGGGAAATGCTGTATTTCCACTATATGGACCCGCTTTTCCCACCTTGTCCATATATTGCATGAAAATGTCATTTTCCGACAGCCTCATTCCCGCCAGACTGTCGGAGCAATCATTCCCACAGTCTGCCGCTGGCTGCTATATTCTATTCTACTCCTCTGCCGCTATATCCAATGCTTCCTGAATCTTCTCCGCCTGTGTCTGCGCAATCGTATCTGTATCTGCCGCTCCGTTTAACGCCTCCTGGGCGCTGTAATTCATGACCTGTTCCCCATTAATCTGTGAAAACCCGGGGAAGATAGATTCTGCCGGCCAGGTACAAGGAACTGCCGTTGGCAATACTTCCTCAAGAACCCCCTGGGCAACCTTGTTATCAAACGTGTCTACCTCAAAGAAGGATTCTCTTGCCGGATATGCCCAGCAGCCGCCTTCGGCAAAGAGCGCGCTGCTGTTCTTGGCCCACCATTTGACGAATTCCTTTGCTTCCTCTGGATACTCTGTCTGTGAAAATACCATCAGCGCATCGCTGAAGCTTGAGGTACGCACTGCCGAACCGGACGGTCCCTGTATGCCTCCTGCCACTTCCGTATTCTCAAGAACCTCCGGATAATCGAATATGGAGGTCGGGAAACTGGTAAACCAGAAGACCGCATCTCCGCTGTAATAGAGTCTTTCCGCATCGGCGCTCTTATGTCCCAGAACGCCGTCTGCAACATATCCCTTCTCCTTAAAGGTCTTGAAGAGGTCAATGGTCTGCTTATACTGCTCTGATGTGCTTCCGGGAGCAAGACTATCATCCACGATTCCAGAATCATTACTCAGTGCAAAACACATAAAGTAATGCCAGAGTCCCATATCTGCCCCTGCGAAATCCAGCGGCGTCAGATCCGGACGCACCTTCTTGATCTTCTCGCACGCCTCAAGCAGTTCGTCCCAGGACTGCGGGAATCTCTCCACACCGCATTCTTTCAGATAATCCGAGCGGTAAAATACTCCCCTGTATCCTACCATATACGGTATCGCAATCTGCTCCCCGTCATATGTGAAGGAACCAACGGTCGCTTCACTGTAATCATCAATCTCCCCGCTTTCTTCCCATTCACTTATAATGTCATCCAATGACAATGCCTCACCCATACGCGCGTACATATCCGGCTGGTCAAGCGCCACACTCGCCACATCCGGCGCCGCATTCGACGTAACTGCCGTCAGGAACAATTGGTAATAGTTATCCCATGGCTGGAGCGTAATCTCGATGTTGACTCCCGGATTCTCCTTTTCGTACTGCGAGACCAGCTTCTCACAGGTCTCGAGATAACTGTCGTCACTTCCATAGTTCATCTCCCAGAACTGCAGTGTAATCTCTTCATTCGTATCTTCTTTTGTAGTTTCCCCATCTGTGTTACTCTTTGAGCTGCATGCGCAGAGTCCTGCCAGCATGGCAATCGTGAGGAACCCCGAAATCAGTCGTTTTCCTTTCATAATATTCTACCTCCTGTATGAATCCCATCGTGCTTCTGATGCCGGATAATGAGCGCTCGGTCCTGCATTTCTTGTAATCATCATAGCATAGCGGGGGATTGATTCATACGGGAGATATTTTATGAGACAGGGAAATTTTTTATAGGGACTTATATCAAGTTTAAAAAGGGGGAATCTGGCGAATATAGATACATCTAATATGACCAACTCTCCATCCAGGAAGAGGAGACACTGAAGATTATAACTTACTCAGTCTCTCCTCTAATGACTCAATTAATTATAAAAAACTACTTCTTCACTCGATAAATCATATTATTGGTATTGCCTTCTGCTCCGACACCACCCAGTTCAACTAAAATCTGCATATATCTCCATGCAGTAGTTCTTGATTTTTTAGTTATTTCCATCACTTCCTGAATCGTAATCACATCTTTCTTTTCCAATTCTCCAATAACAAGCTTTAATTTGTCAAAGTCTTTTGGTTTCAAAACTTGTTTCATACTTGTTTCAAAACTTGTTTCGTTTTCCTGCATATTTAAAAATGCCGGATGAATAGGAATCCTTATTCTCATAGCCCTTCTGTCTTCATCTGTAAAAAATTCTGCCCGTGGTGAACCGTTTTTCTGCAACTCTCCTTGTATCGTAGGAACACCTGTTGAATGCCCCTCTGACAAATCTAATTCTTTCAAAAACTCTCCTAATCTTCTATTACGGTAATACCTGGAAACAAATCTTCTTCCCTCGGCTATTGTCTTTTCCGAAATCGACCGATCGATACCTGGAAAATTCATGATATTTATACAGTCCGGTTCTATTTCTATTGTTATAGGTTCACATGACATATAATCTCGATGTTATGCAAAGTTAATAGTTATGCAAAGTTGGTTCCAAATTCCACATAAAATCAGGGAATTCGGAACTTTTTGCTTTGCATAAGATTTTACCAGTTTATAGGTTCTTTTTCAACCAGTCAATCAAATCTTCTTTTTCTTTTTTATTGTACTTCTGGGCGGTCGCCACAGATGCACTATGCTTCTTCAACTGCTCTTCTTTAATCTTTGGATTCGTTTTCGCATAGATCTCGGTCGTGACCACTGATGTATGGCCCAGCAGGTCGCGGATATAAATCAGGTTCACACCTGCCTCCAGCAGATGCATGGCCTTGCTGTGGCGAAAACTATGGTTTGTTATCCTGTCCCTGAACAAGTCCGGGTGTCTGGCCCTGGCAGTTGACACATGCTTATCTATGATGTACTGTATACCTGCACGGGTAAGCTTCTCTCCGTTGCGGTTCACAAACAAAGGCTCGTCTGCATCCGTCCTGTTGCATTGGCGGATGTAGCTCCTGACAATGGCGGCGGCATCCGCATTGACGGGAACGAGCCTTGTTTTGTTCCCCTTTCCATGAAGCTCTGCTACAACCGTGGATAAAAAACGGATGTTCCTGGGGCATAGGTCTATCAGCTCCTGCACCCTTGCGCCTGTCTCATATAGGAGCACCATGACAGCCAGGTCTCGCAGCTGTGCGTCTTCTTTTTGGTCCGGGATGGAAAAAAGCAGCCTTGTCTCTTCCACGCTTATGTAGTTCATCGGCTTCACTGGCGCTTTCTTGAATGGCACGGAAAGCACTTCCGCGCACTGCCCAAACCCGGCGGGATCCCGGTACTGGAGGTAGCGGAAGAAAGCATGGATTGCAGCCAGCCTCTGGTTCCTTGTACTTATGCCAATACCGCGCTCACTTTCCAGATATGCAAGGAAGCCCTCTATCCTGGTAGCCGTGAAATCTTTGTATTCCAGCTTTTCGGGCGGCAGCCGGTATTCTGATTTATAGTATTCCATGAGCTGTACAAAGACATCCCGGTAAGAGCGGACGGTATTCTGGGAGGCTCCTGTCTGTACCGGGAGGTATTCCGCGAAATATTTTGTAAGATGGTAGGAAAAAGTATCTTTATTCACCGGAGCCACCCCCTGTCTTCGGGAACAGCCCCGGATGGCAGGAATCCGACTGGGCGAGTATCCATCCAAAGTGCTCCTCCAGCAGCCGCAAGTAATACTCTGTCTCGTTGATGTGCTTATGCCCCAGATACCTGGAGAGCAGCGGAAGCGAGGTATACAGGTTGAATCCTTTTTCCTGCATCTGTTCCAGCGCCCTCACGCAGAAGGTATGGCGGACATCATGCAGGCGCTGGCGTCCCCCGTCTGGCTTTGGAGATATCCCGGCCTCCGTCAGCAGCCAGCGGAACTTTCCGTAAAGCATGGACTCACTATAGCGGCTGCTCTTGGGACCATGGAGGAAATGGCTTTCCAAAGCCGCATCCTGAAGATATTTCCTGTGGTATGCCCGCATCTCTTCCAAAAGGGAACTGGAAGCCACCACAATGCGGCTGACATCATTCTTTCCATGGAGCACCGTGATCCTGCCGGTCTGGAATTCGATGTCCTCCACTTTCAGGTTCTGGACTTCCGATTTCCGGAATCCGCAGCAATAGTACAGTAGCATTGCCATGCGGAACGTGTCGCTGTCATATCCGGGTACGTCCCGGCATAGCTTTGAAAGTGCCAGGAACATCCTGTCTGCCTCATCCCTGGAGAAGACATACGGGATGAAATCACTTTTAAAGATTCGTGTGTCGTCGTGCCCTGTATAGATATCTTCATATCCGAGCTGCACGAGATAAGCGGCGAATCCACGGATGGCATTCTGGCGCTTCTGGGTTGTTGTCGCCTTCTCCTGCGGCCTTGGGGCTGTCCAGGCATCGTACATCTCCCGTGTGATCCTTACTTCCTGTATTCCCATTTCAAGAAAGAAAATGTCCATCTCCCTGAGCCGGTAGATGAACGGGTTATGGAGTTTATATCCCTGCCCCCTTTTATAGGCTATGTATCCCATGATCTGCTCCCTGAAAGGGCCCTTGAACTGTGGGAGCCCGTTTATCTTTTTCACCTTATCAGACATTTGGCACCTCCAGGGAGATCTCTTTCAGGTGGGTCTCGTCCACCGTAAGGTAGGTTTCGGTCGTCCTGGTGCTGGAATGCCCCATGATGTTTGCGATCGCGCTGATAGGGACATTCTCAGACAAAAGGTTCGTCGCCAGGCTGTGGCGCAGGGAATGCGGCCCATGGTGCCGCCCTTCATAACGTATCCCTGCGGTCTGCATGCACTTCTCCACCATCCGGAACATGGAGGATGTGCAGGTGTATCTTGTATAAGGGGCATACATTGTCACAAAGATGTATTCCGGGTCGGCGCTTTCATGGCGCCCATTCCGGATATAGTCAATCAATGGAAACTTCACTTCGTCAAGGAGGGGAAGCGTCAGCAGGTTCCCCGTCTTCTGCTGGGCATAGGAAATGGTTCCTTTTTCCCAGTCGATATCGCAGAAACGCAGGGCAATGACATCGCCCACCCTCATGCCCAGATAGGCAAGCAGGCAGACGGCTGCATACATGCATTTCCCGGAAGGGGTCTGTGTATCCACACAGGAAAGGAGCTGCTGTATCTCCTCTTTGGAATAATAGGAAAGCAGCTTGCTGCGGGGATCCTTGCGGATCAGGGGGAACATCTGTCTTCCCGAAAAAGGGACATACTGTTTCTCAAACATCCAGTCATATGCCTCCCGGAGGTTGGTCCTGGTGACACGCAGGGTTGCAGGCGCATAACTGGTCAGAGTGGAAATGTATTCATGGACCGTATCGTGCCTGATCTGGGAAAGTTCTGTGATATCATGTTTTTCAAGATATTCAAGATACTTTGTAAATGACCATATCTTGCGCTCCCGTGTCTTTAGCCCGATGGGCATGCAGTTGACATGGTCAACAAACTCCCGATAGACTGTCTCATAAATGAGAGGGATCTGTGTGGTAGATCCTTTCTGATGGGTTTTTTTGTAGCTGCCGAACTCATAGAATTCGAACAGGATAAGGAGCGGACGCCGCAGGACGGTCTGGAAACGGGAGGTCGTATTGTAATAGTCGAACCCAAAGCTCTCGCGCACGAACTCTACTGCCACAGGAACGGTAATGGCTTCAATGCCTTGCCTGTTGCAGTAATTGCCAAAATGTTCAAGGATCCATGTGGTATCATCGATCCTGGCCTGGCTGTATCCATCTGCTTTCATCTTTTCGATGAGAGCGGATGTCACAGCGGGTAAATCTTTTGTTTTCATCATGAAAACCTCCTTGAGTTTATTTGCAACGATAGGTGATATCAGTTGCCTCTTGAAGGTATCATGATTTTATGCTAAGTTAAAGTAAGAAAAAAGCCCTTGATTTCTATCAATCAAGAGCTGACTTTGCATAACTATTGACTTTACATAACATAAGTTGAACAAAATCGCTGCGCGATGGCTGTTGTAAGCCATGTCGCAGTGATTTTATTTTTCAAAGTAGAGGTGCCTGAAAGCAAATGCTCCTACCCCTTCACCGTTATCGAAAACGGTTGTCTATGAGGGGATAACCGCATTTTGGCACTTAAAATTTCTGACAAAAAGCAGTAGTAAATGAGTCCTAAATAAGGTATTCTTAAATCACCACAAACTCAACTACCACCGTCTGAAGACGGTGGGTTGTTGTGGTCTAAAGACCACTT
>CATKXE010000132.1 GCA_949840465.1 uncultured Lachnospiraceae bacterium | reverse complement strand
CTTTACATTTTTGGAAACGCCGAGGAACGGACAGATTCCCAAAAACTGGCTGAGCACGACATTATTTACGAATGCGGAAGCAACCGCGATCAATAATAATTCTTTCATCTTCTATCCCCTCCTACTCTGTCTTTCCTGTATCTGCAGCACTGCCCTCTTTGCTTTCTGCGAAAGCAGCGGAACCGCAAACCGCCTTTTTTCCGCAGGATGCGCAATCCGTGCCGCATCCGATCAGTTCTGCCCTCGGATCGCCTTTTGCCTGCGCCCTCTTCTTGGCCTTATTCTGCAGCGCTGTCAGTCCCGCAAGCACGAAAAATGCGCCGGGCGCCAGAATGAAAATTGTAATCGGTTCATAGGAGGAAGGCAGGATCTGCACATTAAACGCCTTGCCGGAACCCAGCAGTTCACGCACGATCCCGATTGCCGTTAAGCCTACCGTAAATCCAAGCCCCATGCCGATCCCGTCAAAAACAGAAGGCAGCACCGGATTTTTAGACGCATAACTCTCCGCCCTGCCCAGAATGATACAGTTTACTACGATCAACGGGATATAGAGCCCCAGCGATGCATACAGGCTGGGGACAAATCCCTGCAGCAGGAACTGCACGATTGTCACAAAGGATGCAACCACAACGATAAACGCCGGAATACGCACCGAATCCGGTATGATCTTGCGCAACATGGAAATCAGCATATTAGACAATACCAAAACCACTGTCGTGGAAAGCCCCATGCCGATTCCATTGATAGCGGAAGTCGTGACCGCAAGCGTAGGACACATTCCCAGCATCAATACGAAGGTAGGATTTTCCTGAATCAGGCCGTTATAGAGCCTCTCTGTATATTTATTCATTGAGCACTACCTCCTAACACATTTTGAAAATAAACCAGCGCAGAATCCACTGCATTTGTCACGGCATTCGTCGTGATGGTGGCGCCGCTGAGCGCATCGATCTTGTCATCCCCGTCCTCGCCGCTTTTCGTGTAAGTAAATTTCTCCACCTGCTTATCCTTGAACTGGTCTTTAAATTCCGCCTCGTCGGCTTTCATTCCCAAGCCTGCCGTCTCATTGATGTCAAGCATCTCGATTCCCTTCACCGTCCCGTCAGACAGGATCCCTACGGAAATCTGAATATCCCCGCCGTAACCCTCATGGGAGGTCACCGTAATCACATACCCCATCTCTGCACCGGAACTGTCCTTTGCTACCGCAACTTCCGTGATGTCATCCCCGGTGTAACCTGCTTCTGAAAGCGCATTTGTGACCCCTGCAGCGTCAAATGACTCATCCACCGCAAACTCCGCAGCATCTGCAAGGACAGTCCTGTAGGCTTCCTGCTTTGCATTTTCCTGCGCCTGTGCGATAGGCGCCTTGGTAATCTCATAAACCAGTCCCAAAAGGCAGCCTGCAACGATCGTGATTGCCGCCAGGATCCCGGTATTCTTTACTATTTTATTCATTATTTCTCTCCTCCTTTACCAAATGGTTTTGGAAGAGTAACCTTTTCAATCAACGGAACCAAAAGGTTACTGATAATAATCGCATAGGACACGCCCTCTGCAGAACCTCCGAAGAGACGGAACAATCCGGTCAGCACGCCCAGACAGACGCCATACACGATCTGTCCTCCCTTCGTGATCGGGGAGGTCACGTAGTCCGTCGCCATGAACCATGCCCCCAGCATCAGGCCGCCTCCGCAGAGATGCGCGGTAATGTACTGGGGGTCGAACCCGTGTCCGCCGAACAGAGTGATAAAAATCACAAATGTCAACAGGTATGTCCCCGGAATCCGAAGGTCAATGATCCCCATCAGCAGCAGGAACATGGCGCCAAGCATGATCGCAAGTACGGAAGTCTCCCCGATGGTTCCCCGAATTGTTCCGACCAGCATCTCCATGGAGTTGACAGTAGCTCCCGCCTTTAACTCTGCCAGCGGGGTTGCCCCGGTCACGCCGTCATATACAAAGTAGGTCATCCGCCCGGTAAAGGAAATCAGAAGGAAGCACCTTGCACCCAGAGCTGGATTCATAAAATTCTGACCCAGGCCGCCGAACAACTGCTTTACGACCAGAATCGCGAATACAGAGCCAAGCGCCCCCATCCAGAGGGGCAGCGTGGGCGGCAGGTTCAATGCTAATAGAAGTCCTGTGACCACGGCGCTGAAATCCCTGATCGTAACGGGCTTTTTCATCAGTTTCTCATATAAGTATTCTGTCAGCACTGCCACGCCTGTGGTAACCACAACGAGCAGCCATGCATTCTCATGCCGGAAATTATAGATTCCAAAGAAAGTAGCAGGCAACAGTGCGATCACTACCATCAGCATGATATTGCTGGTTGTCACCTTATCCCGGATATGAGGGGAGGATGATACGTTTAATTTTCCATTCACTGTTCTTTCACCTCTCTATTTCTTCTTTTTATTTGCCAGAGCCGTCTTTCTCATGGAACCGATGGCCTGCTTTAAGGCACGCTTTGCAGGACACACATAGCTGCAGGAACCGCATTCCACACATTCCAACCCGTTCTGTGCCACAAAGGTCTCCTCATCATGGCGCTCGGCAAAGTCCGCAAGCCTGGACGGAATGATCCGGCTGGGACAGACCTCCACACAGCGTCCGCAGTTGATACAGGGCGTAGATAAAGATTTCGCCACAATATCCTCTTTAAATGCCAAAATTGCAGAAGACGTCTTTGTCACCGGCGTATCCAATGTGATCATTGCAAATCCCATCATAGGCCCGCCGGAAATCACCTTCTTTGGCTCTGCCTTGAAGCCCCCTGCCGCATCGACCAGTTCCTTCTGGTTCGTTCCCAGAAGCGCCCTGAAATTCCCCGGCTTCTCCACAGCATCTCCGCTGACAGTGACGATCCTCTCCATCAGAGGCTTTCCGCAAATCACCGCGTTATGTATACCGATCAACGTCTCCACATTGTCCACAATACATCCCGCATCTGCAGGAAGCATCGTGGAATTGATGGCTCTCTTGGTCAGCGCATAGATCAACTGACGCTCCGCGCCCTGCGGATACTTGGTCTGCAGCGCACAGACCTTCATACGCGGTTCATCCTTGATAGCCTCCTGGAGCTTCTCAATACAGTCCTTCTTGTTATCCTCCACGCCGAAGATTCCCTGAGCATGTTCAAACATGGAGAGTACGACCCGCATCCCGCTGACAAGCTCCTCTGTATTCTCCAGCATCCTTCTGTAATCGGCTGTAATATAAGGCTCACATTCTGCACAGTTGGCGATGATATAATCAATCTTCTCTGGTTCTTTCGGTGAAAGCTTCACCCGAGTAGGAAATCCCGCGCCGCCCATACCGACAATTCCCGCTTCCCCGATTATTTTCAGGATATCGTCCTTGGATAATTCCGCCAGAGGCTTTACAGGCTCATACTCCACCTCCTGGTATTCTCCGTCATTCTCAATGACGATACAATCCACATTGCTGCCGGTCGGGTTTAAATGCTTTTCCAGTGCCTTTACAGTCCCTGACACAGACGCATACACGGGTGCGGAGACAAATCCGCCCGCGTCTGCAATCTTTTGGCCTTTTAACACATGGTCGCCCTTTTTTACGGCTGCGATTGCCGGCGCACCGATATGCTGGGAAAGTGGATACACCAGATTACCCTTTGGCAGCACTTCTGTGATTGGCTGGTCTTTTGCCAGACTCTTGCCGTCATTCGGATGGATTCCACCTTTAAAAGTTAAAAGTCCCATTCTTTTTTTCCTTCCTTTCTTCTTTTCACATAATATTATTTTACAGTACTTTGTATACAAAATCCAGTAATTTTCGGGAATTTATTGTATATTTCGAGAAACATCTTGTCCCTTTTTTAACAAACAGTACCATTTTTAATACAATTTTTGGTAATTTCGCCTAAACACAAAAAATGGACGGAAACTCTCTTGTCTCCGTCCACACACTCTTTTTGTGAAATCAAACTTACTGTGCATCTGCCGGTTCAGCCATCTCAATCGCCTTCATGCTCAGACTGATCTTCTTATCTGCCTCGTTGAGATCCACAATCTTAGCCTGAATCTCCTGTCCGATAGAAAGTACGTCCGACGGCTTGTCAACATGCGCTCTGGAAATCTGGGACACATGGAGCAATGCATCTACTCCCGGCGCCAGTTCAACAAATGCACCGAAATCTGTCATGCGCGCCACTCTTCCCGTGATCACGGAACCAACCGCAAAATCCTCGGAAGCATGCGCCCATGGATTCGTCTCCGGGAATTTCAGGCTGAGAGCTACCTTCGTATCATTAATATCCTTTACCAGTACCTTCAGGTTATCCCCCACCTTAAATACCTTCTTCGGGTTCTCCACTCTTCCCCAGGACATCTCGGAGATATGAAGAAGTCCGTCTACGCCGCCAAGATCTACAAACGCGCCAAAGTCCGTCACGTTCTTTACAACGCCCTCAATGGTATCGCCAACCTGCAGACGTGCAAACAGTTCTCTCTGCTTCTCCGCACGTTCCGCTACAAGAAGCTGCCTTCTGTCGCCGATCACACGGTTTCTTCTTGGATTAAATTCGCTGATCACAAATTCAATCTCTTTGCCGTCATACTTACTCAGATCCTTCTCATAAGAATCTGACACCAGGCTTGCAGGAATAAATACGCGGACGCCTTCCACCTCTGCGCATAATCCGCCGCCAAGAATCTGGGTTACTGTTGCTTTCAATACTTCTTTATTTTCAAAAGCTTCTTTCAGCCTTTCATTACTCTTTTCAGCCGCCAGCCGCTTATATGTCAACAGCACCTGTCCTTCCCCGTCATTCACTTTCAATACCTTTACTGTCATTGCATCGCCTACCGATACAACCGTTGTCAAATCAAGAGAAGAATCGTTGGAATATTCGTTCTTTGTAATGATCCCGTCCGCCTTGTATCCGATATTCAGGATAATCTCATCCGGCTTCACGTCAATTACAGTTCCTTCTACAACTTCTCCGTTGTGGATTGTCTTGAATGACTCATCTAACATTTGTTCAAAAGATAATTCTGACATTTTTTGAACCTCCTCAATTATTTTGTTGGGCGTGGATGCCCCTGCTGTAATACCTACTGTTTCCACTGACCCTAATTGATTCCAATTCAAATCGTCAAGTGTCTGTATGTAGTACGTATCATCACATGCTTTCGCACATATTTCAAATAACTTCTGGGTGTTGGAACTGTGCTTGTCGCCAATCACAATCATTGCATCCGCCTCTTCTGCAATACGCCGTGCTTCCGTCTGCCGTTCCTTCGTCGCATTACAGATTGTATTTAAAACAATTATATCATAACTCTTTTCACGAATAATTTCAACTAAATCTTGAAATTTCTTGTAATTAAATGTCGTTTGCGCAACGACACAAACTTTTTTGTCGTTTTTTATGGATAATTTTTCTATATCTTCCGCATTTTGGACGATCGCTGCCTCTTTTCCCGCCCATCCGCGGATTCCCTGAACTTCCGGATGCTTTGGATTGCCGACAATGATGACTGCATTCCCCAGGCTGCTTTCTTTCTGGACAATTTTGTGAATCTTTTTCACATAGGGGCAGGTTGCATCCACAATGGAAACATGTTTTTCCTCCAGCTTGTCATAGATCCGCTTTTCCACCCCGTGGGAACGGATAATGACCGTCCCGTCTGTGACGGCATCCAGTTCCTCCTCGGATCGCAGGACGACTGCCCCGTGCTTTTTCATATCCTTGATCACTTCTTCATTGTGGATGATAGGGCCGTAGGTATAGATCGGCCCGCCGTCCTGACGGGATAGTTCCTGATATACCGTATCCACGGCCCGCTGAACCCCGAAACAAAAGCCGGCCGTCTTCGCTAATATTACCTTCATGGACGGGTTTCCCCTTTCACTTTCTTAAGCCTCCCTATTGGGGACATACAACATATTCCATGTACGCTCATATCGCAAACTCTCTCTCAAAAACCTGAAACTCTATTGGCACATTTTTACAACCGCATCCACTACTTCTGATACCGTCATGTCCGAGCTGTCCACCAGAACAGCGCCTTCTGCCTGCCGCAGAGGCGCTGTCTCCCGGTTCATGTCGCGCATGTCGCGCTCCTGAATGTCTTTTGCAATCTCTTCATAATTACATTCTATCCCTTTTTCAGCCAATTCTCTATATCTGCGCTTTGCACGGGTCTCTACGCTGGCTGTCAGGTAGATTTTCACATCCGCATCGGGGAGTATATTCGTTCCGATGTCCCTGCCGTCCATAACCACATCCTTTTCCCTTGCAAGAGAACGCTGGAGTTCCAGAAGCCTTTCCCTGACCTCTGGAATCGGCGAGGTCATAGAGGCCATATTGCCTACCTCTTCGGTACGAAGCTTTGATGTAATATTTCCTCCGTTCAGATATACCTGCTGGACGCCGTCCACATATCGGATGCTTACATCCGCTTCCTGCGCAGCCGCAATAATCTGTCCGGTGTCTTTTGCATCGATTCCCTTTTCCAGAAAATAAACTGCCAGGGCACGGTACATCGCCCCGGTATCTACGTAAATATATCCCTTTTCTTTTGCCACCAGTTTGGCGATCGTGCTTTTTCCCGCACCCGCCGGTCCGTCAATGGCTACATTATATCCCATATTTATCTCCTCCTTTGTAACCAATTTCCTTTAACAGATTGGTTATATACCTGGCACTAACCGTCGCCTGTATTTTTCTGTCCGGGCTGTTCTCTTCTTTTGCATTAAATATTATAATCTCTGTTAAGGATTCTGTAAAGGGCTGTTTACAGCAAAAGAGACAACGGCCCCGACAAACATTTTATCGACAAAACCCCTGTCTCCTTTTTCTCTTTTCAAATTCTTTCACTTCTTATCGTCAAACACCCCGCGGCAAGCTGACGGGGCATC
>CATKXE010000131.1 GCA_949840465.1 uncultured Lachnospiraceae bacterium | reverse complement strand
ACAGCTGTTGAACACCAGCTCTTTTGCCTTATGAATATAACTATGAACCCGTGATAACCTGAGCGCGTTTTTCCTGCTGAAAAAGTGAGAGACCATAACCGCAATCGTCAGCGTTACACCGATAGCGGTCGCAAGGCCTGCGCCAAATATACCCATGTTAAGCCCAAACACAAAATACAGATCTCCGAAAATATTGAAACATCCGCCGCATAAAGTCGCAAAGGCCGCAAACCCCGGCGCATTATCGTTTCTAAGGTAAGCGGCGAGCATTTGCGTGAACGGATATGCCGGAATCACAAATTGAATCGGGCGAAGATATGCCTTAGCCAATGGCAGGAGAGCATTATCCGCACCAAACAGACGGAGCAGCTGGTCATCAAAAACATTGAGTCCGATCCAGCAGATTACGGCTATAGCCGAAGTGAGAAGCATGGACAAGGTAAAGTAAGCGTTGGCCTTGTCGGTCTTCCCCTGCGCCTTGTAATATGTATATTTGATAGCTGCAACTTCTTCCGCAAGAACCAGATCAACCGTTTTTCTTGAAAACTCTTCACCTTTTTTCGTCAGTGTGACATACTTATGACGTTTACCGTTGTAATTCCCAACCTCAATCAATCCATCCTTCACACCCGGTAAATTTCCTCAGAACCATTAATGGTTGCATTAACACCATGTGGATAAAAGGGAAATGAAGGCGTTCCAATTTAGACTTAATATCAGACTGAACGTATCGTAAATCTGTCCGTCAAAAAAAACGGAACTTATCGGAGGAAGCATTAGATCCTTTTCTGTAATTGCTTTTTCAGAAAAACGACCTTATAATTAATTATATTCTATCAAGATACCAGGAGGAATCACACCAATGGCAAAGATTCTAATTGTCGAAGATGAAAAGAAAATGCAGGAAATTATTGTTGAATATATGCAGAGGGGCGGCCATACCTGTTTTACGGCAGATGATGGTGTAGATGCATTGCTTGCGCTGAAAAATAATCCTATGGATCTGATGATACTGGACATAATGATGCCCCATCTTGACGGATTTTCCGTCTGTAAAATGGCAAGGGAAATCAGCAGTCTCCCGATTATCATGCTGACCGCCAAAGAAAGCGAGGACGATAAACTGAAAGGATATGACCTTGGTGCAGACGACTATATGACAAAGCCCTTTAGCCCCAGAGTGCTGCTGGCAAAGGCCGATGCCTTACTGCGCCGTTCTTCCGTCCTTCCATCAGATACAGTGAGCGCCGGAAAAATTTCAATCATTCCAGCCTCGCATAAGGTCTTTCTTGAGGGACAGGAAATTACCCTGACCTACAAGGAATATGAACTGCTGCATTTTCTTATGTCAAACCCAGGCCAGATTTTCAGCCGGGAACAACTGCTTAACCGGATATGGGGATATGATTTTGAAGGAACGACCAGAACAATAGACACGCATATCAAAACCCTGCGCCAGAAATTAGGCAATGAGGGCAGACATATCGTTACACTGATCCGTTCCGGCTATAAATTCGAGGTGGCATATGATGATAAAAGATAATTTCACATTACGAACCGTCCGCAAGAAAATTATCATGGTTTCTAAAATTGCCGGAATCATTCTGATCATTTCTTATGTTATATCCACTCAGTTATCTAGCGATCCAAACACATCTGCATTGATTTGGCTTGGTTTTGTTATCCCTCTGGTTCTGGCAATAGATTACCTGATGGGGCGATTTATTTCAGATCCTATTTCCAAACTTAATCAGGCTGCCTATCATATGGCGCAGTTGGATTTTTCTTCGCCATGTACAATAGATACAGCAGATGAATTTGGCGAATTGTCCGGCAGCCTGAACAAAATGGCGGAAAGCCTGCAGCAGGCATTTAAGGATTTAGAAAAAGCTAACGGGAAATTAGAACAGGATGTAGAACAAAAGAAGCGTCTGCTGGATGAGAGGAAAGAGCTGGTAGATAACCTTTCCCATGAAATGAAAACCCCACTGGGTATTATCCGGGCTTATGCCGAAGGATTGCAGGATGAAACAGACGAAGCAAAAAGACAGAATTATTCCAAAGTCATCATAGCTGAAACGGAACGCATGGGCAGCCTGATTACTACCCTGCTTGATTTGTCCGCACTGGAAAGCGGAGCAACACAGCTTCACCCGGAACGTTTTGACTTTGTTGAATTTTTAGAGACCGTTGCCGGAAGGCTGCTGCTTGATACCCCGGACGCTGATTTTGAACTGCAATATGAATTGCCGGAGCAGCCTGTCTATGTCCATACCGACAAAAGCCGGATGGAACAAGTACTTAACAACCTGATTATGAATGCTAAGAGAAACGTCCGGCCGGGCGGCATTTTAAAGCTGCTGCTGAAAAAGCAGGAAACTATGCTGAACTTTTCAATCTATAATCAAGGGCCGCCTGTCCCGCAGGAAACGCTTTCAAAAATCTGGACAAAATTTTATCGTGATAAGAATGCAAAATACAGTGGTTCCGGACTGGGACTTGCGATTGTCGCACAGATTCTTACTATGCAGCATTTCACGTATGGCGCTGCCAACCAGAGAGACGGAGTAACATTCTATTTTTCCATTCCTACTGTAAAATAAAACGAATCTTCACCAAAAGGCTTCGGCTTTCGAATTTCACACCAACTTCACACCGACTTCACATGGACTTCAACGCACTTTTTTATTCTTACTCCATCAAGAGGGAATCCCTCGAAAAGGAGGTAATGATTATGTTTTTAGGTTTGGAATGGTACTGGTGGATCATGATTCTGGCCGTGCTGGCAATCTCTGTCCCATTTAAGGTAAAGTTCATGAAATGGTGGAGCAACCGGGAACAGGAAAGGAAAAAGGGCACGCATGGGAAATGGGAGGATGACGAATGATCGAAGTAAAGAATCTTACTTTTTCCTATGGGAAAGACAAACAGGCTTTACATGGCTTGAATTTCACCGTAGGCGACGGGGAAATCTTCGGCTTCCTGGGCCCGAATGGTTCCGGGAAGTCTACGACACAAAAGATTCTGACCGGTATCCTGAGAGGGCATGGCGGTATGGTATCCCTGTTCGGAAAAGATTTAAGGACCGTACATACCCAGGATTTTTTTCAGCAGATTGGCGTCCTGTTTGAATTCCCCTATCTGTATACGAATTTAAGCGCCCTTGACAATCTGCATTATTTTTCCTCTTTCTATCCCAGTGAACAGCTGAGAAATGCGGAAGAACTGCTTGACGAGCTGGAATTCAAACGGGACTTCCGGAAGAAACCGGTGTCCTCTTATTCTAAGGGGATGCGCCAGCGTGTCAGTATGGCGAGGGCCCTGATCAGCAATCCAAAGCTTTTGTTCCTGGATGAACCGACTAGCGGCCTTGACCCTACCGGCGCCGTCCTCTTTCGCAGGATCATAGAGAAAGAGCGTCAGAAAGGGACAACCGTATTCGTGACGACCCATAATATGCTGGACGCTGACCTGCTCTGTGACAGGGTAGCCTTTATCGCGGGAGGGAACATTGTCGCCCTTGACACACCGAAAAATTTAAAGGAACAGAACAGTAATCGCAGCATTGTTTTTGATTATCTGTATCAGGGCAGGCGGGAAGAACAGACGATTTTGTCCCAGGAGCTGAAATCTGGTATTCCTTTCGCATATGACGAACTGATCAGCGTCCACTCTCAAGAGCCGACTTTAGAGGATATATTTATCCAGTACGCAGGAAGGGGGTTGTCTTAATGTGGAAGAAATTATCCCATTTACTAAAGAAGGATTTCAGGCTCATGCTGTCCAGTAAGTTTGTCATTCTGGCGCTTGCCTCCCTTGTTCTGTATTCCTGCTATATCAATTTCGTGTATGTGAATTTGGATCAGGAGATTTACCCTGTTTATTTATATGATCCGCAGGCCAAACAGACAGCCCTGTCAGATTACATGACCAGGGTGGATACCAGAGACGCTTTGGAGTCAGCCTGTGCCGACCGGTATTCTGTGGGCATTGATCTTGCCTCTGATCAACCGGAATTCTATATGCTCGCTTCCGGCATTGACACGATGGATCATTACCGCACAATTTGGGCCAAGGCAGTATTAAACGGAAATATAAAGGGCCAGGCGGAAATGATTGGTACAAATAGCAGAAGTATGAAAAACAGACGTGAAATCACCGCTGAGTTTTTGTTCTTTGAGCTGTCTGCAGTCGGCTTTTTAGGGCTTGCTTCCATGCTGTTCAAGGAAAAGCAGATGGGTGTGATCCGGGTACATGGAATACTTCCGGTCAACAAGGCAGTATTCATTCTGTCTAAGCTGCTTGTGTTCCTACTCTCGGATCTGGTCTTTACTGTGTTTTTGACAGCGCTGAATCTAGGGCTTCGGCACGGCATTGCGGTTTTGCCGGCCGTACTTATTCAGGCTGGTATATTATCACTTATTATGGCGTTGACCGGTTTCTTCTTTGCAATCAGGCTGCCTGATTTTAAACAGTTTTCACTGCTCTACCTGGTCATTGCCATTTTTGTTACAACACCTGTTTTTCTGGCGGGCCAGACTGGGGTTTCATGGGATTGGATTGTTTACCATCCCATGTATCATCTGTTTGCAGCATTGAAAGCCGCATATTTTTCCGTCTCAACGGTCAAAACTTCCTATTACGTTACTTGTCTGGGAATGGTTATTCTGCTGTTTTTGATTGCCCATCAGACATTGACACGTGAAATGTCCAGGGAGGGATAACCAGATGAAAAGACTTAAATATCAACTAAAAAATATCCGGCGTGATAAGATGTGCGTCTTGACTTTTCTATTACCAATTATTGTGGGCATAGCAGTCAGCCTGTTGTCTGGTGTGAGCCTTCAAACTATGAGTGAAACCTCATTTGGGATTTTGAAAAATGACCTTTCCAGTGAGACAGCCGCATGGCTGAAATCAAACGGATGTGTTACAGAATATGAAACCATCGCTGATCTTCATCAGGCAGTCAATAACCCCTCTACACAAATGATCGGCGTCCTAAGAGCAGGCAGGGGCATCCGTTCTTTCCGCTCCGGTGACGAACTGGAGGTAAACAGGGTTATAGCAGACACACTTCCCTGGTTATATGAAAGCCGTGGGGAAGAGCATATGTATAAAAATACAGTTGTCCCGGTATCTAGCGGCAATGACGGCTTAAAATCCCTGTTGATTGTAATCACTCTGGTTACTGCCATGTTCATGGGATGTACCTTCAATGCAATGAACATAATTACAGAAAAAGAAGACGGCGTCACATTTATCAACAGGATACTTCCCATGACAGCCAGATCCTATCTGATACAGAAAATCCTTTTGGGATTTATCGGAGGTATCCTGTCTACCATATTGACGGCGCTGATCTGTATGAAGCTCACACTGTCACAGGTAGTTCCCTTAATTCTCATAATTATTTTGTCTGCTTTTATATCGGCACTGGCAGGACTGTATATCGGGCATTTTTCAGAGGGGCTGATGATTGGGATTGTATACATCAAAATAATCATGATTTTATTCCTTGCGCCGCCCATCTTTTTCTACCTGATGGTTCCCGGTCATAGCGTGCTGTTCCAATTCTCTTATCTGCTGCCATCTAGTGCGGCCTTTTATGGACTGATGAATATGGCAAACGGCAGCGCTATAGTCCCAGGCAAAGATATCGTCATCCTTGCGGCTCACTGCATCGTCTGGTTGCTGCTCTATCTTTTCCTATTCAGACGACAGAAAGAATAACAGGCATACACTGTCTGCATAAAAAATGAAGCCGGCGGGTAAAGTGAGAGCCCTGCCGGCTTTGCCTATACCTGATCTTGCCAGATTTATTTTACATTCTCAGGCAGCGGCGGTTTCACCCAGATTTCCATATACGCCATATCTTCTGCGCTGATAATCGTGCATAAGGTTTGTAGTCCCTTCAACCGGGTCTAAAATCCTAAAGCTCCGCTTTCATTTCCTGCAAACCGATTTCTTCTCCAAGAAACTGAATATCCGGTGCAAGGGCAAACAGCTCCCTTACAGTTTTTTCACAAACAGACAACGGATTGCATTCAGCACAGCAAGAATCATAACGCCTACGTCTGCGAAAATCGCCAGATACATATTTGCAATGCCCACAGCTCCTAATGCAAGGCAGGCAAACTTTACAACAAGCGCCATCACAATATTCTGATAAACGATCCGCAGACACTTCCTTGAAATCTTGATTGCTTTTGCAATCTTAATCGGGTCATCATCCATCAGCACAATATCCGCCGCTTCAATTGCCGCATCCGAACCCATTGCCCCCATAGCGATACCGATATCCGCTCTGGAAAGCACCGGCGCGTCATTGATACCGTCACCAACAAATGCCAGCTTTGCCTTGCCCAGCTTCACCCGCAGGAGTTCTTCCACCTTATCCACCTTGTCTGCCGGCAGGAGTTCGCTGTAAACCTCATCAATTCCAAGAGAGGCAGCGACCTGATTTGCCACTTTCTTTGCATCGCCCGTCAGCATGACGCATTTATCTACGCCTGCTTTCTTTAATTCCGCAATCGCCGCCTTGGAATGAGGTTTGATAATATCGGAAATCACGATATGACCGGCATATTTCCCACCCACTGCCATGTGTATAATCGTCCCAGTCTGGCGGCAGTCCTGATAAGGAATATTCAGGTGTTTCATCAGTTTATCGTTCCCGGCTGCAACCTCCATGCCGTCTACTTTCGCAGTCACGCCATTTCCGCTGATTTCCTCTATATCCGATACACGGGTTCTGTCAATCTCTTTCCCGTATGCCCGCTGCAAGCTCTTGCTGATCGGATGGGAAGATGCACTCTCTGCAAGAGCCGCATACTCCAACAGTTTTTCGTTCCCTATGGTGGAATGGTGAATCCCGTTTACTTCAAAGACACCTTTTGTCATGGTTCCCGTTTTATCAAAAACAACATACTTTGTCTGAGAGAGGATTTCCAGATAGTTGGATCCCTTCACCAGAACGCCCTCCTTGCTTGCGCC
>CATKXE010000130.1 GCA_949840465.1 uncultured Lachnospiraceae bacterium | reverse complement strand
ATCTTTTTTCTTTTTTTTCATTAATTTTTAATGGAGGCGACGATACATATGCATCTTCGCCTCTATTCATTGGACTATCTATTTCCCGACAGCCCCAATTAGACCCTGAGAGATTAAATGTTCTACACATATGTCCTGACGCCCCTTTCCACAAGGCATATCCTTTATAATGAATTTATCTTAACATACGCCCTCAGGCGTTTCAAGGAAATATACATACATTGTACGCCTTCTATCTTAGCTGGTCAAGAACAGAGCGAGCGGATATTCCGTCCGAACACTTGTCCAGAATTTTTCGATTATCGTAAGGGAATAAAAGCCTGGATTTTTTGCTTTCTATGCTTCCTTGGGCGTGTCAATTTTCTGTGTACTTAACTTTTTGTATGTGCTGGCATACAAAGCAGCGGCAAGCAATATCGAAAGGATATCGGCCACTGGCTGCTCCCATAGCCTGCAAAGCGTTGGTGAGGATATAGCACACGCCAAACATGAAACTCGTTGTAAGTAGCTTGTTCTTTTTTACAATTCATTGATTGTTTCGGTTATGGCCATGTTACGAATCCGTTTTGCAGGAGCGTATACTGCCACGGCCGCACAGATCATCATAAATACAACAATGATACACAACATTGCCACCGGAGGATGCCATATCTTTCCGAAATACCGGGTAATCAGCAGGGTATGCAGGAAATAACTGATCGGCAGGCCGATTCCGCATCCAGCCACAAGACCAGACACAGCATAGGTAAATGCTTCCGCCGTGATCATCCTGGCAAGCTGTCCGCTGTCCATACCGACTGCCCGCATGGCGCCGTATTGTTTTGTCCGCGCCGCTACGCTGATGGAAATGCTGTTAATAATATAGAACAGGCTGACCATCCCGATAATTGCCAGAAAGCCGTAGACGCCCACCTTTATAAAAAGATAAGTGGTATTGATTTCACCGGTTTTCTCTCTTTCATCTGTGAAAATCACATCGCTTCCTACAAGCTCGCTGATCTGTCGTACCGTTCCGTCATCCCCATCGCCTCCAAGCTGCACGCCGACCATCGTAAGCGCCTGCTCCCCGGTCAGTCTTTCAAAGGTTTCCTGGGAACAGATGACAAGCCCCTCTCCCGGGAACAGAGCTCCTGTAACAGAACAGGTGATTGTAACCTCTTTTCCCGCAACCTGAACCGTATCTCCTACTTTCAGAGGATTATCTTTATTATAAACAGTCATAACCTTATCGCTGTCCCCATAAATGTCAGACAAATCCCCTTCCACCACCTCATCTTTTACACTTTCCAATAAAAACTCATCGTAGGACTCCAGTTTGATATGGTCGATTCCCTGCCGCGAAGAGGCAGCCGGAACATGATCCAAATAGGCGGTTCCAAAGGCACTCTTAACACCGGGAATCCCCAGCGCCCTCTCTTTTACATCCTGTTCAAGTACCAGCGCGTTGGCATAACCGTTCAGGGTAATATCCGGCTGCCAGGATTTTAAGGAGGGCATCAGCCCCTCTGCAAAATCCAAACCAACCGAGAAACATAGGATCAGGATAATCGTAAGTGCAAAAGAGGCCGTCATCAGAAACCAGTTCCTTTTGGAGGCGGTTGCGTGATGAATACCCAGCATTTTTTCTACTCTTCCGACTTCCCGTTTGATTGCACGCCGCCTCGCCGGGACAATTTCGGAATTACCGGAAACCGCAGCGGCAGGGGAAACTTTGGCTGCTCTCTTTGCAGGCGACTGCGCCGCCAGCAAGACAGTGACAACACCGACCAATACGCCGCTTAATAGTCCGACAGGACTTATGGCAAACACCGGCATGGCGGCGAATTCTCCTCCGATTCCATAACGCATATACGCGCATATCCCCCAACTAACCAGCGTGCCAAAGATAACTCCCACGGGAACAGCCATCTTGCACCAGTTCAAGGCTTCCAGCCGCACAAACTGGATAATCTGCCGGCGGCTTGCGCCGACACAGCGCATCATGCCAAAGAATTTTGTCCGCTGAGATATATTACTATTCAGGCTTCCAGAAATCATCAATACTCCCGCCAGCAATATCATGACAAATGCCGCTGCCGCCATTCCATATATATTTTGTATATTCTCATTCTTACTTTGCCCTGAAAGTCCCATTGTGGCAGTATTTTCAGAAATATTCTCCTCTGTCAGTCCATATTGCTCCCTAATCTCCATGATGGTTTCGGAAGACGCCTCCTGAAACTGCACATAGCAGGATGGATGTTCCTCGCATCCATTTGCCGCCATAATCCCATGATACGCATCTCTTGTCATATACACAGCCACCATATACGTCTGCCCCCTGTAATACTCTTTATCATCGGAGCCAAAACCGGATACGGTAAAAGCCGTATCACCGGCAGGCGTATGCACTGTCACCGTATCACCGACCTGTACATCCAAAGCAAGTTTTGCATTGCCGCTTAACATCACTTCGTTATCGTTCTGCAAAATACCGCCCTCTTCAAGCGCATTGACAAGCTGTGTGATATAGGCTTCATCCACGCCATACAAAGCGGCTTTCTTTCCACCGATATCATAGGGCTGATCTCCGTCCGCGTTAAAGGATTCACACCAGCCGGCGGCTTCGACATCCGGGCGTCCCCCGATCTCTTCTGCAGTTTCCTGCGAAATACCGTCAATCCGGATATGCCAGTTCCCGTGTTTCTCCTGCATGTATCTGCTCTCTGCCCGAAGAGATAGCTCCGCTATACTGAAAATAGCCGTGACAAGAAACACCGAGATAATAATGCACAGAAGCGTCAAACGATTCTGCCGCCTGTGTACACGTGCAGAAATCGGAATTAGGCTGAGATAACTTTTCATTCCCTGTCTCCTTTCCATTCCGGTCCGTGCATAACAGACGTCCCCCGGACGTCTTGCACCCTCCCAAAATCTGTCATTTCTCCGTCCGATACCTGTAAGATACGGTCCGCTGTCTGTGCGATGCCCTTGCTGTGGGTGATCATGATGATCGTTTGTTCATATTTTTTTGAAGCTTCTTTTAAGAGTCCGATGACCTCCCGGCTGTTCTGCGTATCCAGGTTTCCGGTTGGTTCGTCCGCCAGGATGAGGGCGGGACGGGTAATCAGCGCCCGTCCAATTGCCACTCTCTGCTGCTGACCGCCTGAGAGCTGGCTTGGCAAGTGATGCCGGCGTTCCGTGAGATTCAATACTGCCAGCAGCTCCTCCAGATATCTCTGGTTTGGCTTCTGGTAATCGAGCAGTACCGGAAAGATGATATTCTGTTCCACCGTCAGCTCCGGAATCAGATTGAAGCTCTGGAAAATAAACCCGATATTCCTGCGCCGAAAGACGGTAAGGCTTTTCTCCTTCATCGCAAAGATATCCTTATTGCCGATATATACTTTGCCAAAGGAAGGCGTATCTAACGCGCCGATCAAATTAAGAAGAGTACTCTTTCCGGAACCGGACTCCCCGACAATTGCCACAAATTCTCCTTTCGGCACCGAAAAGCTAACTTTTTTCAGGGCATGTACAGCGGTATCGCCCTCTCCATAGACTTTAGAAATTGATTTTACTTCCAATAAATTCACAGATACAACACCTCTTTCTTCAAATACCTTGCCGGACGATAGGCCCCCCGCCCCGCCAGGGGCAAGAATTGCGGGATGCCCGGATGGGTATAAAAATTCGTACATCGAAAATGAATCCGGGACTTCATTTTCAATGTACGAAAATCATAGCACGCAAACCTTACTGTAATATTACAATCATCCTACAATTTTGTAGGATTCCATTTTCAGGGGGCGGCAATGTATACTTATTGAACTGCTAATGTTCAATAAGGTGCAGATAGAATATCGTGCCATACCCCAGCTCACTGTCAACCGCAACACTTCCCCCATGCGCTTCTATAATTGATTTCGCAAGAGGCAGGCCAAGCCCGGTTCCTTGCGTGTCCTTGGAATACCGGCTTCGGTAAAACCTCTTGAAGATATAGTACAAATCCTCCGGATGGATTCCGCTTCCGTTATCTTTTACCGTAATCTTAAGCTCCGATGCTGACAGTTTCCATTCAATCCTGACAAAATCCCCTTTTTCCGTATGGTCTAAAGCATTTTTCACAATATTTCCCACTGCCTCCATCAGCCAGTTACGGTCACAGATAAAATCAATGGATTCATCTCCCTCAAGGAGGAGCTCTTTCCCCTCCTGCCCCGCGCGGAATGAGAATTGTTTTTCTATGCACTCCATCATCTCAGATATATTTTCCGATGTTTTCATCATCACAACTGTACCTGCGTCAAATTTTGAGATTTTCAGCAGGTTCTGCACCAGCGTCTCGATCCTTTCCAGTTCCTGTTCTGAAAAATCAGCAAACTCTTTGATGGCAGGTATACTCTCTGCCTCTCCCTGTATAATCCCGTTATAGATATTTAACGCGGTCAAAGGCGTCTTTAACTGGTGAGATATGTCTAAAATTATATTTTTTAAGAACTCCTTCTCCTTCCCCTCATTTTCAATGTGGGCATTCAGGATGGAAACCAATGAATTCACTTCATGGAACAGCCTGTACAGCTCACCCTCGTCGTTGCACTCAATCGTAACATTTTTGTCGCCAGATATATATTCTGTAATCTGCGCTATGGCATGTTCCATGATTTTATGCTGTTCCTTGAAATACGCATAGCAGAACAACAGTATGACAGCCGCCATACACAAACCGCAGCCAATGATGTAATACATCGCATTTTTAACTTCAAAAAATGCGAACAACACTGAAATCAATGTAAAAGCTATGACACACCATAAGATACCGGCAAAAAGAAAGCGGATCTTTCGGTTTACAAATATTTTCATTCTGTACCTCAATCTGTCGTATTCCATTTATAACCCATGCCGCGTACCGTAATGATCCGTTTTGGTTCTCCCGGATTGTCCTCGATCTTTGTGCGAAGCCTGCGGATATATACGGTAAGAGAATTGTTGTCTATATAATTTTCGCTTAAATCCCACAGCTTTCCTAGAATCTGGTCCGAAGAAAGTATCTGGTCCGGGTTTTCCATGAATAGACGCAATAATTTATACTCGCTTACTGTCAGGTCAAGCAAATTTTCCTGTTTATAAACCTCACCCTTCAGAAGTTTTATATTTATGCCGCCTGAGCTTAATTCTGTATCGGCTGTATTGAAATTTTCACTCCTGCGGAGCAATGCGTTAATTCTTGACAGGAATACCGCCAATTTGAAAGGTTTTGTAATGTAATCATCACCGCCAATGTCAAGTCCCATAATAATATCTGTTTCTTCATCAGCGGCAGTGAGAAACATGATGGGTATTTTTGAAGTCCGCCGTATCTTCCTGCAGAACTCAAAGCCGGAACCATCGGGAAGCGATACGTCCAGAATAACCAGATCATATTTTCCTTCTGTCCATAAATCATCTGCTTCTAACATGGTACGGGCAACATCTATTTCATAGCCCTGCTTCCTAATGGCAAAGGAAAGCCCGTTTATTAAACTCAGATCATCTTCCAGTAAAAACAGCCGTTTCATTTGTTACGCCTCCCCTTTTCCTTTTTGATATTCCATAGATTCTCCCGATCTTTCTGTAAACATTATCGTCCTATCATTATAATCCGACAACCAAATGATTTCAACCATCCAAAGTACAGAGGCAGACTTATCTTTTTGTTCCTCCCTATCACTTTTTTTCATCCAAAAGCATCACGCCCTGCTTCGGATTACTATCAAATGCGCCAACAATCGGATGCGGTACATAAGGCTCTTCCAGATATGCGATATCTTCATGTGTCAATTTTAAATCCAGTGCACCGACAGCTTCATTGAAATACTGCAGCTTTGTCGCTCCAATAATCGGGAAAGCCACTCCCTTTGCCCAATGCCATGCAATCTGCGACATTTAACATTCATACTTTTCTGCCAGTTCTCTGACACGATGTACAATCCGCATGTCCTGTTGTTCCATACGGTCATACTTACCTTTTGCTACTCTGTCAGTCTGCCCCCGCAGAGTATCTGACGGCCATCCAGATCTTGCCAGATGTCCGGCGGCAAGGGGGCTGTATGGCATCAAAGAAACACCCATCTGCCTACAGATCGGAATTAGTTCCCTTTCATCCTCCCGGTACAGAAGGTTATAATGATTTTCCATGGCAGAAAACGGCGTCCAACCATGTTTCTTTGCTGTAAGCTGCATATTGGCGTATCGTAATCAAAACGGTGAATGATGTACAGATCCAGATAGTCTGTGCCAAGGCGCGTAAGGGTCCCGTCAATCTCTCGTTTGATTGCTTTTCGTAACAGCCTGCCTTCGTTAAAATACACCTTTGATGCAATGACAACTTTATCTCTTGACACATTCTTTTTAATTGCCCGTCCCAGATATTCTTCACTCGTTCCTGCTGAGTAACCGTTCGCCGTATCAAAAAAATTAATTCCAAGATTCAAGGCATGCCTGATAATTTCTGTGCTTTTTTCTCTTGCATGAATTCCTACTTCGTCCTTAATATCATCCGCATTCGCACTATATATATGGAATTGAACTAGTGTACTGACCGCATTATATTCAGGCAAACCTCCTTGCCTAAATTTCCATCAGACTGCGTTGTCGGCGGTCAACGATGCCACCGCATCGCCTCCCTTCTCCGCCTTGCTGATGAAAATTTATTCTGCGGAGTTTCGCCAGATATAATGTGGTCAGTACACTAGCGGATGCTCTGCCTGAAAAGCAACAGGCAAGCCAAATCATGGCAGATATCTTAGATATATAATAAGTGTAATCAAGTGTAATCAACTTTTGAATACATAAAAAAGGGAAGAAACGTTGACTCTACAGCGTTTCCTCCACTTTTCACCAATGCCGCAGACCGGAATCGAACCGGTACGGGAGATTAGTCCCGCAGGATTTTAAGTCCTGTGCGTCTGCCAGTTCCGCCACTGCGGCATTCCTTATGATGTTCTCACATCATAAATGGGACCTATAGGGCTCGAACCTATGACCCTCTGCTTGTAAGGCAGATGCT